>NZ_JAKVPE010000001.1:1000851-1334468 GCF_022482365.1 Limosilactobacillus sp.
TCTTATTAAGAGGGTATTCACGCTTGTTAGCCATCTTTTAAGTGTATCTCCTTCCGTACAATTAAATCGTCATTTTTAGAAAAAGGGATGACGATCATTCATTAATAACGTCACCCCTTAATTGTAACCTGCTAAGCAGCTGGTTTCAATCGACAGTGATTACCAGCGGTAGTGTGCGAAGGCCCGGTTAGCTTCAGCCATCCGGTGAGTGTCTTCACGCTTCTTAACAGAAGCACCAGTGTTGTTGGAAGCATCGATGATTTCACGGGAAAGCCGTTCTACCATCGTGTGTTCCCCACGCAGCCGTGCGTATTGAACAATCCAACGAAGACCTAAAGTAGTCCGCCGGTCTGGACGAACTTCGATCGGAACTTGGTAGTTGGAACCACCAACACGACGAGCCTTAACTTCCAGTACAGGCATAACGTTTTCCATAGCTTGTTGGAAAACTTCAACTGGATCGTTGCCAGTTTCTTCCTTGATTTGGTCAAAGGCAGCGTACAGAATCTTGGTAGCAGTCCCGCGCTTACCGTCAACCATCAAGTGGTCGATTAAGCTCGTAACCAGCTTTGAGTTGTACACTGGATCTGGTAAAATTTCACGCTTTTGTACATGTCCTTTACGTGGCATTACTTAACTCCTCCTTAAAATTACTTCTTCGGCTTCTTGGCACCGTACTTGGACCGTGACTGCATCCGGCCTTCAACACCGGCAGTATCCAGGGTACCACGGATGATGTGGTAACGAACCCCAGGCAAGTCCTTAACACGACCACCACGGATTAAGACAACTGAGTGTTCCTGCAGGTTGTGACCAATACCAGGAATGTAAGCAGTAACTTCGATCAGGTTGGAAAGACGTACACGGGCGTACTTCCGCAGAGCTGAGTTAGGCTTCTTAGGAGTCATCGTCCCGACACGGGTAGCAACCCCACGCTTTTGCGGTGATGGAGTCTTAACTTCTTCCTTCTTAAAAGTGTTGTAAACATAGCCCAGAGCTGGTGACTTTGACTTGCCACGGTGGCTCTTACGGCCCTTACGTACCAATTGGTTAATGGTTGGCATAATTTTTCCCCTTCCTTGATTTAAGTCCACACATCCAGGCGGTTCTTTTTTGAAAATAAAAAAATGACTGGATGAATATTAGATTGTCGTGCCTTCGTTGACGCACAGTCTGCCCAACGACAGACACTCCGTTGCTAAAAAAGCACCTTCAATAGACTATCACGTCCCCCAAGGAATGTCAACGAGAGACGGCAAAATTTAATTTAATGCTTTCGGCGTTTTTTTCCGTACTTATCTAGTAGGAGGGATTTTTTATGCTTATTCTACTAGTCTTTACCGTCCTCGCCACCTGCACGACTTCCTTTATTAACCTTTGCGCCTACCGACTGGGCCAGGGGCAGTCCCCGCACTCCCCCGCCCGCTCTTACTGCGAACACTGCCATCGCGCACTCTCCTGGTGGCAGCTGATCCCCATTTGCGGTTACCTCCTTCAGGCCGGGCGCTGCCGTTTCTGCCGCCAGCCGATTAACCCCTATTGGCCGCTCAGCGAAGCCAGCTGTGGTCTCTTAATGTTTTGCTGCGGTGGTGCGGACGTCTTTCACAACGTTCTCGTCCTGATTTTCCTCATGGCGCTGCTCTTCATCACCACCACCGACCTGCTCTACCAGGTTCTCTACCCGCTCAGCCTGATCGGTCTCATCACGCTGGCGGGACTGCTGCCGGATTGGCACTGGTCCTCCCCGAGCAGCCTCTTGATCGGGGGAGGCTTTCTAGTCTTTATCGGTCTCCTAACTCTGCCCCGCCACGGGATGGGCAGCGGCGACCTCATGTACCTGACCGTCGTTTTTATCTTCTTCGGCTGGTACAAGGGGGTCATCCTCCTACTGGTTGCCTGCCTCCTGGCCCTCCCCTGCTTTGCCTTTTCACGAGCCACGGTCCGCCTTCCCTTCTTACCGGCCCTTTGTCTAGCCACCGTCCTCGTCCTGATTTTTTGCCCATAAAAAAGCCGCCCCAGCAAGTGGAGCGGTTAGTTTTAGTGGTCCTGTTGGTCATCCTCACCCGGCACGATTTTCACCAGGAAGAGGTTATGACCAAAACGGGCCAGGTTTTCGATATTTTGCAACAACAAGAGGAGCCAGGAAAAGGCCAAGCCGAATTCCAAAAGCTCAAAGGCGGTCAGCGAAAGATAGTCGCTGAGCTTGAAGAAAATGTAGCCCAGACCCATCAAGGCACCCATGATGTAGGACAGGATCAGGAACTGGCGGGTCACCTCCGGCAGGATCCAGCGGACCAGCACGATGATGATCAGCATGATGTAGACCAGCCACATCGAGATCCGATCGTGGAGAATATGGTACTTTGGGTCGTTGGGGAAGATCCCAATCGCGGCCACGCAGGCCGACAGCATGTAGAGCAGCCAGCGAAGCACCAGGACCCCCTTGCCCTTGTAGCGCTTCTGGACGTTGACGAACAGGTAGTCCACCAGCACCATCATCAGCAGGCCGGAAAAGATCAGGGTGACGTTGAACTGGAGGTTGGCCGAATTCTGCGCCGTCCCCAGGAAGCTGAAGTTGTGCTTCCACCAATCCCGCGCCGAGTTCGTCAGCATCGAGAAGAGCATTCCCCCGATGATCATGATCGTGAGCAGGTTGGTTACCACGCCCGAGGTCAGGGTCATGGCCAGGTTGATCATGATGTAGTTGACCCCGGCATCGATCACGAAGAGAAAGAAGGTCGACGTATAGAGGTCAAAGCGGGCGTCCATAAACATCTGTCCGAGCAACCAGAAGACCGCCGTAAAGGAGAAGAGCATGATCAGCCCGCAGGCAATCGCCAATGGCGGCAGGCTCCGCCAATAGAAGTCCTTGGCCGGGCCGGTCTTGCGCAGCTTTTCGATCACGAAGGTCGCCACAAAGGTCACCAGACCCGAAATAACCCCCAGGACCAGGGCACCGTTGGCCAGCGAATAGTCGCTGCCGGTCAGCGGCACCGCTCCGTGGTAGTGGATCGAGCGGAAAAACAGGTAAAAGACCACCGTCATGATGGCCGCCGGGAGGGCGTACCACCAGAAACTGATCTGGGGCAGCTGGTCAATCACCCGTGCCGGACGCAGGTCGAGCTGTTTGTGGTTGACGCTCAGGGCTAACTTGTCACCGGGCTTAAAGTCCGTCTGTTTCAGTGCCGACTCGGGAATTTCAATTTGATATTTTTTAGTCAAAGAAACACCTCAAATCACAAAAAAGGAGGCTGGGATACTTCCCAGCCTCCTTTTTTCTTGTCCACAAGCTTAGTTTTGCTTGTCTTCCTCTTTCATCTTGGCTTCTAAGTCCTTGATGGAGTAAGCAGCAACACTAACTTCCTTTGGCTTAATATTCCGGTAGGTTGGCATCCCCGTCCCGGCAGGAATGATCTTCCCGATGATAACATTTTCCTTTAAGCCGACCAGTGGATCGTTCTTACCACGAATAGCAGCGTCGGTCAGGACCCGCGTGGTTTCCTGGAATGAGGCAGCGGACAGGAAACTGTTCGTCTCCAGAGCGGCCTTGGTGATTCCGAGGATCAGCGGACGAGCCGTGGCCGGGATTCCACCGGCGTAGAGGGTCTTCTTGATGGCGTCACGGAATTGACCGATGTCCATCGTCTGACCAGGCAGCAGGTCGGTGTCACCAGGATCCATGACCCGAACCTTGCGCATCATCTGCCGAATCATGATTTCAACGTGCTTATCCAGCAGGTCAATCCCCTGCATCCGGTAAACACCCTGAACCTGAGCCAGCAGGTAGGTTTCGGTGGACAGAACGTCGCGAACCTGAATCAGTTCCTTTGGATCAATGGAACCAACGTTCAGTGCGGTCCCACGGTGAACAAAGTCGCCTTCAGCAACCTCCATCCGGGCCGTAATCGGCAGGGTGTAGGTCCGGGTGTCGGTTTCACCCTTAATAGTAACGTCCTTGGTCCGTTCAGCTGGGTTTTCTTCGATTGACTCAACTTCCCCGGTAACTTCGGAAATGGTTGCACGCCCCTTAGGATTCCGGGCTTCAACAATTTCCTGCACACGAGGGAGACCTTGGGTGATATCTTCGTTGCCGGCAACACCACCAGTGTGGAAGTTCCGCAACGTCAGCTGGGTACCTGGTTCACCGATTGACTGAGCGGCAACCGTACCAACGGCTTCACCCATTTCAACCCGATCACCGGTAGCGGCGTTCCGACCGTAGCAGCGTTCACAAACACCGTGTTCAGTGTTGCAAGTGAAGGCAGAACGAATCGTAACCTTCTTAACGCCGGCGTCAACGATCTTCTGAGCCATCTCTTCGTCGATCAGGACGTTCTTGCCGACGATCTTCTCACCGGTCTTTGGATCAAAGACGGACTTCATCGTGTAACGACCCATGATCCGGTCGTACAGTGGTTCGATCATTTCGTTCCCGTTGGTAATGGCGGTAACTTCCAGACCACGGTCAGTTCCACAGTCCTTTTCACGAACAACCACGTCCTGGGCAACATCAACCAGCCGCCGGGTCAGGTAACCTGAGTTGGCGGTCTTCAGGGCAGTATCCGTCATCCCCTTACGAGCACCGTGTGAGGACAGGAACATTTCCAGGACGGACAGCCCTTCGTAGAAGTTGGACTTAACAGGCAGTTCCATGATCTTACCGTTTGGTGCGGCCATCAGACCACGCATTCCGGCCAGCTGGGTAAAGTTGGAGATGTTACCACGGGCACCGGAGTCGGACATCATGTTGATTGGGTTGTGGATATCCATGTGCTCAATCAGCTTATTTTGAACCTCGTCCTTGGCATCGTTCCAGGCACCGATAACCCGTTCGTACCGTTCGTCATCCGTAATCAGACCACGGCGGAACTGCTTGGTGATCAGGTCAACCTGCTTCTGGGCCTTGTCCAGGATCTCTGGCTTTTCAGGCAGATCGTGAATATCGGACATCGCGGTCGTCAGGCCAGAAATGGTGGATTCGTAGTAACCAAGGTCCTTGATTCGGTCCAGGAACTGGGAGGTCTTAGTAACCTTGTATTGCTTGTAAACTTCGGCAATCAAGTCGGACAAAAAGCCCTTCTTGAATGGTGGAACCAGTGGAGCATTCTCCAGGTATTCGTGGATGTCCTCACCAGGTTCCAGGAAGTACTTGTCGTCAACGCCTTCGTGAATGTTGGCGTCGGTTGGTTCGTTGATGTAGGCGAAGTCCTTTGGCATGATCCGGTTGAAGATCAGCTTACCAACGGAGGTCACCATGATCTTGTTCCGCTGCTCGTCAGTAAATGGCTTGTCAGGGAATGAGGAAACCTGAACACCAACCCGGGTCTGCAGGGAAACGTAATCGTTCCGGTAGGCCATCTCGGCTTCGTCGGTGTTCTTGAAGATCATGCCTTCGCCTTCACGACCCTTGTCTTCAGTGGTCATGTAGTAGTTACCGATAACCATATCCTGAGATGGGGCCACGATTGGTTCACCGTCACGTGGGCTCAGAATGTGGTGGGCAGCCAGCATCAGGAGACGGGCTTCCGCTTGGGCTTCGTCGGACAGTGGCACGTGAATGGCCATCTGGTCACCATCGAAGTCGGCGTTGTAGGCGGTACATACCAGTGGGTGCAGCCGCATTGACTTCCCGGAAACCAGGATTGGTTCGAAGGCCTGAATACCAAGCCGGTGCAGGGTAGGTGCCCGGTTCAGCAGTACTGGGTGTTCCTTGATAACGTCTTCCAGAACATCGAAGACATCGTCATCCCGGCGGTCAATCTTGCGCTTGGCAGCCTTAACGTTAGCGGAAAGGCCCCGCTTAACCAGTTCGTGCATGATGAATGGCTTGAAGAGCTCCAGGGCCATTGGAACTGGCAGACCCATCTGGTTCATCTTCAGGGATGGACCAACATCGATAACGGAACGACCGGAGTAGTCAACCCGCTTCCCCAGCAGGTTCTGACGGAACCGCCCCTGCTTACCCTTGAGCAGGTGGGACAGGGACTTAAGCGGACGGTTACCAGGACCGGCCACCGGACGACCCCGCCGACCGTTATCGATCAGGGCGTCAACGGCTTCCTGCAGCATCCGCTTTTCGTTCTGGACGATGATTCCAGGAGCCTGCAGCTGCAGCAGGCGCTTCAACCGGTTGTTCCGGTTGATAACCCGCCGGTAGAGGTCGTTCAAGTCGGAAGTGGCGAAACGGCCACCTTCCAATTGAACCATTGGACGCAGGTCCGGTGGCATGACCGGAATAACGTCCATGACCATCCATTCTGGCTTGTTGCCGGACTTGAGGAAGGCTTCCAGAATGTCCAGACGCCGGATGGCCCGGGTCCGCTTCTGACCCGTGGCTTCCTTGAGCTCTTCCTTCAGTTCGTTGGCTTCCTTTTGCAGGTCAACGTCGGCCAGAAGCTTCTTGACCGCGGCAGCACCCATCTCAGCGGTGAAGCGGTTGCCGTATTCCTGCTTCTTTTCCCGGTAGTCCGCTTCGGAAAGCAGTTGCTTCTTTTCCAGTGGGGTGTCACCAGGATCCAAAACAACGTAGGAAGCGAAGTAGATGACTTCTTCCAGGGAACGTGGGCTCATGTCCAGTACCAGGCCCATCCGGCTTGGAATTCCCTTAAAGTACCAGATGTGGGAAACCGGCGCAGCTAATTCGATGTGGCCCATCCGTTCACGACGAACCTTGGAACTAGTAACTTCGACACCACAGCGGTCACAAATCCGACCCTTGTAGCGAATCCGCTTGTACTTACCACAAGCACACTCGTAGTCCTTAGTTGGGCCAAAGATTCGCTCGTCAAACAGACCCTGCTTTTCCGGCTTTAAGGTCCGGTAGTTGATCGTTTCTGGCTTTTTAACCTCACCATACGACCAGCTACGGATCTTATCTGGAGAAGCCAGACCGATCTGCATGCTTTCAAATTTATTGACATCAATCAAAGGATGTTCCTCCTTATTTCAGTAAATCTCGGTTGAAGAACGGTTAGTCTTGCTTTGTTTTATCTTCAGTCTTTGATGCAGATGAGGCCTTTGCAGCGTCCTTCTTCTGACCATCGGCGTTGTGCTGTTCGGCGTACTTGGCCAGGGCATCAACGCTGACGACTTCAGAGTCATCTTCATCCATGTTCTTTAATTGAACTTCCTTGTGGTTGCTATCCAAGACCTTCATGTCCAGGCCAAGGGCTTGCAGTTCCTTAACCAGCACACGGAATGATTCTGGAACGCCCGGCTTTGGAATTGGCTGACCGTTGATGATTGCGTCGTAGGTCCGAACACGACCAACGGTATCATCGGACTTGTAAGTCAGGATTTCCTGGAGAGTGTAGGCAGCCCCGTAAGCTTCGAGGGCCCAAACTTCCATTTCACCAAACCGCTGACCACCGAACTGGGCTTTCCCACCCAGTGGCTGTTGCGTAACCAGTGAGTAAGGACCAGTTGAACGGGCGTGGATCTTATCGTCAACCATGTGGGCCAGCTTCAGGTAGTGCATGGAACCAACGGCAACCCGGTTTTCAAATGGTTCACCGGTCCGGCCATCGTAAAGCACCGTCTTCCCGTCTTCAGGGAACCCGGATTCACGAACGGCGTCCCAAACATCCTTGTCGGTGGCACCATCAAAGACTGGCGTGGCCATGTGAATACCAAGGCGCTTAGCAGCCATCCCCAGGTGCAATTCGAGCAGCTGCCCGATGTTCATACGGGATGGCACACCCATTGGACTCAGCATGATGTCGATTGGCGTCCCGTCTGGCATGTATGGCATATCTTCTTCAGGCACAACGATGGAAACAGTACCCTTGTTACCGTGACGACCAGACATCTTGTCACCGACCTGGATCTTCCGCTTCTGAGCGATGTAGACCCGGACCATGGTGTTAACACCTGGTGACAGTTCGTCCCCATTTTCACGGGTGAAGATCTTAACGTCCTGGATGATTCCGCCACCGCCGTGAGGAACCCGCAGTGAGGTATCACGAACTTCACGGGACTTTTCACCAAAGATGGCGTGGAGCAGCCGTTCTTCGGCGGACAGTTCCGTCATCCCCTTTGGCGTCACCTTACCGACCAGGATGTCGCCGTCGTGCACTTCAGCACCGACACGGACAATCCCGTCTTCGTCCAGGTCCTTCAAGGCGTCGTCACCGACGTTTGGAATTTCACGAGTCATTTCTTCAGGTCCCAGTTTGGTTTCCCGGGCTTCGGACTCGTAGGACTCAATGTGGATAGACGTGTAAACGTCATCCTTAACCAGGCGTTCGCTGATGGCGATGGCATCTTCGAAGTTGTACCCTTGCCAAGTCATGAAGGCGATCAGTGGATTTTGACCCAGGGCTAGTTCACCCTGTTCCATTGATGGACCATCGGCTAAGACATCGTCGGCATCAATGTGCTCACCGACCTTGACGATTGGCCGCTGGTTGTAGTTCTTACCACCGTTGGAACGACGGAACTTCATCAGCTTGTAAGTGTCCAAAGTACCATCGTCTTCACGAACCCGTACTTCACGAGCATCAACGTATTCAACCGTTCCTGGCTTCTTGGCAATCATGGCTACCCCGGAGTCATGGGCTGCCTTGTAGTCAATCCCGGTACTTACCAGTGGCGCGTGCGGGTTGATCAGAGGAACCGCCTGCCGCTGCATGTTGGCACCCATCAGGGCACGGTTGGAGTCGTCGTTTTCAAGGAATGGAATACATGCGGAAGCGACGGAGACAACTTGCTTTGGAGAAACGTCCATGTAGTCGACGTTTTCAACACTAGTTTCAACGTATTCATCCTTGTCACGGGCCATAACCTGCTTGTCAACAAATGAACCATCATCAGTTAATGGCGAGTTGGCCTGAGCAATCACGAAGTTATCTTCTTCGTCGGCCGTTAAGTAATCGATCTTGTCAGTAACCTTGTGGGTCTTCCAGGAAACACGCCGGTATGGAGTTTCGATGAAGCCGTACTTGTTAACGCGGGCGTAGGAAGACAGGCTGTTGATCAGACCAATGTTTGGACCTTCAGGCGTTTCGATTGGGCACATCCGGCCGTAGTGGGTGTAGTGCACGTCCCGGACTTCATAGCCGGCCCGGTCACGAGTCAAACCACCAGGACCCAGGGCGGACAGACGCCGCTTGTGGGTCAATTCACCCAGCGGGTTGGTCTGGTCCATGAACTGGGACAGCTGGGATGAACCGAAGAATTCCTTGATGGAGGCAACCACTGGCCGAATGTTGATCAGCTGCTGTGGCGTCACGGTGTCAGGATCTTGAATTGACATCCGCTCACGAACCACCCGTTCCATCCGGGCAAGCCCGATCCGGAACTGGTTTTGCAGCAGTTCACCCACGGAACGAATCCGCCGGTTACCCAAGTGGTCGATATCATCGGTGGAACCAATGCCTTCTTGCAGGTTGAAGAAGTAGTTCAGAGAAGCCAGGATGTCGGCTGGTTCAATGTGCTTGTATTCCAATGGAATGTGACCATTGCCGATGATTGGCACAACGCGGTCAGGGTCAGTCTTGGAGTAAACCAGGACCTTCTGCAGCTTAACCGGGTCGGTCACAACGGCTTCGTCGGATGGCGTGTAGGTAACCATCTTGAAGTCATCGCGGTCCAGGTATGGTTCCAGCTTCTTCAGAACTTCCTTGGTTACCGTGTCGCCCTTTTGTGCCAGCACTTCACCAGTGTCTGGGTCCGCCAGCGTTTCGGCCAGGGTTTCACCCAGCAGCCGGTACTTGAGCATCAGCTTCTTGTTGGTCTTGTAACGACCAACCGGAGCCATGTCGTAACGCTTTGGGTCAAAGAACCGCGCCGTCAGGAGGTTCCGGGCGGAGTCAGCGGTCTTTGGTTCACCTGGACGCAGGCGTTCGTAGATGTCCTTTAAGGATTCCTCAACCCGGGAGTCCTCGGCGTTCTTGTGGACATCCTTGTCCAAGGTCAGTGACAGGGTTTCACTGTCGCCACCGAACATGTCGATAATTTCATCGTCGGAACCGAAGCCCAGTGCCCGAACCAGTTCGGTCATTGGCAGCTTCCGCGTCCGGTCGATCCGAACGTAGGAAACGTTCTTGGCGTCGGTTTCGTATTCCAGCCAAGCACCACGGTTTGGAATGAAGGTTGCGCCGTAGCTTGGCCGACCGTTCTTGTCGGTTTCTTCATTGTAGTAGACACCTGGGGAACGAACTAATTGGGAAACGATAACCCGCTCGGCACCGTTGATAATGAAGGTCCCCTGGTCAGTCATCAGTGGGAAGTCCCCAAAGAAGACGTCCTGAGACTTGATTTCACCAGTCTCGTGGTTAGTAAGGCGCAGCGTCACGTGCAGTGGTGCAGAGTAGTTTGCATCGTGTTCACGTGCTTCGTCAATCGTGTACTTTGGTTCTAAAAGTTGATAGTCGACGAATTCCAGGGAAAGCTTACCTTGGAAGTCATCGATTGGCATAATGTCATCAAACATTTCCCGCAGCCCTTTATCCATGAACCACTTGTAAGAGTCGGTCTGGATTTCAATCAGGTTAGGCAACTCGAGAACTTCTTTAATCCGGGAGTAACTACGACGGGTACGGTGCTTACCGTATTTTACTAAATGTCCGGCCAAACTGTTCACCTCTCTAATTTGTTGGGTGAGCCATTTCCAAATATTACATTTTGGTTACAATTTCACCAAAATCCAACTTTTGGGCAAAAAAAATCCAAAAACAGTCATCAACTGTCTTTGGTTTTATTGCAGAGCGCAATGGACAATAGATCACCACGCTCAAATGAACTCACAAATTACATACTGTATTAGTATAACCGTGTGTCCTTCAATTGTCAATCGTTAGCTTCGGGTTTCTTCGTCATGCCGTTAATGATGCAGTCCAGGATCAATTTGGTCCGCTGCTCATTGTCAATGGCGTGCCCCCCGATCATCTGGTAGGTCCCGAAAACCGGGGTCAGACTGGCCAGGAATAATTCCGCCGCTTCCTTGGGCAACAGGTCGCCACGCAGGTGCACCGCCGGCTGCTTAAAGTAATCACCAATCGGGTCCAGGTAATCCATCATGAAGATCATGTTGAACTTCCGCTGGGCACTCTTGGACAAGAGCCGCATCGCCTGATTGTACTGTTCATAGATGCTGATCGGGTGATGGCGGCGCAAGGCCTTCACAATTTCATACAGCTGGTCTTCCGGTGACAGGTCGTGCTTGCGCAGGGCCTTGTTGATGTCCTGACGCACCTTCAGTGAAAAGCGCGTCATCACTTCCAGGAAGAGCACTTCCTTATCGCTAAAATGGTGATATAAGGCCGGTTGGGTAATCCCAATCTCCTTTGCAATATCTCGGGTCGAGGTCTGACCAAACCCTCGTTGCAAGAAAAGACGGGTGGCAGTGCGCAAGATCGCCTGCCGAGTCTTTTCGAGCTGCTCCGTACGTCGCATTAAACATCTCTCCTCATTCAATTCACGTATTAGTTAACATTATAATGCCGAACAAGTCCTCATGACAACGATTTCACATAATTCGGCACGGATTAGGGGAGCAACCCCTTTGTAGCTGGTTGCTCCCCTAATTTTAATCACTAAGTTTTACCAGGACCGGCTTGGTTCCCGCCGGTTTCTTAACTTTCATTGTCAGCTTACCATGGTTGGCGCCAATTGTCACCTCGTCGCCAGCCTTGATCTGGCCCGCCAGAAGCGCCGTGCTGAGGCCATCCTCAACGTGATCCTGCAGTGCACGCCGCAGCGGCCGGGCCCCGTATGCCGGGTTGTAGCCCAACTTGGCAATCTCATCAATTGCCGCCGGGGTGATCTTCAGGTCGATCCCCTGACTGGCAATCCGTTTGCGAAGCTCATCCGCCATCAGCTTGACGATCTGGTGCAGCTCCTTCTTGTTGAGGGAGTGGAAGATGATCGTCTCATCGATCCGGTTCAAAAATTCTGGCCGGAAATGAAGTTTCAGCTGCTGCTTAATGGCCGCTGCCATCGCGTTGTAATCCTGGCTGAGGTCCTTAGCACCGAAGCCGACCTCCTTTTCGTCCTGAAGTTGGGTTGCTCCCAGGTTGGAGGTCATGATGATGATGGTGTTCCGGAAATCGATCTTCCGCCCCTTGGCATCGGTCAGGTAGCCATCGTCCAAGACCTGCAGCAGAAGGTTGAAAACGTCCGGGTGGGCCTTTTCGGCTTCATCCAGCAAAACGACGGAGTACGGGTGCTGACGAACTTTTTCGGTCAATTGACCCCCTTCGTCGTAGCCAACGTAGCCTGGCGCCGCCCCGATCAGCCGACTGGTACTGTACTTCTCCATGTATTCCGACATGTCGATCCGGATCATGTTGTCTTCCGAACCAAACATCGCCTCGGCCAAGGCCTTGGCAAGCTCGGTCTTCCCAACCCCGGTTGGGCCCAGGAACATGAAGGAGCCAATCGGCCGGTTCGGATTCTTAAGCCCGCTCCGGGCCCGCCGAATGGCCTTGGCCACTGCACTGACGGCCTCGTCCTGGCCGATGACCCGCTGGTGCAAGACCCGTTCCAGGTTGACCAGCCGTTCACTCTCGCTCTTCTTCAGCTGGGTCAACGGCACCCCGGTCCACTCGGAGACAACCTTGGCCACGTCCTCACCGGTGACCTTGAGCCGATAGCCATTCTGCTCCGCTTTGGCCGACCGCTTGGCCTGCCGGTTCAGCTCGGCCCGCAAGGTTAATTCGTCCTGGCGCAATTGGGCAGCCTGGTCGAAGTCCTGATTTTCAATAGCGGCTTCCTTCTTAGAACGGAGCTGGTCGAGCTTGTCTTCTAAGGATGGCTTGCGTTCGTCCCGCTCTTCAGCGTCGATCCGCACCATCGCCGCCGCTTCATCCATCAGGTCAATCGCCTTGTCAGGAAGGAAGCGATCCGAAATGTAGCGATCCGAAAGCTTGACGGCCTGTTCCAGGGCCTCGTCGGTGATCTGGGCGTGGTGGTGTTCCTCATACTTCGGCCGCAAGCCCTTCAAAATCTTCAGGGTCGCATCGGGGGTTGGCTCGTCGACCTGAACCGTCGCGAACCGCCGCTCCAGGGCCGCATCGGACTCGATGTACTTCTGGTACTCGTCCAAAGTCGTGGCCCCGATGGTCTGCAACTCACCCCGGGCCAGGGCCGGCTTGAGGATGTTGGAGGCATCGATGGCCCCCTCGGCACCCCCGGCCCCGATCAGGGTGTGGAGTTCGTCAATAAAGAGGATCACGTGGCCGTCATTTTGGATTTCCTCAATGACCTTCTTCAGCCGGTTTTCAAACTCGCCCCGGTACTTGGTGCCCGCGACCAGCGAGCCCATGTCCAGGACCATCAGTCGCTTGTTAGCCAGTTCTTCCGGAACCGTCCCGGCCACCATCCGCTGGGCCAGGCCCTCGGCAATGGCGGTCTTACCGACACCCGGCTCACCGATCAGGACTGGGTTGTTCTTGGTCCGCCGACTGAGGATTTGGATGACCCGCTTGATTTCCTTGTTCCGGCCAACCACCGGATCAAGCTTGTGACTGCGAGCCAGCCGGGTCATGTCCCGGGCCAGCTTGTCGAGGGTCGGTGTCCCCGCGGCAGCCGCGTTGTTGCCCTGCTGGTTTGGCTGCGGGCGAACCTGGTTTTCGGCGATTCCCAACCGCCGCAGGGTCACCTTGCGAACCTGGCGTGGCAGGACGTCCAGGCTATACAGGATCCGCGACGACAGTACGCCGTCGTCGGCAATCAGTGCCAGCAAAAGGTGCTCGGTGCCGATCTTCAAGGTGTGCATCTGCTGGGCTTCCTGACCAGCCAGGGCCAGCACCTGCTTAGCCTTTGGCGAGTACGGCAGGTAGTCTGCCGGGCCGAGATCGTCCATTGTTCCGTAGCCGATTAGTCGTTCAATTTCTTCACGAATGTCGTCACTGGTGATTGAGAACTGTTCAAAGATCTTGTTGGCAATCCCATCCTTGTCCATGGAAAGGGCCAGCAGGAGGTGTTCAGTGCCGACAGCTTGGTGTTTAAAGTATTTTGCCTGTTCATGCGCAATTTCTAAGACATGTTTGGCGCTTGGTGTAAACATGTTATCCATCAACAATCATCCTCTAACTTTCATACCGTAGCCGATTGAGAAACGAAACTAAGATTCGGGCGCGAAGTTTGTTCTCCAAGTTGGCGTCGTCCACCGCCAGGGTTTGCTTGGACAAGGCCACCAGCATCAGGTCCCCCTCACGTTGCGAAATCAGGTCTTCATTATATAGGGTCTGCACGATCGCAA
This sequence comes from Limosilactobacillus sp., assembly GCF_022482365.1. NCBI lineage: Bacteria > Bacillati > Bacillota > Bacilli > Lactobacillales > Lactobacillaceae > Limosilactobacillus > Limosilactobacillus sp. Next base: position 1,015,055 of record NZ_JAKVPE010000001.1, read on the forward strand.
AGGCATCGCGTTCGCGAATCGAGTCCCCAATTGCCTGGACTAGTGAGTCTAACACATCGACGTCGCCAAGTAAATTAACTCGTTCGATGCGGATATAGCCGCCCCCACCACGCTTGCTCTGGACCAGGTAGCCATTTTGAATGGTGAACCGGGTCTTAATCACGTAGTTAATCTGCGATGGAACGACATTGAAATGGTCAGCAATCTCTGCGCGACGAATCTCAATCTGAGTATCATCCCCAAAAATTCCCTTGAGGTAGTCTTCAATAATATCCGAAATACTTCGATTTTCCACCTTATCACCTTCCATCGTTTGACTAATTCTGACCAAATTTTACCATATTTTAGTCCAAAACACTGCCGAAAAGTCTTGCCGCTCGAGGAAAGATTGAAGCAAATCAGCTCTTTGAAGCCTGTTATTCCCAGCCGAGTTTATGAATTATTTTTTATAATAATTCAGCGACGGTTTGATTTTATTCATCGACCTAAATTTCAAGAATAAGTTAGCCACTGGACTCAAATAAATAATACTGACCAATTGATTATTGGTTGATGGAGCTGTGATATCTCTTGGTAGAAGGCCTTACGATAGATATCCATTGACGAATGTCCATTAAACATAGCTCGTGGATAGTGATTCATCCAATCATTAGTCGCTATGATCTGAGCACTACTATAGTTATTTATAGCTTCACCTTTGGTAATCTCCTTGCGGAGAAACCGGTTATTGATCTCATTGGATCCACGTTCCCAAGGGGAATACGGATCAGCATAGAAAACATGATCGTGAACTTGTGTTAACTCACTAAATTCTGAACCGTTGTCAGAGGTTATTGTCTTAAAAATGCGATAGTAAGCATCTGTGCCCATTTTCTGGCGCAAATTTATAAAGAACTGATTTACTGCATGCGCAGTTTTACCAGCAATTTTACTCGTGATATTAACTCGTGAAAGGCGATCAGTCATTACTAGTACAACACTGTCATTACCGTTTTTCTGTCCCTGAACTGTATCCAGTTCCCAATGGCCAATTTCGGACCGTTGGTCCGCAGTTTGAGGTCGTTGAGCAATATTAGGCCCTAAGCACCTTTTAGCTTGCGGATGAGTTTGATGATGCTTACGTTTAGGTTTTTCAAAGAGGTCTAAATTGGACGTACGAAGCACACCCTCATTAATCCATTGATATAAAGTTACAACCGACTTTGGGATCAGGGTGCCATCATTCATTAAATCTCGAGCCTTATAAATAACCGCTTGTGGGGAGTAATGGTGGTCGTCAAACTCACCAAGCATTAGCTGATCAGCTAATCGTAAAAATTGCTTTGAAGAATAATATAAGCGACGACGACCAGAATGGCGGTGATGTTCAAGATATGTGGCCTGACCAGCTTCATAACTATAGATGTAGTAAGAATATTCGTAAATCTTACCATTAGATTTTTGACGACGAAGTTGGCGGACCGTACCACGGTTGAGCTCGTTATTAATTGTTTGATGATTAACTCCTAATTGGCGACCAATTGCGCGATTGGAAAGTCCTTGCGACTTTAAAGTCGCAATCATCACACGTTCTTCTTTAGTAAGATGAGCATTCTTTTTATGAGTAGTCAATAAAATAGTAGACATGGTATCATTTAAGTGCGTCATTTGACGGACATCCTTTCATATAGGTTTGGTTCACTTAATATGATACCTGATGTCACGCCGAATGGCGTTTTTTATTTACCACCAACTGGGTGGCTAACTTCATTCTATAATCTACCATTTTATTCATCGAAACTGTAAAAATACGAAAAGTTCTGAACTTTGCCGCAAAAGCCCTTGAACGACCGCTCGCCTATCCTTTATAATTTTTCTTGACAAAGGCCGTTTCGGCTGGATAAACAACGCTAATCAATTAAAGGAGACTTTCGATTATGACAGATCGTTTAAAAGATAAAGTTGCGATTATCACCGGTGCCGCAAGTGGTCAGGGTGCCGCCGAAGCCCGCCTCTTCTTGCAAGAAGGAGCCTACGTGGTTGCGACCGACGTCCAGTTCGACCTCTTAAAGAAGCAGGCCAACAAGTTTGCGGAAAAGTTTGGTGACCGCATTCTGCCAATCATCCAGGATGTCACGAAGGAAGACGACTGGCAAAAGGTTGTCGACCAGACGATGGCCAAGTTCGGCAAGATCGATATTCTGGTCAACAACGCCGGCATCGGGAACACCGATACGACCAGCGGCCTGGAGGACTCAACCGTCGACGACTGGCACCACTTCATGGACATCAACGCCATGTCCCACTTTTTGGGGATGAAGTACGTGGTTCCTTACATGAAGCAAAACGGCAAGGGTGCCATCGTCAACGTTTCTTCCCTGGCCAGCGTTCAGGGAATCGCCGGTGCCTCCCCGTACACCGCCTCAAAGGGTGCTTCCCGGGCCCTGACCAAGGGTGCGGCGCGGGACCTCGGCCAGTTCAACATCCGGGTCAACGCTGTCCTGCCTGGCTGGATCGTCACCCCAATGATGCAGCAGTTTACCCTTAGCAAGAAGCTGCTGGACGAGCTGATTGCCGGTATTCCAATGGGGTATTTAGGTAACCCCGAAGACGTGGGTTACGCGGTGCTCTTCCTGGCTTCCGACGAGGCCCGCTTCGTCAACGGAACGGAAATCGTCGTTGACGGTGGCCAGTCCGTGCGGGGCTAATTGCAATTTATAAAGAGAAACGAATGGACGAATTGCGTGGCTAACCACGTGATTCGTCCATTTTTTTGAGTATAAAAAAGCAGCGACCAGACGATCGCTGCTTTTAATTATTTCAAATTACTTTTCCAATGAGAAGTCAACAACGTTCCGACCAACAACCTTGTTGTCCTTCAGTTCTTGGATCATGTCGTTGATTTCGGAGAGCTTCCGGGTGTGAACGATTGGGTGAACCTTGCCTTCAGCACCGAATTGGAAGCATTCTGCCAGGTCCTGACGAGTACCAACCAGGGAACCAGCAACGATGATGCCGTCCAGAACAGTCTTGGCAATGTTCAGCTTCATGTCACCCTGTGGCAGAGCAACGGCAACTAACTTGCCATCTGGACGCAGGGAGTTAACGGCTTGGTCAAAGGCAGCGGTCGTAACGGCAGTAACAACTGCGGCGTGAACCCCGCCAACCTTTTCTTGGATCTGTTCGTCAACGTTGTTATCGTGACGGTTGATGCATACTTCAGCACCGTTTTCCTTAGCGGCCTTCAGCTTGTCTTCGTTACCATCAACGGCAACAACGTGAGCACCGAAGACGTTGTGAGCAAATTGGATCCCGAGGTTACCCAGACCACCGGCACCAACGATGGATACCCATTGACCAGGCTTGATGTCAGCAACCTTCAGAGCCTTGTACATGGTAACACCGGCACAGGTCAGTGAAGTAGCTTCAACTGGGTCCAGACCTTCTGGAACCTTAACGGCGTAGTCAGCTGGAACGATGCATTGTTCAGCCATGGCACCATCGGCAGTCAGGCCGGCGTTCAGGACGTTGCGGCAAAGAGTTTCACGGCCGGTCAGGCAGTATTCACAGTGGCCACAGCCCTTGAAGAACCAAGCGATTGATACCCGGTCGCCAACCTTTAAGCTGGTAACGCCAGGGGCAACCTTGGATACACGGCCGACACCTTCGTGACCGATGATCCGGCCAGGGTACTTGCCGAATTCACCGGCAGCACAGTGCAGGTCGGTGTGGCAAAGACCACAGTATTCCATGTCAACTAAAGCTTCACCTGGCTTGAGGTCACGAAGCTTAACATCCTTAACAGTAACATATCCATCTACTGGATCGTTCATACAAGCAGCTTTCATAAGGTAAACTCTCCTTTTCTCATCAACATGTTATACATTTCACATTTCTTATAGTAGCAGATACCAAACGGAATTTAAAGTGAAATCGCCAACAATTTTATCTCGAAAGCCATACCAATCACCGCTATTTCGAGGAAGTCCCTTTCACAAGCCATCTTACTTCTTCAAACCAATCATCAATTTTTATTTAATTTCTGCCCGCCAAGCCCTAAAGCCCAATCAGTTTTGCGCAAATCCTCACAATTGCTTACTAAAGTTTAGTAAACCTTTTAGTCGTGATAGAGCATCCGGACGCTTTTGACATCGTTCTTGGTGATCCCGGTCTGGATGTTTCGTGGGATCATGACGCTGTGGGCATAGGATGGCGCGTGGGCCAGCCCGATGGCGTGACCAAGTTCGTGCTGGGCAACCTCGCTGCGAAAGTGCCGACTAGTGTAATCCAGCTGCGTGGCGTCCAGCGTTGACGTGGCCCGGATCAGGGTATGCGTATCCGGGTCGAACTCGGTCTTGGTCGAGCCCAGCTGAGATGTGACGTAGCCAACCGTGGCCGACTGCGAATTATCGGACAGGTCCCCGCTTTGGGCGATGACCTCCGCCTTGTTGGCATTCTTGATCCAGCGAAAGTGAATGGCCTTCGTCTTATTCCAACGCTTGACGGCATCCCGGAAGGCCTGTTGAATGTGCGGATCGTCCGTCTGCATGCAGATGGTCACCTTCTTGCTTGGCCAACGAATGCCCTCCAGGGGAACCGGGGTATTCTGCGGAATCGCGTAGTGGTGCCGGCGCTGGGACGGTTTGGTGCTAAAGGTCAGGCTTGGTTGGCTGGCATCACTTGCGCTCGAATCGCTAAAGGGCGTTGTCGGCAGCTGGTCGGCCTGGACTGGCAGGGCAAACGTCAGCCCCAAAAGCGTGATCAAATAAAATAGAATTAATCGCCGCCGCACTGGCTCCCCCTCCTTTCGTCTTCGTCCATGTTAATCGATTGGCTGCTTCGAGGCAATTAAGAAGCCTTGCTAAAAGCCGGACGAAAAACAAAGATTCCCCGCTCGGTTTCAGCACCAGGCGAGGAATCTTTTTTGAAAGTGGGCAAGGAAACACGTTCTTTTAAAGACGTGATGAATTGCCCTTCTTTTGTACCCAGCGGGCACATGGATAGCGTACAATATGATATAATTATTGATATGAAGGATATAAATAGGCTTACATATGGTAGAACATCGGTCTACAATCTTAATTACCATCTCATTTGGGGAACTAAGTATCGCAACAAAGTGCTGAAAGGACACGTTGAAATAGTCTTGAAGCGAACCTTGTATGAAATTGCTTCAAAATATGGCTTTACAATTGCCCACATGGAGATTGGTAAAGACGATCACATTCACTTATTAGTGAGTGCGCCACCTAAATTATCGGTGACGAATATCGTACGCTGGTTAAAAGGGATTTCCGCTTGGCAATTATTTAGAGAGTGCCCTGAGCTGCGAACTAGTTACTGGAAGAAGCAGGGACGCCACCTGTGGTCACCGAGTTACTATGTTGAAAGCATTGGTGCGGTCAATGAGCAGGCCGTGGCCAAATATATTGACGACCAACGCCGTAAAGAGGTGAACTTAGAATGAGTAAGGTAATTAAAGGAGTCAAGCTATGCTTGTACCCAACTAAGGCTCAACAAGACCAGCTTTGGCAGATGTTTGGTAATGACCGGAAAGTCTGGAACCTGATGTTGGGTATGGCTAAGGAACGTTATGAGAACAACCCTAACAGTCATTTTGTTAATGAATACGGCATGAATTACCTGCTTAAACGTCTCAAAGAAGAATATCCGTATCTCAGAGAAAGTGACGCAACTAGTTTTCTAGTGGTTAATCATAATCTCGCTCAAGCATTCAAAATGCTCTTCAAGCATCGGGGTGGTTATCCACGTTTCAAAAGCCGTCACGCTTTACGCCAATCCTATACGGGACGATCAACTTGCAAGGTGATTGCCAAACGTAGAATGCAATTGCCAAAACTAGGCAGTATCCGCACGAGCAAGACTAATCAAGTTGGCAATGCCAAAATTAAGCGGTACACCGTTAGTTATGACCCGACGGGACGTTATTACCTATCCTTACAAGTTGAAACTGAAACTTGCCAGCTGCCCAAAACTGGAAAATCCGTTGGCCTAGATGTTGGCATCGCAGATTTAGCCATCAGTTCCGATGGAGACAAATACGCTTCTTTTAACGCCAAATGGCATGAAAAGCAAGCCGTTAAGTGGCAAAGCAAATACTCTAAACGTCGTCACCAGGCAATGGTAGCCGTTCGTCAGTGGAATCATAATCATAAAACGATTAAAGAAGATCTGGACGACTATCAAAATTGGCAACGGGCCAGAGTGACAAAGGCTCGTTACCAACAAAAGATAGCCAACAAGCGCAAGGATCACCTGCATAAGCTCACTACTAATTTAGTTAAGCAGTATGACGTGATTGTGATTGAGGATTTGAAAACCAAGAATCTCCAAAAGAATCACTGCTTAGCTAAATCTATTGCGAACGCCAGTTGGTATCAATTCCGCACCATGTTGGAGTATAAGTGTGCTTGGTATGGTAAACAGTTAATCGTGGTTAAGCCTAACTACACCAGTCAGATTTGTAGCACTTGTGGGTATCACAGTGGTAAGAAGCCGCTAGAAATCCGGGAATGGACTTGTCCTAAGTGTGGAATACACCACGATCGAGATATTAATGCGGCAGTTAATATCTTGCGTAGAGGATTAAAAGCCGTTGGTTAGGAACTAGCCTTGGTAAAAGAGCGGAGTTCTGTAAGTTAGGTAGCTGGAATACCAGTGCAATATCCTAAATACTACTTCGCGTTCCCAGAAGCTCGGTCATTTATGGCCGAGTAGTTCACTAGTGTTTAATGTAGCGCACCCGACTGACCGCGTCGATTGCTTCCAGTTCCGCGGTTACCTTCTTAATATCTGCAGCATCGAGGTCGCTGATGTCGACGATCGTGTAGGCATACTTGTCACGGGACCGGTTGACCAGGTTTTCGATGTTCAGTTGATTGTCGGCCATGACGGTCGTGATCTGCCCCAGCATGTTCGGCACGTTGCGGTGAATGATGGTGAAACGGTGCGGACCGGCAAAGGGCGCCTTGACATTCGGCAGGTTGACCGAATTGGCGGTGTTCCCGGTGGCGAGGTAGTCCATGATCTCGCGGGCCGCAATCCGGGCGCAGTTGGCCGTGGCCTCCTTCGTCGAACCGCCGATGTGAGGCGTGATCGTGACTTGATCGTTGCCCAGAATCTGCTCGTCACTGAAGTCGGTGCTGTAGTGGGCAACCTGGCCGTTCTCCAGGGCCGCCAGGACGGCCGCATTGTCGACGATTCCCAGGCGGGAGTAGTTGAGCAGCACCGCGCCCGGTTTGAACATCGCCATCTCCTTGGCGCCAATCAGGCCCGTGGTCTCCTCATTCTTTGGTACGTGAACCGTGATAAAGTCGGCCCCAGCAACCGTCTCCTTGATCGTCGCCGCCCGCTTGACTGCCGGCGAAAGGTGCCAGGCCGAGTCAACCGACAGGTAGGGATCGTAGCCGGTGACGTCCATCCCCAGGTCAATTGCGGCGTTGGCCACCAGCGAGCCGACGTGGCCCAGCCCCAGGATGGCCAGCTTCTTGCCCAGCAGTTCCGTGCCGCTGAACTGGGTCTTCTGTTTCTCCGTCCGCAGGGTGATGTCGGCGCCGGGTGCGGCCGAAGCGCTCCAGTTGGCCGCATTGATCAGGTTCCGTTTGGCATCGATCATGATCGCCAGCACCAGTTCTTTAACCGCGTTGGCATTGCCACCGGGCGTGTTGAAGACCGCGATCCCGTCTTCTAAGGCCCGGTCCAGGGGGATGTTGTTAAAGCCGGCACCGCAGCGGGCAATCACCTTTAAGCTGGCCGGGAACTCCTGATCGTGCAGGTCAACGCTGCGGATCATGTAGGCGTCCGGGGCGGCAGCGTCCTGGTTGATTCGGTAGTCGTCGGTAAATTCTGCCAGGCCGGCCTGGGCAATGGCGTTGTAGGTTTTAATATTGTACATGTGGGCTCCTCCTTATCTATGCGTGTTCCCGTTCAAATTTCGCCATAAAATCGCGCAGGGCAACCGCGCCTTCGTATGGCATGGCGTTATAGAGACTGGCCCGCATTCCCCCGACCAGCCGGTGGCCCTTGAGGTTCTTCAAGCCGGCCTGGTCAGCTTCCTGGACAAAGGCGGCATCCAGGTCCGGATCACCGGTCGTAAACGGGATGTTGGTTAGCGAGCGGGCGTCTGGCGCGACCTTGTTGGTGAAGAGCTTCGATTCAGCCAGGTAGTCGTAGATCAGGTTGGACTTCTTGACGTTTTGATCGTTGATTGCTTCGACCCCACCCTGGTCCTCAAGCCACTTCATCACTAGGTTGGCGACGTAAATCTGGAAGACCGGCGGCGTGTTGAGCGTCGAGTGCTTCTTCGCCAGGGCCGGGTAGTTCAGCATGCTTGGCAGGGTGCTTTCCTGATCCAGAAGGTGCTTTTTCAGGACCACGATCGTCAGTCCCGCCGGCGCCAGGTTCTTCTGCGCCCCGGCATAGATCAGGTCGAAACGCTTGAAGTCGTAGGTTTGCCCCAAAAAGTTCGACGACAGGTCCCCCACCAGCGGCACCGTCGTCTCCGGCAGTTCGTGGTAGGTCGTGCCGTAGATCGTATTGTTACCGGTGATGTGCAGGTAGTCGTAGGTGTCAGCCGGCAGTTCGGGAACGGTCGGAATTGTCGTAAAGTCGGGGCCCGCATCCGTGACCGTGTCGACCGTCAGCCCAGGGATCTTCTCGGCTTCCTCAATCGCCCGCTCTGACCAGTGACCGGTATTAGCGTAGGCAACGCGGTGATATCTGGTGGCCAGGTTCAGCGGCACCATCGTAAACTGCAAGGTGCCTCCACCCTGAAGGAAGAGGGCCTCGTAGTCGTCCCCCAGGTGCATCAGCTTGAGGACGCGGTCGTGAGCCTGGGTGAGCACCTCATCAAAGAGTGGCGAACGGTGCGAAATCTCGACAATGCTCATCCCAGAGCCATGGTAATCGAGCAGTTCGGCTTGAACTTGTTTGAGAACGGTCCGTGGCAAGGTAGCTGGACCGGCGGCGTAGTTATAAATTGGCATGTTGATCCCTCCAAATCGTCTGGTACGAAAAAAGGCCCCCACTGTTCGTGGAGACCATTGGATTAGGATCCTAATCTAGTTCGTGGCCCCCACCATGTGAAGGCCACCCCAAAAGGCCAGCCTTCTAAATGCTAGAAGACTGGGAGGAGCTTAATAATACTGTCTTGAGATTCTTCATCATGGTGCTCCCTCCTTTTGGGCATTACAAATCATTAATTAAATTCTAACCTCGATTTAATTTTTTGTCAATATCCGGTATAATAATTAAAAAAATAAAGGAGCAAAACTCGATGACTGAATTATACATTGTCCGCCACGGCCAGACCACGGCTAACCGCGCTGGGCTCAAGCAGGGCGTCATTGATGATGACCGCACCCTGCTGACCGAAGACGGAATAAAACAGGCCCAGGAGCTGGCGGCCGTCTTCCACCCACTGAACCTGAGCGCGCTTTACCAATCACCACTGCGTCGAACCGTTCAGACCGCCCGGATCCTCAATCAAAGCTTGAACCTGCCCGTGGCCACCGACCGCCGCCTGCTGGAGATCTCCTATGGCGACTGGGATGGCCAGGAAAATGCCCGGCTGGAGGCCCAGTATCCCACGCTTTTCTACGACCTGATCCATGACGTTCGACCAAACTATGCTCCAGTGGCCCATGGCGAAACCTTCGACCACGTTCAAAAACGGGTCCTGGCCTTCACCAAAGACGTCGTCAAGGCCCACCCCACCGAGCGGCTCCTGATCGTCACCCACGGCTTCACGGTCCGCTCCTTTGCGGCCAACGCAACCGGGGCCCACGGTTTGGAAATCCTTGAACCGGACAACTGCAGCGTCACCAAGATCATCGTTGATCCACAAACGCTGGAGCAGCACCTCGTTTACTACAACCGGGCCGCCAAGCCAAACTTCTAACTCAAAAAACTGAAAGGCTGCCAACCAACTTCTCGTCGGTTGACAGCTTTTGACTTTAAAATAAAAAAATCGGAAATACAAGATTCGAACTTGCGACCTCTGCGTCCCGAACGCAGCGCTCTACCAAGCTGAGCTAATTTCCGAAAAAAAGAAGCGCCACACCCATCTCAAGGAGATAACTGTCACGCTTTATGATGCACCCAGAAGGAGTCGAACCTTCAACCTTCTGATTCGTAGTCAGACACTCTATCCAATTGCGCTATGGGTGCATAAGAGCGGAAGACGGGATTCGAACCCGCGACCCCCACCATGGCAAGGTGATGTTCTACCACTGAACTACTTCCGCATATGAAGTTTTTGACACATTCCGTATCAACAGTTATTAATTATACGTGATGGCCTCGGAATTGTCAACAGCCTTTTTTTGAAAAGCTGAATGCGGACGAAGGGACTTGAACCCTTACATCAAAAGATACAAGATCCTAAATCTTGCGCGTCTGCCAATTCCGCCACATCCGCATATGGAGGATACAGGGCTCGAACCTGTGACCCTCTGCTTGTAAGGCAGATGCTCTCCCAACTGAGCTAATCCTCCAAAAGAACTAAGCTGAAACAAATCAGCTTAATTAATATAACATCGATCGTTTGCTTTGTCAAACCCTACTTTAAATTTAATTCGGCCAGCTTGCGATCAATCATCCCCAGCACCTCAGTCGCCGCCGTCGGGTTCTCGACGAAGTTGTACTTGTCCCCGTCAATCAGCATCTTCGGGCTCTCGTCGTAGTTTTCGTACCAGGCGTCGTAGCGGTCGTTCAAGTTCTTGTAGTAGGAATACAGTGACGGGTCGTTGGCGATCTGCTCGTAGGCCCGGCCGCGCTTCTCGATCCGGTGCAGCATCGTTTCGAAGGAGACCTTGATCGTGATCAGGAGGTTCGGTGCCTTCTGGTGCACCTGGTCCGGCAGCTCCTCCATCATGTTGCTCAACAAGGAGGAGTAAATATCGGATTCCGTCTCCGTTGCCCGGCCCATGTCGGCGTTGAGCTTGAACAGGAGCTCGTCTTCAAAGATCGACCGGTCCAAGACGTTGAGGTCGTTGCTGTAGGAGGCCTTGATCTCGTCCAGGCGCTTGTTTAAGAAGTAGATCTGCAGCAAAAAGCCGTACTTCTTCGGGTTCTCGTAGAAGAGCGGCAAGATCTTGTTGTCGTCGACGGATTCATAAAAGGCCTGGCTGTTCAAGTGGTTGGCCAGAAGCTGGGTCAGGCTGGTCTTGCCGGCCCCGATTGTTCCTGCTAAAGCAATCATTTCGTAACTATCCCTTTCTCATTAAAATTCTTCTTGGTAAAATTCACGATTACCATTCTAACATTTAAAAACAAAATGACCACCAAAAAGTGGCCATATTTTGTGGTTGGGTTTTAATTAGCCTCATCATCTGGTACGTACTTCTCACCCTTGGTGCTCCGCGACAGGTCAACCTGGTCGAGTGGGATCAGGTGGGTCTTGTAACGCACCTTGTAGTAAATGAACAGGATCAAGAAGATCGGCACACTCATGTAGGAGATGGCAATGTTTTGCCAATCCAGCTTAATGAAGGCGTTGACGTTCTGCCCACAGATAACGATGAAGCAGAGGATAAAGGCGAAGATCGGGCCAAACGGGAAGAAGGCCGACCGGTACTTGAGGTCGTTGAGGTCACGCCCCTGGGCAATGTAGGCCCGCCGGAACCGCCAGTGCGAGGCGGCGATCCCCAGCCAGGCGATGAACCCACACAGCCCGGAGGCACTAATCAGGTAGTTGTAGGCCTGAGGTCCGATGAATTGGGTCAGGTAAATCAAAGTAGAAACCAGCATCGTCCCCAGCAGGGCGTAGATCGGAATCCCCCGCTTGTTGACGTAGCCCAGGAAACGCCATGCGTAGCCTTCCCGCGCCTGGGAGAAGAGCATCCGCGTCGAAGCGTAGAGCCCGGAGTTGGCCGATGAAACCACGGCCGTCAGGATGACCGCGTTCATGATGCTGGCCGCCACTGCCAAGCCGGCCCGCTTGAAGACGATCGTAAACGGACTCATCGTCACGTTGGAAACGTCCTGGTTCAACAGGTTCTTGTCAGTGTACGGCAGGATGCAGGCGATTACGAAGATCGTGCAGATGTAGAAAATCAGGATCCGCCAGAAGGTCGAGTGGATGGCCTTGGAGACGGAGTGTTCGGGATCGTTGGCTTCACCGGCGGTAATCCCGACCAGCTCGGTCCCCTGGAAGGAGAACCCGGCGATCAGGAAGACGCTGATGATCGACGGGATCCCACCGACGAACGGTGCCTTCTTGTAGTGGAAGTTGCTCAGGCCGACCGCGTGACCGCCCATGATTCCCAGAATGATTGCCACCCCGATGATCAGGAAGACGATGACGGTCACGATTTTGATCAGGGCCAGCCAGTACTCCGTTTCCCCGTAGGAACGCACGGAGAGGTAGTTGATGATAAAGATCAGGGCCAGCACCGCCACGCTGAAGACCCATTGCGGAACGTTCGGCAGCCAGTAGTTCATGATGATGCCGGCCGTCGTCGCCTCAACCGGGATCGTTACCGCCCAGTTCAGCCAGTAGTTCCAGCCCATCGCAAAGCCCAGTGCCGGGTCGACGAACTTTGTTGAATAAGCAGAAAACGATCCGGTCAGCGGCATGTAGGTGGCCATTTCCCCGAGACTGGTCATCAAGAAGTAGACCATGAAGCCCATCACGATGTAGGCAACCAGCGCCCCACCTGGCCCGGCAGTGGAGATTGCCTCCCCACTGGTAATGAACAGCCCGGTCCCGATGGTTCCCCCAAGGGCAATCATCGACAGGTGCCGGGTCTGCAACGACCGTTTCATATGGCCGGTCGAATGATCTGTGCTATCTGCCATAAACTCATTCCTCCAATAGTAAATTAAAAGCCTTCTTACCGAGGGCACCCGCAAGAAGACTCAATCAACGTTCTTTTGAATCTATTCCGGAAGCGCCCCGCAGCATTGCGACAGTCCACCGCCTCTTTGACGATGGCCCAACAAGGAACGCTAGTAAGGACGTCCCCGTTTCGGCACTGCTCCCTTTCACCGCGGCTTCAGGTGCTCACTCACCTCACCGTGGCTACTAATCAGCAGTGCAACCTCTTCATTATTTTCTAATTATACTCTAATCTTTTTCTGACGCAAGTCTTTTTTGGTAGCGCCAGGTCGTCTGTCGGGCATCAGCGGTGGTTTGCTGAAAGCCAATTTTCTCCAGAACCCGCGCCGAGGCCGGGTTCGTGCGGTCAACCGTCGCTTCAAGCACTGTCCCCACTTTTAGGCGGTTCACCACCCCGGTTAGGGCCTCGGTCATCAGTCCCCGATTCCAGTCGGCCACCTGGAGGAGGTAGCCGAGCTCCCACTGGTTGGCCCCCGTCGCCGTCAGGAAGAGCAGGCCAATGATTTTTTCCGGGGCGGTGCGGCGCCGGATGGCAAGTGGATGACGGGATTGGATCAAGAACTGGCTGGCCGCTAACGTGGGTGAAATCAGCAGATGGCTCGGTCCAGTCACCCGCGGATCGCTCAATAATTTTTGCAGGCCTGCTGCGTCCCCGCTGGTCGCCCGCTCAATCAATAATCTGTTGGTCCTAATCATGGCAAACTAAAAAGCCGCGTTGCCACGGCTTTTCTCCTCATTAAATTAAATTTCAGAACTCGATAAAAACGGAACCCGCAAGAGGCGCGGCGCCCAGGCCACGTAGAGCCATTCGGCCACCTGCAGCCAAGTGTAGGCCAGAAGCATTGCCCCGATCGTATCGAACGGCCAGTGGGCGTAGAGGTACACCCGGGAAACGGCCAGGAAGAAGACAGCAAAGACGATCAGCAGCTGGCAGATCGTCCGCGTCGAATGCTTGCGGATCAGTGGAACCACGATCAGCAGAAGCACCGCGGCCACCAGGAAGAAGCCCAGCACGTGACCGCTCGGGAAGCTGTAGCCGTCGTCGGCCGCCAGGTGCTGCGCCGGCCGGGCCCGCTTGACGATGTGCTTGAAAAGCTCACCGAAGACGTCCCCACCAAGCAGGGTACAAACCGCCCACAGCGCCGGAATTTGGTAGCGTTTGAGCCAGAGGACCACGGCAATGATCAGGATCCAGATGATGTCCATCGTTGGCTTAGCCAAAAAGGACAAGAGGGTCATCAGGGCGTGGAACCATCCCGCCCCCTCAAGCCGCTGGCCGGTAAACAGTGATTGCAAAACCGCGTCCACCATCGTTGCCACCGACGAGTTAAACATGATCAGCAGCATTAAAACAAGAAAGAACACGCCGCCAACGACAAAGCGCCGTAAGCGGTGGTCGTCACGTTCAATAAACATTTTTGTGCTTTATCTCCTAATTTTCAAATATTGATTTCAATTGAGTATACCACATCAACGGGTCCTTTTAACACTCCGCCACCGGCGATAATGAATTATCCGGTTCAGCAGTTCGCCCAGCCCGAAGCCAAGCGTAATTGCCCCGACGATCACCACCACCTGGTAGAAGTAAAAGGTCACCAGGTGGTAGTTGCCGATCGCAAAGTTGCGGACCATCTTGTAGGCCTGGCCCCCGGGCACGAATGGCACCAGGGCGGGAACCTCGAAGACAATCGTCGGCATTTTCTTGTGCTGGGCGGCAAAACGGCTGCAGATGGCGATCAGAACGGCCGCGGCGAGGTTGCTAAAGGACAGGCCCACGCCCTGCTGGTAGTACATGATCCAGTAGACCACCCAGGAGCCCCCACCGATGATCCCGGCAACGTTATAGGCCTTTACCGGGATGTGAAGCAGGATCCCAAAGCAGATGGTCGAAATGTAGGAAAGAAAAAACTGCAGCAATAAGTTTAACCAATAATGCATCTCTTTCCCCTCCTAAACAAAGTGCAGGACAATTACGATCGCGCTGCCGATCGCCACGGCCGTCAGAATCGCCTCAATTCCCCGCGTCGGTCCACTGATCAGGTTGCCGGACACCAGGTCGCGGGCGGCGTTGGTCAGCGGAATACCGGGCACCAGGGGCATGACGGCACCGATGATGATGTCGTTGATGTCGTGGGCCCAGCCCAGTTTAACCATCATCACGGCCAAAAAACCGATTACCAGAGACGAGCAGAACTCCCCCAGGTACTGGATCTTAAACTTGCGGATCATGTAGGAAAAGACGGCATAGCTGACCCCGCCGTCGATGAAGCCGGCCCAGCAGTCCCGGTAGTCGCCGGTAAAGACGATCATCAGCGCCAGGCTAAGGACGGCGGCGGCCAGGGCCTCGACCAGGTTTTGAAACTTGTAGGGTCCCTGGCGATCCACCCACTTGAGCTGGGCATAGGCCTCCGGCAGGGTGATCAACCCCTGGGCCATTTCCCGGGAAATTTCGTTGACGGCGGCAATTTTGCTCAGGTCGTTTTTGCGCCGGCGGATGTTCATGACGATCGCGTTCGGCAGGTTGTTGGCCCCCAGCACCATCCCCGTGACGGTCGTAAAGGCCTGAAAGTCCTTGAGTCCCGCACTGCGAGCCATGTGATTGAGCGTATCATTAACCCGGTCCATGTTCGACCCGTTCTCGACGAGCAGGCGTCCGGCCAGCGAGCAGGTGCGCAGGGCCAAGCGTCGGCGTTTCTTTGTTAGCATTTTGCCGCCCCCTTTGATAACTTACAAATGGTATTTTAGCAGATTAAAAGGCCCCGCAAACGTTTTGCTGGACCTTTAATATTATTTTTCCTTGATGAAAATATTGTGGGCGGCCTTGTAGGAAACGTTGACCGGTGTCTCCTGGCCGGCCTTCTTGATCACGATTGGTCCCTCGAAGGGTTCGTGGCGCACCACCGTGACCCGTTCCTGGGGACGCAGGCCGAGCTCCTCCAGGTAAGTCAGCAGCTCGTGGTTGTCCAAGAAACGTTCCAATTCGACCTCTTCACCGTCCTTGGCATCCGCCAGCAGACGGTGACTGACATCCGGAAAGCGACCGTTGGCAGACGGAATCACCCCACCATGCGGGCAGGTCTTGGGGTGCTGGAGGAAATCATCCAGGGCCGTGGCCAGGCGATCACTGGTCTGGTGCTCCAGGACCTCGGCCTCGGAGTGCACGTCGGCGAAGTTGTAGTTTAATTTATCAACCAAAAAGGTTTCCCAGAGGCGGTGCTTGCGGACCAATTCGGCCGCATAGCGCTGGCCCTTCTTGGTTAGTGAAATGCCCGCATACGGTTCATGGATGACCAGCCCCTCATCAGACAGCTTGGAAATCATTTCGGTCACGGAACCGGCAGCAATTCCCAGTCCAAGGGAAATTTCCTTATTAGAAACTTTTTTGTAGCTGCCCCCCAGCTCAAAAATGATCTTCAAATAGTCTTCCTTCATTGGAGTCAACATTAATTCACCTCTACAGTAAGAATCTGGCCTGCGAACGGTCACGAAAACATTAATTTAGTCCTAAGTTGAAACTAGGAATATTATAGCATATCATAAAAGTGTGATTTGGAAACCCTAACTTTTTAATTCAGCAACATTTAGTAATTATAAGCCGTTTGGGTAAACAATTGCAATTCTTAAAACAAGGAGCGACCATTAAAAATGGAAGAAAAGATCACCGGGAAACGCTTTTTGGCGGTAACCCTGCTCAACGTTCTAATTACCATTGTCGAAATCATCGGGGGACTGGTTTCCGGCAGCCTGGCCTTGCTCTCGGACGCCTTCCACAACATGGGTGATTCCTTTTCGATCGTCCTCGGCTACTTTGCCCAACACCTCGGCTCGCGACCAGAAACCAAGCAGCGGACCTATGGCTATCGGCGGGCGGAAATTCTGTCGGCCTTGACTAACAGTCTTCTCCTGATCATCATCGCCATCTTCCTGATCGGTGAGGCGATTCAGCGGCTCGGTCATCCCGAACACATCAACGGGGGGATCATGCTGACGGTGGCCATCGTCGGCTTAGTGGCCAACCTGGTCTCCGCCCTCCTGTTGCATTCCGGCAGCCACGACAGCCTGAACGTCAAGGCGACCTACCTCCACGTCCTAAGTGACGCCCTCTCCTCGGTGGCCGTCATTATTGGTGGGGTGATCCTGACCTTTGTCAACGTTCCGTGGCTTGACCCGGCATTAACGATTGGGGTGGCCCTCTACATCGGCTACGAGTCCTGGCCGATCATCGTCCAGACCGTCAAGATCCTGATGCAGTCGTCACCGGACCTCGACTACGAGCAGATCGCCGCCGACATCAAGCAGGTGCCCGGCGTCGAGGACGTTCACCACGTTCACGCCTGGATGATTGATGAGCACCGGATCATCTTTTCCGCCCACCTCAACTGCCAGGACCTCCTCCTGAGCCAGGTGGAGCCAATCTACGCCCAGGTGGAGGACATCCTCCGTCACAAGTATGGCATCTGCCACATCACGCTCCAGGCCGAGTGCGCGCGGGGAAGGGACGAGGAGCTCTTCAATACCCCGGTCGACGAGGAACACGTTATCCGGCCGGGTGGTTACAAGGCCTCATCGGAACCGGAGAAATAATTCAAGGCTACTTAAAAGGGTATCCGTTCGCTTGACGGATACCCTTTTTGAATACTCTTAAAACAATTTCCCCACACCGTAGTGGATGGCGACGGTGATCAGGGCAATAATGATGTTGCGCATCACCGCCACCTTTACCAGGCCGTTACCCAGCTTAGAGCTGATAAACCCGGTCAAGGCGCTGGTGAGGACGACGGCGAGAATCACCGCATACCACTTCAAGGCGTCCGGTGCAAAGGTCATCGCCATCAGGGGAAAGATCCCCCCGGCGGCCGCACTGAAGAGTGACGACCAGGCTGCATCCCAGGGGCTCAGGAAGTGTCCGAGCTCAATGTCGTACTTGATTCGGACCATCGTCTGCAGCGGCTTCTTATTCAGCAGGTCCTTGGCGATCGCCATTGAGGTCTCCGGCGTGACTCCCTTGTTGACGTAGTACTGCTGGACCGCCGCCAGCTCGCTGGCAAAGTCGGTCTTAAGCAGGCGCTCTTCCTTGGCCACGGCAGATTCCTCGGTGTCCCGCTGGGTGGAAACCGATGCGTACTCCCCACAGGCCATCGAGAAGGCACAGGCGAGCAGATCGGACAGACCGGCGATAAAAATCGTAAAGCGGTTGGAGGTGGCCGCCGCCACGGAAACCAGGACCCCGACGACGGTCAAGATCCCGTCGTTTGATCCCAGGACCCCGGCCCGGAGCGTGTTCAGTTTTTCCTCCATCGTTTGCTTCTGGCGCTTAATTCTTGCCATTTACCTCCACCCCCTTAGCGTGCAAAGAGCTGACCGATCAGGTAGGTCACGCCCATCGTCAATAAACCGGCCGTCGCGTTGCGCAGCATTGACTTGACCCGGTCGGCCTTGCTCAAAATCGCCGCGCAGTAACCGGTAATCAGCAGGGCCACCAAAACGGCTGCCATCGTAGCAATGATCCGGACGTTCCCCGGGGCCATCGTCACCGCCAGCATCGGCAGGATTGACCCGGTTGGAAAGGAAATAAAGGAGGCGATGGCCGCCGCGTACGGGCTCGTAAAGTCCCGTGGGTTAAAGCCGTAGCGCTCCTGGACAGCGGTTCCTAAGGCGTCCTTGTCCATCAGCTCCTTGGTTGCCTGCTGGGCGAGCTCGGGAGCGATGTCCTGGGCTTCGTACTTCTTTTGCACGTAGTTAAACTCCTGCTGGTACT
The DNA here is from genome assembly GCF_022482365.1 of Limosilactobacillus sp. Classification (NCBI taxonomy): domain Bacteria; kingdom Bacillati; phylum Bacillota; class Bacilli; order Lactobacillales; family Lactobacillaceae; genus Limosilactobacillus; species Limosilactobacillus sp. The sequence continues at coordinate 1,033,651 of NZ_JAKVPE010000001.1, forward strand.
GGTCTTCTAACCGTTGCCGCTCGCTGATCAGCGCCATCTTCTGGGAGTCCTTCTGGGTCGAGACGGAGACGTATTCGCCCATGCACATTGAAATGGTTCCGGCCAGGCTGCCAGACAAGCCGGAAATCAGGATTGAGTAAGGATTACTGGTCGCGGCCGCTACCCCAATAACGATCCCGGCGACGGAAATAATCCCGTCATTGGCCCCCATAACGCTGGCCCGCAGCACATTGACTTTTTGTGCCAATGACATTTTCTTCCTTTGCATTCTCGCACCCTCTTTTCCTTAATTTAGAATCATTATAACATAAGATTAAAATTAAGCAATGATATAGTGGCGCCTCTTCGTATTTAATTAGAAACGTTGTAAACAAAATTTGAATCTTAAAAAGCGATCGCCAGGTTGGCAATCGCTTTTGTTAGTTTGGAATAAATTCTATTCGTAGCGCTGAACCGCAGTCGTCCGAATGACAAAGACCGAGGTCCCGGCGTGCCGGGTCATATAGGAGGCCTGGGAACCAACCGCCTTCCGGTCACCCGATTTACCAATCGAGCCGACGATTAACAGGTCGGGCTGGAAGGCTGGAATAACGTGGTTGCAGATACGTTCCGCCGGGCGCTCACCCTGGTCAACGATCGCGGTGATCTTCTTTGGTTCGACCCCGTAATCAATGGCGGCCTGGACGTACTCGTTCACCCGCTTGCGCAGCTCGTCTTCGCTGCTGTGGACGTAATCCTTATCAAGAATCTGGTATACGCTCACGTGACCCGTTTCTAAAATGGACACGATGCCCAGTTCAGAGCCATCACGCTTGGCCTTGTCGACCGCGTAGGAAAATGCTGCCCGGGCATCCGGCGCATCATCAACCCCAACGAGGATTCGCTTGAACTTCTTTGGTTTAATTTCGAACATTCGTCTACCCCTCTCTATGTTCTCATTTAACGATGAAGGCATTTCCCGCTCGTCTTCGTTAAACTCACCTTTAATGTTACTACTAATCTGCTGTTTGTAAATAATTAATTTTGGCTGTCCTAAAACAAAAGTATAAGTAACAGTACTTTTTTGTACATAAAAAGGCGTCAGGCTCACCCAACGCCCCGTTGGTTAATAATGAATTGTAAAGCCAAAGCGCTGGTGTTCACCCGTCAAGCGGGCCACGTGCCGTTCCATGAACTGACGACGCTTGCCGAACATCATCCAGGCAGTCACCCCACCGAAGACCGCCAGCTCAACTAAGACGCTGACCCAGTCCTGCCAGGTCGTCGTCCCCCGCATCAGGTCGCTGCCGGTGACAACAAAACTAGTCCAATCGAGCAGGCCGTGCATCAGCATTGCCAGCCACAACTGGCCGGTGTAGACGTAAACCACCGCGAAGAAGAGCCCCAGGGCAAAGGCGGAAATCGCCTGCAAAATTGTCATGTCCCAGTGCTGCAGGGTGGCGTTGGTCAGGTGCAGCAATCCGAAGAGGGCCGAGCTGGTCACGATCGCGAGCGGCAGGCGCTGCTTAACATTGCGCCAGGCGTAGAAGAGGATCCCCAGCATGGCAAAGCGGAAGAGGGTCTCCTCCAGCACCGCCGCCTCAAAGGCCGACATGGTCAGATCCCAGCTGGCCCGGCGCAGATCCGGCAACTCGCCGGCATTGAAGGCCGTAAACAAGAGGTCTAGTGCTACCAGTCCCAGAAGGATCCACCAGTTGAAGTCACTGCTCCACTGGGGACGCAGGCCGGGCCAGGAAAGTTTCCAGGCCCGCATGGCCGTCATCATCAGGATGAAGTAGGCCACCGAACCCACGGCCCCGGTTGACAGGCCCATCAACAGAAAACGGTTATCGATCAAGTTCGTCGGCAGGGCCATTAGGGGCAGAAAAGCCACGAGGATCATCCAGCAGGCGAAGATGAACCGCTCCACGCTCAAGGTCAGCTGGCTGCCGATCACGTTGGCAAAGGGCGCGAACATGACGAAGTAGTAGACAATCATCAATGTCACCACACCCCGTGATGGCAGGTGCAGCAGAACGATTATTTCCCGGGTAATAACGTCCCAGGCAACAATCAAAATCAGCGGCTGCAAAAGTACCTGCAGCCAGGCATTCAGCCGGGTGACGATGGCCGGCAGCCGGTCGGCAAGCACCTCTACCGTCAAGCCGATGGCGAGTACGACGACCATTATCAGCAGCAATGCCGCAATTCGGCGACGATCAAATTCGTAGTTCCGAATCATCATCATCGCTAGGATTAATAGGGTGGTACCGATCTGTACCCGGTACCAGATTCTTAGGTAATCACTTCCAGACATCTGGAGTACCTTCCTCTCTTTCTTGATTCACGATCTTTTAACATCGATCATACCAGAAAATTCACCTAATTTTAATTGAAAACCAAAAAAGAGACCTGCGAAAAGCTTTTTTTCGCAAATCTCTTTTGTTTCAGGCCGGCTAGTCGTTGGCAACGACCTGTTTTTCATATTCCTGTTTGTTCGAACGAGACCGCCGGTGATGGTGGCCACTAGTGCCATTGCCTTGCTGATGCTGCTTGGCGTTCTTGGCACCGTGTTCCCGGTGTTCATTCTTATTATTGTTATTGTGGTGATTGGAACGGCGGTAGTGATGGTTCTCCGAGCGGTTATCACCGTTTAGGATCGTGATCATCGGAATGATGACCGGCTTCCGCCCCGTCCGATCAAAGAGCAGCTTTTGCAGCCGGCTGACAATCGTCCGGTTCAGTGCCCGCTGGTCGACGTGCTTGTGGTTCTTGAAGGTGTTGAGAATTGCCCAGAAGACCTCGTGGTTGGCGGCCTTGATCAGTTCCTGGGATTCGTGCATGTAGACAAAGCCCCGGGAGACGATGTCCGGCCCGGCCACAATCTGGTAATCCTTCAGGTCAACCACGGCGATGGCGGTCACAACCCCTTCCTCGGACAGCAGGCGCCGTTCGCGGATCTCGGGGTTACCGACCGTGTCGCCGGCGTCCCGACCGTCGATGTAGACGTCGCTGACGCTGTCGATGTGATCGGCCAGACGACAGGAGTCCTTGGTCAGGGCTAAGACATCCCCGTTCTCCAGGATGTAGCAGTGATCCTTCGGCACCCCGGTCAGTTGGGCCAGCTTGGTGTGAATCTTCTGCATCCGGTACTCACCGTGGACCGGCGCGAAGAATTTCGGTTTCATCAGGCGCAGCATAAATTCCTGGTCGACCTGACCACCGTGACCAGAGGTGTGGATGTTGTTGACGTAACCGTGAACAACGGAGGCGCCGTCCTCTTCCAGCTTGTTGATCAGGGCGTTGACGCTGGTGGTGTTCCCCGGAATTGGGTTGGAGGAGAAGACCACCGTATCGCCCGGCTGGATGGAGATCTGCCGGTGGGTACCGTTGGCGATCCGGCTCAGGGCCGCCATCGGTTCACCCTGGGACCCGGTACACATGATCAGGACCTTCTCCGGTGGGTAATTGTTAATTTCATTCTGGTCGATCAGCGAGTCCTTCGGGATATTCAGGTAGCCCAGCTCCTGCCCGGCCGCAATGGCATTCTCCATGCTCCGGCCAAAGACCGCGATCTTCCGGCCCTGGGCAATCGCCGCGTCGGAAGCTTCCCGCAGCCGGTAAACGTTGGAGGCGAAGGAGGCAAAGATAATCCGCCCCTTGATCCGCTCGAAGATCCGCCGAATGTGGACGTCAACCCACCGTTCGGACTTGGTGAACTGTGGCCGCTCGGCGTTGGTCGAATCGGAGGCTAAAAGGAGTACTCCGTCGTCCCCCAGCTTGGCCATCTGCTGAAGGTTCGGACCCGGCAGGTGACCAACCGGCGTCAGGTCAAACTTGAAGTCCCCGGTGTAGACAACCGTTCCCTGTGGCGTGTGCACGGCCACCCCGATCGTGTCGGGGATTGAGTGGGTTGTCCGGAAGAAGCTGACCCAGAGCTTCTTGAAGTGCACCTCGTCGAATTCATCAATCTCGTGCAGCTCGGCGTTGCGCAGCAGGTGCTTTTCGTCCAGCTTGCCCTTAATCAAGGACATTGCAAACGGGGTCGCGTAGATCGGCACGTTGATCTTCTGCAGGAGAAATGGCAGTCCCCCAATGTGGTCTTCGTGACCGTGGGTGATGAAGATTCCCTTGATCTTGTCCTTATTTTCAACCAGGTAGTCATAGTTCTGGATGACGTAATCAACCCCGAGCAACTCGTCTTCGGGGAAGAGGACCCCACAGTCAATGATCACAATTTCATCCTGGAATTGGACACAGTACATGTTCTTACCAATTTCGCCAAGGCCACCCATGGCGTAAAAGGCAACTTCGTTATTCTTAATCTTTAACTTTGCCATAATACCTTTCTTTCCTTTTGATTTTTTAATCCTCGCGTCAACTACTAACGGAAAAATAAGTAGGCCAAAAGAACCGCTTTGTTATCAACAAGGGCGGTGAAAATGTTCAATTGGCAATAAATTGGGTTATTTTTTATCCGTACGTAAAACTAAATTTATTTTACCACAAGTAGATAAATGAGGATAGTGATTAAGAAAAAGGGGGCGACATCCCCTTGCGGATGTCGCCCCCTTATTAGTTCGATTTAATTTTAGTCTTCGCTTGGCAGCTTAACTTCCTGATTCTCCCAGGATTGTTCCCAGTCCTTGACCGGTTCGCCATCTTCCTGGTAGTAAACCGTCGTGAGCTGGTTCAAAATCTTTTCATATAAGGACTTCGACAGCCGGTAGCTCTCGGCCGCCAGGTCACCATGCCCCATAAAGCTGTTCAGGTTCAGGATGCTGTTGATCGTCCCCATGATGCCGTTGTCCACCTTGGACCCGAGGATCTCCAAACTGTCCTTTTCGTACTGGTCAATGTAATAGTCAATGAAGGACTTCAAAGCCGTCTCCTTTGCATCGGCATTGAGGTCTGCGTAGTGCAATCCCTTTTCACTCACAAGTGTCGTCCCTTTCATATCAGTATTGTCAATTCCACCATACCACAAAATGCGCTGGATGGAGCGGAAAAGATCACTTATTGCCGGCGGGGACGAAGATGGATACTTGTTTGGCCGTCTTTAATCAGGGCGTACACCTCCTGGGTCGGATCATCGTCCAATGGCCCGAGGTCCACCTCACCGCTATCTGAATCGACCTGTTGAATATTTTCAATCCGGTCGGCAAGGAACTGACGAAAGATCTTCATCGTCAGTCGGTGCTGCTGCTCATACTCAGCCGCCTTGGCCAGCGTGTAGCCCTGGTCCAGGAAATATTTAATCGTGATGACCCGGCAAATCGTCACCAGGCCGAAGCGGTGGTTGGCATTCTCGGCGTCCTGGTCAGAATGAATGTAGCCCTTGCGCTCCCAGTAACGGATCTGGCGTGGCGACACCCCGGTCTCCTTGGCCAGCTCCGTCATGCTGATGCGGAGGTTGCTGTTGACAAACAGCCGGCGAAATCGCTGGGTTAGTGTTTCCATTGTCACACCTCGTTTCCTAATTTAATTCGGTTTAACTATAGCTAATTCCAAACAACTTTGTCAAATAATTTGACAATGATGTCAAATTATCTTACTATCGTAAGCACGACTAAAAATTAGGAAAAGAGGTCTTCTTCGTGAACAACGCTGCACAAAGCGTCGATATCAATAATCAACCTTATAACCGTTCACTGATGGTCCTGGTCCTCTTGATTGGGGCCTTCTGTACGGTTCTCAACCAGACCATCCTGTCGACGGCTTTCCCTACCTTAATGAAAACCTTCGACATCAGCACCTCCACCGTGCAGTGGCTGACCACCGGATTCATGATGGTTAACGGGATCATGATCCCCATCAGTGCCTACCTGAGCAGCCGCTTCAACACCAAGGTGCTCTTTATTGCGGCCATGACCACCTTTGAAATCGGCACCATCATGGCCTGGGTTGCCCCGAGCTTCGGGGTGCTCCTGGCCGCCCGGCTGATCCAGGCCGTCGGGGTCGGTATCAACATGCCCCTGATGCAGAACATCATGCTGACGATCTACCCGCCAGAAAAGCGGGGTGCCGCCATGGGAATCAACGGCCTGGTCATCGGGCTAGCCCCGGCGATCGGTCCAACCCTGTCCGGATGGGTGATCGACAACTACAGCTGGCGCTGGCTGTTCGGGATGATCGCTCCAATCGCTGCCCTGGTCATCATCGCCAGTTTCTTCTTAGTCAAGAACGTCATTCCAAACCGACGGCCACACCTGGACGCCCTGTCCGTCATCCTTTCGACCGCTGGCTTCGGCAGCATGCTTTACGGTTTTTCCAGCGTCGGTGACAAGGGTTGGACCAGTCCGCTGGTCATCTGGACCATTGTCATCGGGGCCGTGCTCGTCGTCTTCCTGGTGCTGCGCCAGAACAAGCTGGACGAGCCCTTCCTGGAATTCAATGTCTTTGAAAGCGCCGAGTACACCCTGGCAACCATCCTGAGTTCGATCGTCATGATGGCGATGGTCGGCGCCGAGATGGTCATTCCGCTCTACTTGCAGATCATCCACGGCATGTCGGCCTTCCACTCCGGACTGACCCTGCTCTTCGGGGCCCTTTTCATGGGGATCATGAGCCCGATCACCGGACGACTCTTTGACCGGCACGGGGCCAAGCGTCTGGCGATGACCGGGATGTTTATCCTGACCGTCGGCACCCTGCCCTTTGCCTTTCTGACCCGCGACACGCCGACGATCTACATCGTCTTTCTCTACGCCATCCGGATGTTTGGGATCTCCATGGTCATGATGCCGGTGACGACCTCCGGGATGAACTCCCTGCCGTTTAACCTGATCGCCCACGGGACCGCCGTCAACAACACCATTCGACAGGTGGCAACCTCCGTCGGGACCGCGATCATGATCTCTGTTTTGACCAACGTAACCAATAACCACAAGCCGGCCCACGCTCTCTTGGCTCAGGCACCACTTCAGTACAAGTCCAAGATGTTTGACGCCACGCTGACCGGTTACCACGCCGCCTTCTGGTTTGCGATCTTCTTCGCTGCCTTAGGACTGCTCCTGTCCTTCTTCGTTACCAGCGGGACCGGGATTCATCCCCGGATCGATAGCGAGGACATCGTTGGTTCCCATGATGGAAAGGAGGAGAAATAAAATAATGGTTATTATCATCATGTTTGCTGCCGCCATTGCCTTCTTCCTCAGCGTCATGCTGGTTAAGAACAAGGGATTAAGCGCCGTCTTAGCCCTCATCTTCGGGATCCTCTTCGTCGGTTCCACGGCCCTGATGACCCTCAACTACAGCCACCACTTTGGTATGCACCAGGTCACCACGACCACGACTAAACGAATTTACCCGGTAAGCTCAACCATGCCGCTGGCTCTCTACCAGCCGGTGGGCACGAGTGGTGAGGACAACGTCTACATCTATAAGACGTCGGCTCAGCAGAAGAAGCCGGTCCACACCCAGGCCAACGAATACACCCACAGCAAGATCAAGTGGACGAATCGGTCGACGCCACGCCTAGTCACCAAGGAGACGCGCTGGCGCTACAAGAATAACTTCTACCGGGTGCTTTACGGCGGCGCGGGGATGGACAAGACCCTGGTCAAGCGAATCAACACGCTGGAGTACCCCCGGACCTACGTCAAGCTGACCGTCAAGCAGGCGGCAAAGCTTCAGGCCGTGGCCAAATCACCACAGGTTGCGCAAATGCAGGCTAGTGCCCAACAAACGGGCAAGGCCTACGTCAGCGCCAAGGTTCAACAGGCGATGGCCAAGAACCCACACATGAGCGCTAAGCAGATTCAGCAGACTGCCCAAACGGCTCAGCAGGAGTTCCAGGCCAAAATGGTTCGCCAAATGCTAAAACAATTAAACTAAATTCAAAAGGATGCGACCGGGCAAAAGCTCAGTCACATCCTTTTTGAATTCTAATAATAAGATAACGTGGAAATAACCGTGTGGCTAGTGTCTAGCGCAGCGAAGCAAGTCTATTTGACTACGGACGAAAGCCGACGCCTTCAGCGCCGACTCCCGTCCTAGTAGCCTCTCGCCCCACTGATGGTTATTTTCCACTCACTTTTTCCATCAATTCCTCAAATGCCGCCGGGAGCGGGGACGTGAAGGTCAGTTGTCGCAGCGTGAACGGATCCTTGAAGGACAGTTTGGCCGCGTGGAGCAGCTGGTGACCTGCCGCCGTCGCCGGACCGCCGTAAAGGGCATCCCCGATCAAGGGATGGCCCAAGTAGGCGAAGTGAACCCGAATCTGGTGGGTCCGGCCGGTGTGCAGCTGGATCCGAACCAGCGTCCAGTCGGTCCCCCGTTTCTCAGCCCAGTACTCAGTCAGGGCCCGCTGCCCGTCTTCGGCGATTACCCGCTGGGCCTGGTCGGGGCGGCGAGCAATTGGCTGGTCAATCAAACCGTGGTCGTCGGCCAAGCGGCCCGCAATCAGTGCCGTGTACTCCTTGAGCATCCGGTGCTGCTGGACCTGCTGGCTAATCATGCTGGAGGCAACGTGGTGCTTGGCCACCAGGAGCAGGCCGCTGGTGTCGCGGTCCAGCCGGGTGATCAGGTGGGGCTGCAGGTCTTCTGCGCCCTGGGCCGTTAGGTAGCCCTTGACCCGGTTCAGGATGGTGTCGTTGGGCGTACTGGGCCCCGGGATGGAGCTGACCCCGACCGGCTTGTCGACCACCAGCCAGTTGTCATCTTCATAGACTACCTTTAAGGGCTGGTCACTGATGGCGACGGTCGGGTCGGCCGGTTCCGGCTGGACCTGAATCGTTAACGGCTGGTTGGGCAGCACCTTGGTCGTCGGCCGCACCGGACGGTGATCCACCAGGAAGGTCCCCTGCCCCTTCTTGATCTCATTGAAGAGGCGGTGGCCCATCCCCAGCTCCTGCAGGTACTTCTTAATCTTAATCGGTTCGCTTCCCCGATAAATCCACGTATTTTCCATTGTTCCTCCATTATTTTTGGTACAAAAAAAGCTGAGTACAACGACTCAACTTTGACAGTTTATACGGTCCGTACGAGACTCGAACTCGTGATCTCATCCGTGACAGGGATGCGTCCTAAACCAACTAGACCAACGGACCATTTGACAACATCTAAGAGTATACGTGATATTAACCCGGGCGTCAACTACTATTTTACTAATTCACCTGACGCCGCCCCGCTGAGCATTTATAATGGAAATAGCTGTTACTCACGAGGAGGAAATTACTACTATGAAATCATTCGGGATGCGCCTGGCGACCTGGTGGGAGAAATACTCCCGGATCATCAAGCTGCTCTTTGTCACGTCGGTGCTGGTCTTCGTCATCCACGCCCTCGGTGCCTTTTTTCGGACCGTCAATTGGCACCAGGTCGGTCTGGGCCTCACCAGCCTTTCTGTCGGCAAGATCATTCTCCTGCTGGTGGCCGGCTGCATTGCCGTCATTCCAATGCTGGGCTATGACTTTGCCATCACCCAATTATTACCCGGGAAATTTTCCCGCTCCTACATCGTTCGCTGTGGCTGGATCACCAACACTCTGACCAATATCGCCGGTTTCGGCGGCCTGCTCGGCTCCACGCTGCGGGCCTACTTCTACCGCCAAAACGCCACCAAGAAGCAAATTCTTTTGGCGATTTCCAAGATTGCTATCTTCCTGCTCTCCGGCCTGTCCGTCCTCTGCTGGCTGGCCCTGATCGTAATGTTTGGCTTCCACGACGGCGGCCACTTCCGTCAGTATGCCATCTGGCTGGTCGGCGGCGGGCTCTACTTTCCGCTGGTCTTCTACTTCACCATTGTCCACAACAGTAAGCTGTTCGCCGATATCACCCCCAAACTTGAGGGCTTCATCGTCACTAGTTCGACCTTTGAGTGGTTGCTGGTCGCCCTTTTCTTCCTCCTGGTCGGCTGGTGTTTGGGCGTTCGGGGCAACCTGCTCAGCGTCCTGCCGCTCTACGTGGTTGCCCAGGTGCTGGGGATTCTCTCCATGCTCCCCGGGGCCCTGGGTTCCTTTGACCTGATGATGATGATGGAGCTGGCAATGCTGGGCGTTCCGCGGGCCACGATTGTGATCTGGCTGCTATTGTTCCGGCTTTTCTACTACATCGTTCCCCTGATCGTCGCGGCCGGCATGTTTATCCACAACCTGGCCCACCAGATGAACGAATTCTTCGACGGCCTGCCACTGATGATGTCCCGCAAGGCCGCCCACTTCCTGATCACCGCCTTCATGTACATCTCCGGGATCCTGATGCTTTTAACCGCCTCCGTTCCCGACCTGACGGCACAGAACAAACTGATCCAGCGCCTCTATCCCTACACTTTCTTCTTCCTCCACCAGATGACGACGATCCTCTTCGCCGTCGCCATGCTGGCCTGTGCACGGGGGCTTCAGGCCAAGGTGAAAAAAGCCTATTGGCCGACCCTAATCCTTTTGCTGATCGGAATTGGCAACACGATCTGGAACCTGGGGACCTGGAGTTTGACGATCTACCTGAGCATCGTCTTGCTCTTCGTCTTGATGTCGCGCCACGTTCTCTACCGGGAAAAGCTCCAGTACTCGGTCGGCAAGTTCATCGTCGACGGGGTAAGCTTCGCCGGCAGCTTCGTCCTCTACATCCTCGTCGGCGTGATCAACGACCCCCACTACACCGCTAAGCACCACGTCCCGGACTTTCTCTTCTTCCCCGGTGAAAAAATCTGGCTGTCCGGGATGATCGGCCTCCTGCTCGGCCTGGCCCTGATGTTTATCATTTTGAAATATTTCACCACCGGTTGGGACCCCTTCTATTCCGTCCACAGCTTTGCAGCCGACCGGGTCCGCCAGGTGATTGACAAATACGGCGGCTCCACCACCAGCCACCTGGCCTTCCTACGCGACAAGTCAATCTACTTTTACCAGGTCGATGGCGAGGACCAGCTCTTCTTCATGTACCGGCGCAAGTACGATCGGCTCGTCATCATGGGCGATCCAGTCGGCAATCCCGCGGTCTGGCGGCCAGCTATCCGCCAGTTTATCCGCGAGGCCGACCGCTACGGCTACCAGCTGGTCTTCTACGAGGTTTCCGATACCGCCACCCTCCTGCTCCACGAGTTCGGCTTTGACTTCATCAAGACCGGGGAGAGTGGCATGGTCACCCTAGCCGACTTCACCCTGGCCGGGAAAAAGCAGCGGTCGCAGCGGGCCCTGATGCACAAGTTCGACCGGGAAGGCTACACCTTCAACGTCATCCAACCGCCCTTTAACGACGAGCAACTGGCCGAGTTGAAGGCGGTCTCCGACAGTTGGCTGGGTGAGGAGGTCGAAAAGGGCTTTTCACTGGGCTTCTTTGATCCCTACTACATTAACCAGGCGCCGGTGGGCACCGTTCGAGACAAAGACGGCAAGCTAGTTGCCTTTGCCACCTTCATGCCAACCGGGGGCAAGAAGATCCTGACCATCGATCTGATGCGCCACAGCAAGGACGCCCCGTCCGGCATCATGGACAAGATCTTCATCAGTATGTACCAGTACGGCCAGGAAAATGGCTATACCTACTTCGACCTCGGGATGGCCCCGCTCTCCAACGTCGGTGAGTACCAGTTCAGCTTCATCGAGGAAAAGATCGCCCACTTCATCTACGAGTACGGTTACCACCTCTACGGCTTCCAGGGCTTGCGTCATTACAAGGACAAGTACGCCTCCTTCTGGGAATCGCGCTACATCGCCTATCGCAAGAAGAATTCCCTGGTCGGCAACATGTTGATCCTGGTCAGCGTCGTCAACCAGCGGATCGATCAACAAAACCGCCACCTCTTCTTCTTTTGGCTGAATCATAACTAGATCCCGGAATGTTTGCATTGCCTTTTTATGAAGCCTACAATAGAATACGAAAACGCTTACTGTGTATTTTATTTAGTTAGGAAGGCGAAAATATTATGGCAACTGTATATCTTTCTGCAAAATTACCGTCAATCGCAACCAAGATCCTCGACCAGGCCAAGCTGGACTACGAGGTTTTCGATGGTGAGGGGCTGATAACCAAGGACGAGCTGCTCAAGCACGTCGGTGACTGCCAGGTTCTGATCACGCCACTGTCCACCCAGGTCGATCGTGACGTCATCGATGCCGCCCCACAACTGAAGCTGATCGCAAACTTCGGGGCCGGCTTCAACAACATCGACGCCAAGTATGCGCGTTCTAAGGGCATCGACGTCACCAACACGCCATTCGTTTCCTCAACCGCGACGGCCGAGGTTGCCTGTGGACTAATGATCGCCCTGATGCGGCGGATCGTTGAGGGTGATCACCGGATGCGGACCATCGGCTTTGACGGCTGGGCCCCGCTCTTCTTCCTGGGGCACGAACTGGCCGGCAAGACCCTCGGGATCGTTGGCCTGGGCAGCATCGGGAGCGCCGTTGCCAAGCGGATGCACGCCTTTAACATGAAGATCATCTACACGCAGCGTCACCAGGCCGATCCGGCGACCGAGGCTGCCTGTTCCGCCGAATACGTCAGCCTGGACGAGCTGCTCAAGCGCGCTGACGTCGTGACCCTCCACTGCCCACTGACCGACGAGACCCACCACATGATCGACGCCGACCAGCTGAAGCTGATGAAGAACAGCGCCGTTCTGATCAACTGTGCCCGGGGACCGGTCATCAGTGAAGCCGCCGTCCTCGATGCCCTGAACAAGGGTGAAATCGCCGGGGCCGCCCTCGACGTTTACGAGGCCGAACCAGAGGTGGACGACGCCTTCAAGAAGCTCGACAATGTCATCCTGACGCCACACATCGGGAACGCCTCTGTGGAAGCCCGGGACGCCATGGGCGAGATCGTTGCCAACAACGCCGTGGCCGCACTGCAGGATGACCTGGTTAAGTACGTTGTCAACAAGTAATCCCCTAATCTAACCAGACACAAAAAAGAGGAGCAATTCCAACTGGAGTCGCTCCTCTTTTATTGTTAAGTTTACTTTTGCGCCAGCAGGTAGTCGTAAAGCATCTCGTGCTTGATCTGCTTGGTGTCATAGCCGAGCACTTCGGCAATCTGGAAGGCAAAGGCCAGGGCCGTGGCCGGACCGCGGCTGGTAATCACCTTGCCCGCCTCATCGACCACGGTGATGTCCTCCTTGAAGTGGGCATTCTTGGCACTGGCGTCAACTTCCTCGTTGATGCCCGGGAAGCAGGTGTAGTCACGGCCGTCCAGCAGGCCATACTTGGCCAGGGCGATCGGGGCCGCACACATGGCGGCGTCCCACTTGCCCTGCCGGTTGCGTTCCCGCATTAAGTCGGCCAGCTTCGTGTTGTCACGCAGCTTTTGGGCACCGCCACGGCCACCCGGAAAGGCCACGACATCATAGTCGAGCAGTGAATCGTCCATCACCGTGTCACAGGTCAACTCGATCCCGTGCGCGCCCGGCACCTTCAGGTTTTCCAAACCGACCATGGTGGTGTCGATGCCCATCCGGCGCAGAACGTCGATGATCGACAGGCCCTCGACTTCCTCACAGCCTGGTGCAAATACAACTGCAACTTTTGCCATTTAAATCACCCCATCTTAAGAATTAACAACTTTTTTAACCTGCTGCATCGCCTTTTCGGCCTCGGGAACCGGATAGAGCGGGTAGATGTGGAACATCCCCCGACCGATCGTGAAGTGGACCGGAATTCCCGCCGTCTTGAGCTTTTCCACCAGCCGGGCGGCATCGGGATACATGATTTCCTTGGTCCCCGCAAAGACGTAGACGTCGCGCAGCTGGTCAACGTCGCCAAAGAGCGGGCTGAGCCGGTAGTCCCGGTGGTCAACGTCGCCCGCCCAGATATCCGCGATCCGCCGCAAGCCCATCCGACTAAGGGTCACGTCGTCTTTTTCGTAGCGATCAATTACCGGATTCTGCAGGTCCAGGTCGAGCCAGGGCGAAATCAAAATCAAATGACCCGGCTGCGGCAGGCCGCGCTGGCCGAGGTATTCGCTAAAGCCCAGCGCTAGTCCCGCCCCGGCCGAATCGCCCATCAGAGTGATGTCGCTGGCCGGAACCCGCTGGTAGAGGTTGCCGTACAGCTGAGCAATCTCCTGGTAGGCGGCGCGGAAATTGTTCTGCGGAGCCAGGGAGTAAATTGGCACGTAGACCCGGGCGCCGGTCTGTTGGGCCAGGGCGTTCAGGTACTGCCAGTGGGTCTTATCGGGCGCCTGGATGTAGGCCCCGCCCGTCAGGTAAACGATCACCGGCTGCTCTTGTCCCCGTTCGTTGAGCGCGTAAACGGGGATCTGGTAGTGCTTCAGCTGGCGGACCTTCACGTTGAAAGCGACCTGGGGCAGGACATAGGAAGCCGCATTGGCCTCCCGCGCCGTTTGGAGGAGCTGGTCGAACGCCGCCGAATCCGACAGGGCGTGCTTAAACCCGCTGAGCTGGATCCCCATCTCGATAAAGGTCGCCTTATTGGAACGGTGGTCCCCACAGCGGCGCAGGTCACGCAGACTGCCCCCCAGGTTGTTCATTAATTTTGCAACGAGCCCGTTGCCATGTCGTCTTATTAACTTCTCCATCAGATTTTGCCCCTTTACTTGGTTACCCTTATCGTAACACGCATCCCGATACTATTTTGTTAAGATTTAGTTTAGAATAGAGGCGAAAGAAGGTCCGCCTATGCACCAAGAATCACTATTTGCCCAGGAAAGTCCCCAAAACACCCCGCTGGCCAACCGGGTGCGACCGACGACGATCGATGACTTCGTCGGCCAGCAGCACCTGCTGGGCCCCGGCAAGGTCCTGCGCGACATCATCGAACACGACCAGCTCTCCTCCTTAATCTTCTGGGGGCCACCGGGAACGGGCAAGACGACCCTGGCCCAGATCATCGCCCACCAGACCAAGGCCCACTTCATCACCTTCAGCGCCGTCACCTCCAGTATCAGAGACATTCGCAAGATCATGGAGGAGGCCGAGCAGAACCGGGAGTACGGCGAACGGACCGTCTGTTTCATCGACGAAATTCACCGTTTCAACAAGGCCCAGCAGGACGCCTTCCTCCCCTTTGTCGAGCGCGGCAGCATCACCCTGATCGGGGCGACGACCGAGAACCCGTCCTTTGAGATCAATGCCGCCTTGCTCAGCCGCTGCCGGGTCTTCGTCCTCCACTCACTGACCGTTGAAGACATCGAGCAGGTCCTCAGGCGAGCGCTCCACCACCCCAACGGTTTCCCTGGCCTCAAGGTCCACTGCGCTGATGATGAGCTCCATACCATCGCCCAGTTTGCCAACGGTGACGCCCGAATCGCCCTCAACACCCTGGAGATGGCGGTGCTCAATGGTCAGCGCGACGGCCAGGACGTGACCGTCACCACGGCCGACCTGAGCCAGCTGGTCAACACCAAGTCGCTGCGCTACGACAAGCACGACGAGGAGCACTACAACATCATCTCCGCCCTCCACAAGTCGATGCGCAACAGCGACGTCGACGCCGCGATCTACTGGTGCTCGCGGATGCTGGACGGTGGCGAGGATCCGCTCTACATTGCCCGGCGCCTGGTGCGTTTTGCCAGCGAGGACATCGGCCTGGCCAACACCAACGCACTCCGGGTCGCCATCAACACCTTCCAGGCCTGCCAGTTCCTGGGGATGCCCGAATGTGACGTCCACCTGACCGAGTGCGTAATCTACCTGGCGCTAGCTCCCAAGTCCAACGCCGTCTACACGGCGCGGCAGGCGGCCAGAAAGGCGATCAAGAAGACCGGCAACCTGCCCGTCCCGCTGCAGATCCGCAACGCCCCAACCAAGCTGATGAAGGAGCTTCACTACGGCCAGGGCTACCAGTATGCCCACGACACCAAGGACAAGCTGACGAGCATGACCACCATGCCGCCGGAACTTGCCGATGAACACTTCTACCAGCCCGGCGACCAGGGCTTTGAGCCCCGCTTTAAGAACCGGATGGAACAGATTGCTGAATGGCACCGCCGCCACCCGGGCGATGACAATTCCAAGGCAAATAAATAGGGAAAGATCAACCAGCGATTTTTCCCTATTTTTAATCTAAATTATAATTTTTCGTTTCTAACACCCGACAAATCCGCAGGTTTACGCAAGGCTTGCAGAAATCTGTGGATTTATCCGGTAGTAAAGGCCACAATTCAAAAAGCCAGCTTTAATCCTTCGCCGCGTTGGCTAGGTGATGGTGCCAGCCCAGCGGGATCACGATCAACAGCGAGATGACGATCAGGACGATCGCCCCGATCACGATGTCGCGGTAGCCGCTGTAAAGGATGTTGCGCATCGTCGGCACCAGCGCCCGTGGCAGGGTATCGGCCGTCTCCGCGTTGGACAGCTTGTTGAGCATCGTCATTGTGATGCCGTGGTGGGTCTTCACGCCCCGGAAGAGCTGGTTGTTTAGGATTACCCCATAGGCCGCGGCCATCAGGGTTTGGCTCAGGATCCGGAGCAAATAGCCCATCGAGGTCGCGATCGGGACGTCGCGGAGCTCGGCATCGGTCTGGACGCTGATCTGGAGGATGTTAAAGACCAGACCCACGCCCATCCCCTCAAAGGCCCCCATGGCAAGCAGAAGCCAGAACGGCGCGTTTTCACCGGCCAGCAGGATCCCCAGGAAGGCGATGAAGATGCTGCTTGCCCCGGCGGTCACGATCCAGTACTTGCCCCAGCGCTCCTGGAGAAATGGTACCAGTTCCGAGCCGATGAAGTTCGTGATCGCCCCGGGAATCTGGGTCATCCCCCCGAGCAGGGCACTCAACCCCAAGAGCCCCTGCGCCCACATCGGAATGTAGGTGATAAAGGCGATAAAGGATCCCCAGATGATCACGAAGAGCAGGAAGTCAATCACCAGCTCGCGGTTCTTGAAGAGCCGGCTCGGCACGATCGGGTCGGCGGCATGGGCATCAACCCTGGCCATCCACGCTAACAGGGCCAGGCCAATCAGCACCAGCAGGGCCACGATCCACCAGGCCACCGTGCCGATCAATTGAACGGCCACCAGGATCGTCGTCAGGCTGGTCACCAGCAGGGCCGCTCCCAGATAGTCGACGGGCTTGCCGGCCGCCTGCTGACCGGAGTTGCGGTAGAAGAGGCTGATGATCGTGATCGCGATGATGGCGATTGGAACGTTGACGTAGAAGACCCAGTGCCAGCTCCAGGTATCGACCAAAAAGCCCCCCAGCAGCGGGCCGATGATCGAGGCCCCACCGAAGCAGGCGCTGGAGAGACCCAGTACCTCCGCCCGCTTGCGCAGGTTTTGGTAAATTTCGGCAAAGACGATGAAGGGAATCGTGTTCATCCCACCGGCGCCGATCCCCATGACCGTCCGGGCGATGATAAACCAGAGAATGTTCGGCGCCATCCCCTGAAAGATCGCCCCGACCATGAACAGCGTCGTCGCGCAGATGTAGGCCACCTTGTTACCCTTGTGCTCACCAAACTTGCTCCAGAGGGGCGTGGCCACCGCCATCCCCAGCAAAAAGGTGGCCACGATCCAGCCCATGTACTGCAGGGCATGGAGGTCACTGGTGATTGCCGGCAGGGCCGTGTTGACGATCGTCCCGTCCATGCCGGCCATGATGTTCGACAGTAAGAGGGCCCCGGTTACAATTGTCCGTCGCTGGTTATCTTCCATTTCATCCTCCCGTTTGTTCATAATCATAAATAAAAGAACTCCTTGCACGCAAGAAGTCCTTTCAAAAAACTATTGTTCATTATAAGGGCTGTTCCCCGAAAAGTATACGCCCTTAGTGATTTTCTTTCAGATATTTACCCAGCCGCTGCCAATCCGCCTGAACAACCGGCTCCAGGCGTCGAACATAAAGAATTGCTGCCGGATGATACATTGGGAAGATCCGGTAACGCTTCGTCAGCTCTGCGCCGGGGTAAAGTCAGTCAGCCGTTATGGCGCCACTTGCTGTCGGTCAGGATCCGGGCCGCCACTAGGCCGAGCGGCAGGAAGAGGATGATTAAGACCGCCTTGGTGATCCACAGGGCCCCGACACTGATCGAGGTCAGGCCGAGGTTGTACATCCCCCGGTAGAGGTAGAGCCCCGGCACCATGATGACGATCGAAGGAACGGTGATCGAGATCTGTGGGTAACGGACCTTGCGCTTGACAATCGAGGCCAGCAGCCCGGCGATCAAGGCACCGATGAAGGCCGCCGCCCCCGCTGGCATCCCGATTAAGTCGACCAGTTCCAGGCGGGTCGTGTTGGCCACCGCCCCGATCAGCCCGGCAATCGCCGCCATCTTCGGCGTGCTGTTAAACATAATCGAGAAGCCGAAGACCCCGCAGAAGCTGGCCGGGATCCGCAAGAGGAGCAGGGCCGTGGCCGACAGCGGCAGGGCGGCGAAGTTTTCCGGCCGCAGGTTCACCGCCATCGCCATGATCCAGCCCACCAAGGTCGCCACCAGGATGATAGCGATCGCGTAGGTCATCCGTTCCAGCCCCGAGCGCATGTCGAGCTTGGAGATGTCCAGGCCGCTGGTGATGAAGGGAAAGCCGGGGATGATGAAGAGCATCGCCCCAATGTAGCCGGCCTCGTGGCGGGAGCTGACGCCCAGCCCCAGCTGCAGGAGGCTAAGCGAAAGCAGGTAGGTCAGGCAGGCCACCGCCACCGCTACGCCGACGCAGGCGAAGAGCGTGATGTGACGATCAATCAGCTTGCGGCGGACGTAGTTACCTAGGCCCGCACCGATGAAGCTGCAGACCATTTCGATCGGTCCCCCACCGAGGAGGAAAACGAAGGCGCTGCAGGCCAATGCCGCCGCCAGGCCTACCTGGTAGGGGGCGTAGTTGCCCTTGGAATGGGCGATCGTTTCCAGGCGCGAATGGATCTCACCGATCGTCAGCTCGTCACCGTGTTCGTCAAACTCGTCGATGAAGCGCTCCATCTTAGACAACTTGGTCGTGTTGACCCCCGTGCTGGGCAAAGAAACCGCCTGGGTGTAGCTGTGGTGGGCGTCCATGCAGGTGTACTCCAGCGACACCAGGCCGATGTCGACAGTGCAGGTCATCTTCAGCTTCCGGGCTACGGTGTTCATCGAGTCACGGACTCGCCAAGCCCCGGTTCCGTACGAGAGCATCATCAGGCCGATCCGCCCGACGATTGCCGCCCGCTCCACCAGGTTGGCCTCACTGGCCGGTGTGAAGTTGTCGTTCGTGAAGAAGTCCTGCCACGGGATCGCCATGTGGTGCTTGTTGGACAGGTGCCGTGCTGGTTCAAATTCAGACATTAGTTCGTCATTTTTGCTCATGACTAGTATGTTTCTCCCATCGTCTAGTATTCCAATCCGTCAGAAGTCACTAACCATTATACGACCCTTGTCAAGCCTTGGCACCCTAGTCATCCAGGCGAATCTGATGTAAGCGATTCACGAAATCCTGCTCGTCCTCACTCAGGACATAGCCCTCCCGCATGGCCACGGAAATGTAGAAACGCTCCGGGACCGGGTCGGTCAATTCCAGGACCTTGATCCCCGGCTCGTTGATGGCCGCGTCCCTGACCAGGAGGCTGATCCCCAGGTTTTGCCGGACCAGCTCCTTCACCCAGGAAATGTCCGGCAGCCGGTAGACCATCACCTGGGGCTTGATCCGACTGTAGGTGCAGTAAGCCTGGAAAGCCGCCTGGTGGATGTACTGCTGGTCAAAGTTGATGAAGCGCTCGTTGGCCAGCTCCTTGAAGCTGACGCGGTCGCGACGGGCCAGGGGATGGTGGTCGCTGACGACGATGCCAAAGGGCCGGGTGGTGATCAGGTCCGCGAAGACCCCGGGCTCCTTGATCGGGGCGGTCGAACCCAGGATGGCGATGTCGATCTTCCCACTGCGGATCTGGTTGAGCAGGTCCCGGGAGCCCACCGAGGTGATCTTCAACCGGGACAGGAGATCCCCCGAGAATTCCTGGACGATCCGGGAAATGTAAAGCTTCCCGATGATCGGCGGCAGGCCGAAACGGATCTGTTTCTGATTGGCCCGGGAAATTTCCCGGTGGGCCAGGTCAATCCGCTCGTTGATCAGGCGGGCATTTTCGAACAGGAGCTGGCCACTCCTGGTGATCATCTCGTCCCGGTGCCCCCGGTCCTTGCGCACCAGCTGGGCATTGAATTCCCGCTCCAGACGCTGGATGGCCTGGGTAATCGTCGGCTGGGACACCCGAAACTGCTTGGCCACCTGGGTGTAGTTCTTATATTTAACAAGGGCGACAAAATACTGTAGGTCACGCGTATTCATCTAATTCCTCCGTCTCGGCAATCATTTCACCGTATCAATAGTCAGCTCCCATTATAGCAAATTTAAAAACACGCGAATTAGCGATTCGAATCGCATTCGCGTGTTTTAGTAGTTAGATATTGTGTTTTACCACATGCCAATGACCTTCATCCAGAGGCTGCCGATCCCGATCCAAACGACCAGGTAGAAGACCCCGAGGATGAGGTTCAACGACCACCACTTCGACTGCGGCACGTAGCCGGAACCGAAGAGCACCGGTGCGGGGCCGGATGCGTAGTGGGTCGTGGAGGCCATCAGGTTACCAAAGAACCCAAGCAAGAGGGCCGCCAGCATTGGTGGGACGTTAGCGGAGATGGCTACGGCCAAGAGGGCACTGTACATCGCCGTAACGTGGGCCGTCGAACTGGCAAAGAGGTAGTGGCTGTAGAAGTAGAAGACGATCAGGATGATCAGGACCAACACCCAGTTCATCCCGTGCAGGGAGCCACTGATCGCCTTGCTCAGCCACGGAATGAAGCCGAGGGCGGTCAGCGAACCGGCCATCATTACCAGAACGGAGAACCAGGTCAAAGTGTTCCAGGCCCCGGTCTCGTGCAGGACGTCCTGCCAGCTCAGCACCCCGGTCAGGAGCAGCAGGGCCAGCGCGATGAAAGCCGCCAGGGTGGCATCAATGCCGATGAAGCTCCCGGTGATCCAGAGCAGGAGGGCAACGACGAAGACAACTGCCATGATCTTTTCCGGCAGGGTCATCGGGCCCATCTTTGCCAGCTGTTCATCCGCCCATTCCTTGGCGTTCGGCGTTTCCTTGATTTCTGGTGGGTACATTTTGTAGATCAGCCACGGAACGACGATCAGGGAAATGATGCCGGGCACCAGGGCGGCCAGGAACCAGCCCGTCCAGGTGATAATCACGCCGCAACCCTTGGCCAGCGTCTGGACCAGCGGGTTGGCGGCCATGGCGGTCATGAACATGGCCGCCGTGATCATGTCACCATGATATTCGGCAAAGATCAGGAAAGAACCAATCTTCCGCTCCGTCCCGTCTTTCGGGTCGGAACCAAAGGACTGGGACAGCGATTCGATGATTGGGTAGAGCACCCCACCGGCACGGGCCGTGTTGCTTGGCGTGGCCGGGGCCAGGATCAGGTCAACCCCGATCAGGGAGTAGGCCAATCCCAGCGTCCGCTTCCCAAAGGCCTTGACAAAGTTCAGGGCAATCCGGCGGCCCAGGCCGGTCTTGATGAAGCCCCGGGCAATGAAGAAGGCCATGGCGATCATCCAGATCGAGGCGTTCCCGAAGCCGACGATCGCCTTGTCCATCGGGACCGTCTTGGTCAAAACGGTCAGGGCAAAGGCAACGATGGAGACCCCACCGATCGGCAGGGGCCGGGTGATGCAGGCGATGATCGTGCCGACAAAGAGGGCAAACATGTGCCAGCCGGCAACCGGTACGGCCGCGGGCTTGAGCGGTGTCATCAGCCAGAGGACAATCCCCACCACCAGGGGCAGGATGAAGCCCTTGTAGTTAACGTGTTCTAATTTTTCCATTTTCCAATTCTCTCTTAAATGTCAATGATTGCTGTGCGGGGCACTTTCCCCCCCCGTTTGGGCCTAGTGTTCGCCGCGAACGTACAGGGTTACTTGCTGGCCAGCCTGCCGACCAAAGACGATCGTCTCGGCGATCGAATTACCGCCGACCCGGTTGTTTCCGTGCAGTCCACCGGCAACTTCACCGGCCGCGAAGAGTCCAGGGATCACGTCGCCATTGCCGTCCAGAACCTGTGTCTTTGGCGTGATGTGGATACCACCCATCGTGTAGTGGATGGCCGGAGCGATGTGGATGGCGAAGAAGCCTGGCTTGTCAATGCCCCGGTCCATTCCGGTCGTCCGGTTGAATGCGGCATCGTCGTGGTTGGCCACGGCCGTGTTCCAGGTCTTGACCGTCTCTTCCAGGACGGCCGGATCCATCTTCAGCTTGTCCGCCAAGTCCGCGATCGTGTCGCCGTGAACGACCAGGCCAACCTTGTCGTAGAATTCGATGGCCTTGGCCCGATCACGGATTCCCTGGTCAAAAATCAGGTAGGCACTGTGCTCCGGCAGGGCCGTGATCGCGTTGGAAACGATCTTCCGGGTGTTCAGTTCGTTGACGAACCGCTTCCCCTCGGCGTTGACCAGGATGGCCCCCTCGCCACGGACCGCTTCACCGATCAGGTAGACGTGCGGGTGGTCCTGCTGAACGGTCGGGTGAACCTGAACCAGGTTCATCTGCATCAGCTCGGCACCGACGTTCTCGGCCAGCTTCAAGCCGTCACCGGTCGCCCCCGGTTGGTTGGTCGTCTTGTAGTCCTTCAGGTCGGGACGGAAGCGTTCGATGTACTCCTTGGAGGCGCCGAAACCACCGGTGGCCAGAATGACCGCCTTGGCGCTGATCGTCTTGATCAGGCCGTTGGCGTTGACGTGCACCCCGTTGATTCGGCCGGCGTCGTCCTGGAGCAGCTTGGTGACCTTGGTCTGGTTGAAGACCGGAATCTTTTCTTCGGCGACCACCCTTAGCAGGCTCTTGACCAGGAAACCACCGATTGGCGCCATGCTGGCCGGACGGTGGGTCCGTTTTTTGGACATCCCCCCGGTCACGGTGATGTCATCCAGCTTGATGTCGTGGTCGGCCAGCCAGTCGATTGCCGGCGCGGTGTGGTAGACGAAGTAGCCGAGCATGTCCTTATCGTTGAGCCGGCCCCCGTCCTTGTAGGTTTCGTGGTAGAAATCGGCAACGTTGTCGATTACCCCGTGCTTCAGTTGAACGTTGGTTTCGGCGGCGTTCATTCCGGAAGAGGCCCGGTTGGTGTTCCCACCCAGCTCTGCTTCCTTTTCAAAGACGGCGACCTTCATCCCCAGCTCGTGGGCTTGGATGGCGGCGGCCAGACCGGTCCCACCGGAACCGATGATGACGGCGTCGTAGCTGTCTTCTAGTTTGCTAACGGATAATGGTTGAAATTCTTCTGCCATTTTGTTTTAGCTCCTTTTTGAATTAGTCCTGACGATCAACGTTGGTCATCTTGAGCATGTCCATCCATTCGTCATACTGGGCCTCGGTAACCTTACCGGACTTCAATGCCGCTTCCTTCAGCGTGCTGCCGGCCTTGTCAGCGGCCTGAGCAATCTTAGCGCTGTCGTGGTAACCGATGTGTGGTGACAGGGCGGTCACGGTCATCAGGGAGTTGTCAACCAGTTCGGCCATCCGCTTTTCGTTGACGGTCAGGCCGTGAACCAGTTTGTCCGCAAAGCCGGTGATCGTCCCGGTTAAGAGGTCGGCGGATTCCAGAAAGGCGTCGATCATGACCGGCTTGTAAACATTCATTTCAAAGTTCCCCTGGGAAGCGGCCATCGTAACTACGGTGTCGTTTCCGAAGACCCGGATAGCGGCCATCGTAACGGCTTCCGCCTGGGTTGGGTTAACCTTCCCCGGCATGATGGAGGAACCCGGTTCGTTAGCCGGGATGTTCAATTCATCGTAGCCGGCCCGCGGACCTGAAGCGAGGAAACGCAGGTCCTGGGCAATCTTGAACATGTCGGCGGCCAGGGTCTTCAGGGCGCCGTGGACAACGTCTAAGCCGGAGTGGTTGGCCAGGCCAAAGAACTTGTTGCTCTTGGCGGTCAGGTGCAGGCCGTAAACCTCGCTCAGCTTTTCGGCAATCTTTTCCGGCATGCCAGGGGCGGCGTTCAGCCCGGTCCCCACGGCGGTTCCACCGATGGCCAGTTCGTTCAGCGTTGGCTCCAGGGTCTTGATGTAGTCCAGATCGTGTTCCAGGGCGGCCACGTAGCCGGAAATTTCCTGGCCAAACGTCAACGGAACGGCATCCTGCAGGTGGGTCCGGCCAACCTTGACCGTCTTCCAGTACTTGTCCTGCTTAACCTTCAGCTCGTCGATCATGTGCTGAACGGCCGGCTTCAGCTTGTCCAAGGCCTCCAGGGCCACCACGTTCATGGCCGTTGGGAAGGTGTCGTTGGAGCTTTGACCCTTGTTGACGTCGTCGTTTGGCAGGATCTCAATGTCCGGGTTGAGCTGGTGGGCCTTGTGGGCAACTACTTCGTTCGTGTTCATGTTGGTCTGGGTCCCGGAACCGGTCTGGTAGACCTTCAGTGGGAAGTCACGGCGCAGCTCCTCGTCGCTTAATGACAGTAACTCGTCGATGGCCTGGACGATCAGTTCACCTTTTTCGGTGGAAATCGCCTTGGTTTCCATGTTCGCCTGGGCGGCGGCCTTCTTGATGTTCAGCAGGGCGCGGATAATGGCGAGGGGCATGTACTGGCCAGTCGGAAAGTTGTGGCGACTCCGCTCCGTCTGTGGTCCCCACAGGGCATCAGCGGGAATTTGAACGGGGCCGAGAGTATCTTCTTCAGTACGGTATTCTGTCATTTTGAAAACCTCCAAATTAATTTAACAGTCAGTGTGATCATGTAGATTGTGAAATGCTACACATCATTTAAACCACTATCCTACCGCCCAGAATGGGGCATAGTCAAACCTTTAGCACTTAATAAATTTCACTTATGTTGAGGCTTGTAAGCTCTAACACGATTGACTTTGCTGATAGCACTAATTATTTTTTCACAAGCCAGCCAAACAAAAAATCTCAAGAAATTGTTAAGTTAATTTCTTGAGATTTAGGTAATTTAAGATCAGGATCACAAAGTAATTGGACGTTCTTTGTAAAGATTGCTGATTACTTCTCACTTAATTTCAGCGTGATCACGAAGGCCAGCGAATGATCGGCGTACTTGGCGCTGATCTTGCCCTTCATCAGTTTGATCAGATACTGGGCCATCGAAAGACCGATCCCAAAGCCACTCTTGCCGTTCTTGGTGTGGGACTCGTCGGCCCGGTAGAAGCGTTCAAAGAAGCGGTGGTAGTCCTCGTTTTCGCCTTCCTTGTAGGTGTTGGCGACGGTGATCACGGCGTTCTTAGTGTGCTTAGCCGGTTGAACGGTCATTCGGATGGTCCCCTGGGGATCGCAGTACTTGTTGGCGTTGTCGAGCAGGATGTTGAAGAGCTCGCGCAGGAGGTTCTCATCCCCCGTCACCACCAGATTCGGGGCGATCTTTGTTACAAATTGCTTGTCCCCCGACTTGGCCACGCTAGAAAAGCTCTGGCTAACGCTCGTGGCAAGCTTGCTGATGTCGACCGGGGCCATCGTGATGTCCGGCTGTTCCTGCATCCGGGCCAGGGAAACCAGGTTGTTGATTAACTTGGTCAGGCGGTCAACCTGCTGGCGGGTACTCTTGGTCCATTCGTTTTCCCCACCCAGCAGCTCCTGCATCTCCGTGTTGGCGGAGATGACCGTCAGCGGCGTCTTCAACTCGTGGCTGGCGTTGGTGATGAATTGCTTTTGCCGGTGCTCGGCCTGGATGATCGGCCGGATCGCCCGCCGTGAATAGAGCGTCAAAAGCAGGGCGTAAAGAAGCAACACGATTACCCCAAGCAGGGTCCCGGTGTGCATCAGCTCGGTCGTCCGTGCCATCAGCAGCGACTCATCCAGGAAAACCACGGTGGTCGCCTTCTTTTGCTTGCGAATCCGGTAGGCGTAGGCCACCCCCTGGTAGCGCATCTGCCCGTTCTTCAGGCCGCGCTTGACCGCCCGCTGTGCCAGCCGCTTGGCGGTTTGAGGACCGATGCTGGTGATGTGATCATCCTCCACGCTGGTCAGCTGGTCGGCCCGGTCAAAAGTGACGCTGAAGTAGCGGTACTGCTGGAGCCCCTCGCGCGTATACTGCGGCTGCGGGTAATGCTTCGTCTGGCCACTGGTCGGCAGCTGGCCCTCGTTGTCCACCAGGATGGTCAAAACGTTGTTGACCTCCTGACGGGCGTGGTAGTAAGTCAGGCCACAGATGCTGCCGACGATCGTCATGATGACCACCAGCAGGGCCGTGGTCGACATGGCGATGAACTTATAGCGAAACTTTTGGATCATTTACTGGTCACCGCCCGCTCAATCGAAAAGGGGCCGCCCTTTTCGCCGACAATGGTCACGGCCGAGCGGATCGACTGCAGCTTTTGCCGGAGATAGGAGATGTTGATCCAGACGTCCTCGGCATCGGCCTCCTCATCGGACCAGACGTGGTTCACCAGTTCCTCCGCCGTTAAGCTCTTGCCGGCGTTTAAGATCAGGTACTGGAGCAGACGGCTTTCCTTCCTGGTCAGGCTGATCGAATTGTGGCTTTCCAGGGACTGGTCGTTGCTGTTTAAGGTTAGGTCGCCAAATTGGATGACGTCGCGGTTAAATTCCTCACTGCGGCGCTCCCGGGAACGCAGCCGGGCCAGCAGTTCCTTTAAGGAGAAGGGTTTCGTCAGGTAGTCGTCAGCCCCCGCATCGAGGCCGTTAACCCGGTCGTCCTCTTCACCCATCGCCGTCAGCATCATCACGTAGGTCGAATCACCGCTGGCCCGGATCTCCTTCAAGGCTTCCAGGCCCGACTTGACCGGCATCATGATGTCTAAGATGATGACGTCGTAGGGATTCTCCTGGGCGTGATCAACGGCGGCCTGACCGTCACCAACCACGTCGACTTGGTAGCCCTTGGTCCGCATGGCGGTTGCCAGGACGTGGGCCAGTTGTTGTTCGTCTTCCGCTACTAAAATTCTCATTGTTCCATCCCCTAATCGTCTTCGTGAATCAGCTGGCGAATCGTCTGCATCTGAACGTCGCACGAGGCGAGCTGGTCGGCGCAGTGCTTCAACTCCCGGCTAATTCGTTCCGGATCTTTGATATCGTGTTTATACTTCATTTCGTGTTCCAGGCTGGCCCAGGAGTCCATGGCGATCGTCCGCAGCTGGATCTCGACGAAGAAGTGCCCGGGATTTTGGCCTTCAATGTCCGTGTATGGGGTCTCTTCGTCCAGAATTAGGTGGTAGCTGCGGTAGCCGTTGGGCTTGGCGTTGGTGATGTAGTCCTTTTCCTTAACAATCGTGCACCAGTCGGCCTGGCGCAGCTGGGTCAGGCAACGATCGATGTCGTCGATGAAGTTGCAGACGATCCGCAGACCAACCGCGTCCCGGCAGCGGCGCAGGGCCGACTCGGTCGTGACCGGGTAGCCCTTGCGCCGGCACTTTTCCTCCATGCTGGCGGGCTCCTTGACCCGGCCAATCAGGTGCTCGTATAGTTTCGGCTGGTCGGCCGCTACGACCTGGTCATTCAGTTGTTGGATGCGCGTGCGCGTCGTTTCCAGGATCTTGGGCAGAACCTGGTCGTAAGAACCATAGATTGACATTTTTATTCACTCCTAATGTTTCCATTATAACAACTCACTAGTTAATAGAAAAAGGCCGCGCCCCGTTTTTACCGAAACTAAAAAAAGGCGGTGGGACAGAACTCGCTTGCGAGTTCGTCGTCCCACCCCCGCGAGGCCGGCTAGGCATTTCGGGCGTTGATTTATCAACGTTCGGAATCCAGCCGGCTACCGCGCTGCAGCATTTATAAGCTATATAACAGAAAAGAGGCTAGGTTAATTTCCCAGCCTCCTTAATCATTTATTCGTCAATTGTGACCTTTTCCATCACAACGTCGTCCTTCGGCTTATCCATCTGGTCGCGGGCCACCTTGCTGATCTGCTGGACGACATTCATGCCGGAGACCACCTGACCGAAGACGGTGTGGCGGTGATCCAGCCATGGCGTGCCACCAACCTTGGCGTAGTGGTCAATCGCCTCCTGCGGGAAGCCGGCAGCCTTCATCTGCTCAACCATGTTGGCCGGCACGTGCTCGTTGGAGACGATGAAGAACTGGCTGCCGTTGGTGTTCGGGCCGGCATTGGCCATTGAAAGGGCCCCGTTGAAGTTAAACAGCCGATCGGAGAATTCGTCCTCAAAGGCGTGGCCGTAGATGCTTTCGCCACCGCGGCCGGTCCCAGTGGGGTCCCCACCCTGGATCATGAAGTCCGGAATTACCCGGTGAAAGGTCACGCCGTCGTAGTAGCCCTTCTTGGCCAGCTCGACGAAGTTCTTGACCGTCTTGGGAGCCAGGGTGTCAAAGAGCTGCACCGTGATCGTCCCCAGGTTGGTCTTGATTTCAGCCTTCGGACCCTTTGCCTGGTCCAGTGCAAGTTGTGGATAATCCATTGTCATTCCTCATTTCATTTTTCTTTTAATCATACCATGGGACTAGTCGTCCTGGCTAACCCGCAGCACGCAGGCCCCCTTGATGTCGCCCCGCTTGACGTACTTCAGGGCTTCGTCGGCACGATCAAAGGCGTACTCGTGGACCTCGGGGTGAATATCCAGCCGGTCGGCCAGGGTCAGGAACTCCTCACCGTCACGCCGCGTGTTGCTCTCGACACTGGTGATCGTCTTCTCGTGGAAGAGGTGCTTCTGGTAGTTGAGGGCTGGCACGTCGGTCATGTGGATCCCGGCCAGGGCCAGGGTTCCACCCGGAATCAGGCTCTCCATGGCCGGCAGGACAATGTCGCCAACCGGCGCAAAGATGATCGACGAATCCAACGGCACGTCTGACAGGTCGTAAGCGCCGTGGGCCGAGGCACAACCAAGCTGGAGGGCAAACTTCCGCGCATCGGCACCCCGGGTGAAGACGTGGACCTCGATCCCCTGGGCCAGTGCGATCTGGGCGGTGATGTGGGCCGAGCCGCCGAAGCCGTAGAGACCGAGCCGGCCACCAGCTGGAACGTTGGCCCGTTCAAAGGCCCGGTAGCCAATGATCCCGGCGCAGAGCAGTGGTGCCGCCTCTAAGGAATCAAACTTTTCCGGAATCCGGTAGGCAAAGCCCTCGGGCACGGTGACGTATTCGGCATAGCCGCCGTCGTGATCCCAACCGGTGTAGACGGAATGCGGGCAGAGGTTCTCCCGACCAGACCGACAGAACTTGCAGACCCCACAGGCGTGCCGGAACCACGGAATCCCGATCCGCTCGCCAAGGCTAAAGCGCTGGGTTTCCGGTCCCTGAGCAACGACCCGGCCGACGATCTCGTGGCCCGGGGTGACGTGTTCCTGGTGCACGGGCAAATCCCCCTCCGTGACGTGAAGGTCGGTGTGGCAGACCCCGCAGGTCAAAACCTTGACCAGGACCTCGCCCCGGCCTGGCGTTGGCACCGGCTTCTCAACCATCTTGAGCGGGGCACGGTCCCCGTCGATCGGCCCCGGTGTGGTGACGGCCCAGGCCTTCATTGTCTTCGGTAAATCATCCATTTGCTTATCCATGTCTATCAACCTCGCTTAATTGGACTTTACAAGGCTATTGTAGTCCTTTTCACCAGCTTGTGAAGAATTGCGCACCGTTAGTTGTAAATTTCCTGGAGCTGCTCTACCCGGCGGCGCCACTCTTCCTGTTCCTGGGCGAAGTTCGGGGTCCGGTTGATGGACGGATCGTCCGAAGCCGCCTCCTGCAGGCCGGCCGTTCCGCCGATGTCGTCGATGATTCCCGCTCCGGCGCCATCCAGCACGACCGCCCCGCTCATGCCAGCGTTGCGCAGCCGGGATTGCTTCTGCACGCTCTCGACCTTGATTTCAAACATCCAGCTGTCGCCGAAGTCGTAGATCAGGGTCAACTCATCACCCGGCTGATACTCGCCCAGCCAGTGGAGCTCGATGTCCTGCTCGTTGCCGGCCCCGCTCTCAAACACCGGCAGCTGGAAGTGGTGGTCGCCGTCGTTGAGTTCGAAGAGGTGCCCACCGTTGGCCCTAAAGCTGGCCAGGATTTGGTAACAGAGCATGTCCAGCCGGGTTGCCCCGCTGACCCGCAGCTGGCGCCACATGGTCGGCTGGTAGTCCGCCAGCGTCACCGTCAGGGTGTAGGCATCGCCCCGAAAATGACGGCCCCGATCCATCGCCTCCCGCTGCTGTTCAGCCTGCTGCTGCAGATTGCGGAGCAGGCGCTGCAGGTGGTAGACCCGCTGATGGGAATAGTGGTCGTTGATCCCCTGACCGACCGACTGGACGAACTGGTCGAAGTCGGCCGACGAGAAGAGCTGCTGGTTGCGCATGAAGCGACCCAGTTCCCGCAGCGCCGTCCCCAGGTTCCGCATTGCACTCATGCTCATCTGAACGTCGTTGAGTTCCTCATAGTGCAGCAGGTAGTTGTAGACCAGGCCGAGATCCGCCAACATCGAGACCCCCTCGCCCTCGCAAAAGCTGAGGTAGTCGGCCGCCGCGTTGAGGTCCCGGTCAATGATCTGATCACTCTTGTCCCGGTTCGTCAGGTAGCGTTGGTAGTCCTTCAAGAAGAGCTCGCTGACCGCCGTGGCGTTCATAACGTCGTTGAGCGAGGCGCTCCGGTACAGGTAGGAACGGTTGTGTTCGTTCAGCTGCGGGTGGGCCGGCAGCTGGTAGTTGTGGGCAACATAGTCCTCAAAGCGTTCGATCACCGTCTCCGAATCACCGGTCTGCGGATCCGGCAGCGTGGTATTTTCGGCCAGTTGGAGGGCCAGCTGGGCATTCGTCGGCTGCTCCTCCCAGTCAACCGGTGAATTGGGCCCGGTCAACATGTTCTGGTAGCGCTGCAGCTTCTGTTGGGCCGCCGACGAGAGCTGCCGGGTAAACTCAATCTCTTGGAACTGGTGCGACCGGATCATGCTGATCTTGGCGTGCGGCACCGGCAGCTCCCCCAATAGCTCGATGAACTCCCGCTTGAAAGCCGTCACGAAGGCCCGTGAATCGTTGAAGCGCTGCGGGTGACGGACAATCACCGGCAGGGCCAGTGCGTTGTTGACAAAAATAATGAAATCGCCCGCGGAACGGACGGACCAAGTTGCCGGACTGTCAAACTGGTCACGCGCAACTGGACCTGGATTGACGTGCAGATGCGATGCGGTCCGATTTTCAATTGGGTAGATTGTAAAATTTAAGTTGAACATTTAAGTGGACAGAAAAACCCATCAAGGTCTTTAATGGTGTTACCGTACAATCCATTAGAAAGAAGGGCCTTGATGAGCACCACTATTTTATCATTCCAGAACCGTGTTGTCATTGAAACACTTCATAATGAAGGACGTTCCTTGCGATACATCGCTAACTACTTAGGCTTTAGTAAGACCACCATCTTTAACGAACTTCACCGGCTAAATAGTGAGTACCAGGCTGAGCTAGCGCAAACTGACTTTGAACAAAAGGTTAGTCAACGGGGGCGGAAGTCTTCGCTCACTAAAAACCTTAAACACTTGGTCGAGGAAAAGATTCAAGTCCAGAAGTGGTCCCCTGAACAAGTTGCCCATGTGGTTGGGATTGCCTACAAGACGGTCTATAACTGGATTGATCAAGGCTGGCTTGATGTACAGCTACCCGATTTGCCTGATCATGGAATTCGTCGTCATCGTGCTAAAGAAAAGCGTGGTACGTTCAGTCACGGCCGCTCCATTGAGGAGCGTCCTCATAAAGTCGAAACTCGCCAGGAGTTCGGCCACTTTGAAGCTGATACCGTACTTTCTGGCAAACGTAAAGGTCAAGCTGTGGCTACTTTTGTGGAGCGTAAGAGTCGCCTGACAATTGTTAAACGGCTCCATGGCCGCGACAGTCAGTCTATGACTCAAGCCGTACTTGAACTAGCTAGTCAACTTCAAGACAAGCTCAAGACGCTGACCGTGGATCATGGGAAAGAGTTCGCTAACTATCAGACAATTGAACGGCAAACTGGTACTCCGGTTTATTTTGCCCATGCTTATTCACCACATGAACGCGGTAGTAATGAGAACCGTAACCGAGTTTTGCGACGATTTATTCCCAAGGGACAAGCTATTGAAGAGCTGAGCGATCGCCAGCTGGTTCAAATCAATTGGTATCTGAATTCCCGGCCACTTAAATGTCTTAACTGGCGCACACCAATCGAGATCTTCCTGCTTAATTTACGTCATTAAATTCGTTCAAGTTATTTCTTGCAATCTGCCATTGCAATAAACACCCCTACCAACTCCTTTATTTTCTACTATAATAATTGTGACAGAGTTGGCGACAGAACTCAAATTCTTCCGCCAACTTTCACTAAATCATTAGAATATGTCCCGAAAGGAAGGGTTAACGTGAATGAACAATCCCTAGATCTTTTTGACCTGAAACGAATCAAAATTAATCACACCAAGGCGGAGCTGGAACAAATGGGCAAGCAACGCCTCAAGGATGTCTCCAGTAAAGAGCTGGCGACCTTCGTTCCGGTCAAGCGGGACCCCGTGGCCGCCATCAGCCAGACCGAAGCCAAGATGATCCCCGAGCTCCTGCCCCTGCGGCACCAACGAATGACCGCCAGCCGCTTTGCCTTCTTCCGCGGCACGGCCGAGCTGATGGAGCAGGACATGAAGCAACAACACCAGAGCGGGATTCCGATCGTCATCTGTGGTGACGCCCACGTTAACAACTTCGGCTTTTACGCCTCCCCCGAGCGCAAGCTGCTCTTCGGCCTCAACGACTTCGACGAGGCCCGGATCGGCAACTGGGAGTCCGACCTCAAACGCCTCCTGGTCAGCATTGAACTGGCCGGTAGCGAGAACGGCTTTGCTCCGGACGAGCTCACCAAGGTCCTCGAACTGACCACCAAGACCTACCGGCACGCCATCAAGAACGCCAACAAGCTCTCGCTGCCGGAGGTTTTCTACTTCTCCTTTGAAATTCACGACATGATCAATAGCATCAACCAGTTCGGTGACGCCCCGTCCCAGATGGAAAAGATCCTGCAAAACATCATCAAGAAGAGCCAGCACAGCAATTCCGAGGAAATCGTCCGCAAGATGGGGACCATCAACGATCGCGGCCAGCTGGTCTTCCGCGACAACCCGCCACGCGCCCGGCACCTCAGCCCGCTCCAGTACAAACAGGTGGTTGCCGGCTACGAACACTACCGGGATAACGTTCGCCAGGACATCCGGGTCTTCCTCGCTAACTTCCACATCACCGACATCATCCGCTATAGCGTCGGCGTCGGCAGCTTTGGGACTCGTTGCTACCTCCTGATGCTGACCGGGATCGACGGGTCGCACCTGGTCCTCCAGGTCAAGGAGGCCATGCCGCTGCGTTACAACCTGCTCAATCTCAAGGTCCAGCAGGCGATCGACAACGGGATGCTGGCCGGACGGCGGATCGTCACCGCTCAGCGGGTCCTGCAGTCGACCTCCGATCCCTTCCTGGCCAGCACCCGTTTTGGCAACCGGTCCTACTACGTCCGCCAGTTCCGGGACATGAAGGAATCGATCAAGCTGGAACGGCTCGACCTGCCGAGCTACCAGCTGTACTGCCAGACCTGCGCCCTCTGCCTGGCCATGGCCCACGCCCAGAGCCCGACCTCGCCAATGCTGCGGGGATATTTGCGCCACCAAAAGGAGCTGGACACCGGCCTTGCCCAGTGGGCCCACCAGTATGTCCAGCAGGTTGACAAGGACTTCCGGGCCTTCCAGGAATACGTCCAGAAGAATGGTTAAAAATTAAGCTTAGACGACAAAACGGGCCGCAATCTCAAAGGGTTGCGGCCCGTTTTTTGTTAACCATTATTTATTATGCTTCATCTTTTCCCGGTACTGATGCCGGGTCATCGTAACGTCCGCCGAACCAGCATTGGCGGCGTTGGCAGCCGTAGTGCTCGTAGCCTGGGCGGCATTGGCAGTCGAAGCCGTGCTCATGCTCTCCTCAGGGAATGTAACCGTCGTTGACGTTGCGGCGGTCGTTGATGCCGCGGCCGGCGCAGACTGCGGCGTCGTGAAGATCAGCTTGTTGCCCCGTACCACCGACTGCTCGCTGTGCGGCGCGGTCGAGATTGTACTTGATTTTGGAGTTGGTTCCGGTGCCGCGGCCGCACTTGGCTTGTTGTCACCCGCCAACTGCTTAGCCATCTTAACGTTGTTCTTGGCCACCTCGTAGTTGGTCGTGATGATCTTCATCAAGTTTTCGTCTTGGGACAGGTGCTTGTCTTTCTTAGCGTGAATCAGTTCCTTTTCGGCCTTGGCCAGGGCCTCCTTGGTGTTCACCAGTAATTCCTTGGTTTGGCTATCGTTCTTTTCTTCTGCCACGTTCATTCATCCCCCACAATAAAAAATCATTACCCCTAATATAAACTATTTTTCCTTCTTAGTCGAACCATAGCGGCCCTGTTCATTAATCTGGCTGCTCTTGTGGCGGTGCTTGTGGATAAACTGATCCTCGGCCGCAAAGATGAGCAAAAAGTCAATGAAGTTGCGCTTGAAGGCGTGCTTAAAGTTCTCCCACCGTGTCGTTTTCATCCTGAATGCCCCGCTTTTTAGTATGATTATTTTAATTTTAAATGGCTGGCCAGTGCCTGTCAAAGCCTTCTACCCTCTGCAACCGTTTGCACAATAGCAAAAAAAGTGTGGTAGAATATAAAGTATAGCGTAAAGCGCTTACTTTCAAGGAGGTTTTTTCATTATGGATATTACAAAAGTGCCATTTGGCAGTTTTAAGGGTGATCCCGTTACCAAGTATGTCTTAACTAACGACAACGGTGTCCAGGCCAGCGTGCTCGACTTTGCCGGCCTGCTCCAATCCCTCAAGGTCCCAACCAAGGACGGCGGCAAGGCCGACATGGTCCTGACCTCAGAGAACCTGGATGAATTCACCAACAACGGTTTCTGCACCAACCGGCTGATCGGTCGGGTTGCCGGGCGGATTGCCGATGGTGAGGTCCAGATCAACGGCCACGACTACAAGCTGGAACAAAACGAGGGCAAAAACACCCTGCACGGTGGGACGAATGGTTTCTACAACCACATCTGGCACGTTGACAAGACGGCCACTACCGCCGACAGTGCCAGCATCACGCTGAGCCTGACCCTGAGCGAGCAGGATGACACCTTCCCAGCAACCATCCACGTCACCGCTACCTACACGCTGGACAACGACGACAACCTCTCCTTGAAGTTTGGCGCTACCAGCGATGGCGACACGCTCTTCAACCCAACCAACCACACCTACTGGAACATGGCCGATGCCGGTGCCAAGACCGTTGATGGCCTGACCCTGCAGGTTAACTCCAAGCACCACCTGGCAGTTGACGACGGCAAGATCCCAACCGGCGAAATGATCGAAAACGCCGGCACGCCATTTGACTTCTCCAAGCCAACCCTGCTGGGAGACGCTCTCAAGCAGATGGCTTCCACGAAGGAGAACGGCTTCGATGACATCTGGGTCGTTGAACCAAGCCTGACTGAACCAGTGGCCACCCTGGAGGACAAGCAGAGCGGCCGGAAGATGGAACTGTACTCCGACCGGAACGCCCTGATCATGTACACCATGAACTCCGACGACCCCGCCGTTTACAACCACGGTGAGGTTCACCCGCACCTCGGAATCGCCATGGAAGCCCAGACACTTTCGGACGCACCTCACCACCCAGAATTTGGTGACATCACCCTGAAGGCCAACGAAGAAAAGAACTACACGATCAAGTGGCACGTTGAATACTAAAATTTAACAACTGACTAAAAACACCGCCATTGGCAAAAACTGCTAATGGCGGTTGTTTTATTGCTATTTCCAGAAGCCCCGACTGGCAATCGTCTGCGTGACCTTGATCGGCACCTGCATTTCCGGCAGGCCCGACAGCTGGAGATTCAGGTAGCCGACCCGCTGGCCCTTCTTCACGGGAGCCTCGAGCCGCCCCGTGAGTGACTGCTTGCTGCGCTTAATCACAACCGTGGGATGAGTCTGCTTCCAGGTGGTGTTGCGCGGCACCCAAATCCAGGTCGACTTTTTGGCCAGCGCCAGGGAAACGGTCCGGTGCTTCTTGGCATGAACGATCCGGGTGCGCTGGACGCGCTTAGATAGCTGCTGAATATTTTGCAGTTCCGCTGGCTGGTAGGAAGCCGCCAGCTTTTCGTAAAATTCTTTTTGCATCTTGGACTGGTTGTTCCAGTCGCCCTTGGTGTGCAGGCCCACCAGGATGACCCGGTGGCCCATGTAGGTCCCGGTGGTCACGATGCACTTGCCGGCCGCGTCGGTATTCCCGGTCTTCAGGCCATCGATCTCCCAATCCTTCGGTGCGTAGCCGTTCTGTGGCAGGAGGGCGTTGATGTTGACCATCTGGTACTCCTGGCCTTCGGTGATCTTGAAGTTGGCGAACTTCTTCTTGGTGATCTTCAGCGTCTCCGGATAGTGCTTGATCATGTACTGGGAAATCAGCGCCAGATCCTTGGCCGACAGCTTATTTTCGGCATCCCCGTCGACGCCCTTCAGTTTATTCTTGCCCAGGTCCTTGTTCGGCAGGCCGATCATGTTGTAGATCTTGGCATCGGTGACCCCGGCCTTGCGTGCCATCGCCTGCATCTTCTTGTTAAAGGCGGCGGTGCTGCCGGCGTCGGCCAGGGCCAAGGCCTCGGTACTGCCGTCTGCCGAAACGATCATCATTGACTCGGCCAGCTGACGGACCGTGTAGCTCTCGCCGGTATTCAGCTGGACGTTGGAGAAGTGCCAGTCGTTGGCCACCTTGGCGACCGCTGGTGTAATCTTGATCTTTTGGTTCCAACTCAGCTTGTGATCACGGATGTCCTGCTCGATCACCGCCAGGGTCAAGATCTTGGTCAGAGAAGCGATCGGGTAGGTCTTGTTGGCATTCTTCTGGTAGAGGACCTGGCCGGTGTCGGCGTCAATGGCGTACGCTGCCCGGGCATCCATGTGGTAGAAGGAGTCGGTGCTGGCACTCGCCGACTTGACCAGTCCGTCCAGATTCAGACTAATGGTGAGAACCACTAAGAATAGATAAAATAACTTACGACCTAATTTATGCATATCGCTGTCCCTTCACGTTTTATTTTTTCCCAATTAAACAGAATAAACCTCTAATTATGAATTATCAGTGAAAATTGCTTTACTTTCAAGTTAAATTCCGTTGCTACTATAGAATTATCCGCGAGAATGGTTTATTTTTCCCCCATTCCCAAGTATGATAAATCTGTATAACGTTTTAGAGAGGGGTATCATTCATGCAGCGCGTTCCACAGCGAACTCGTCGTCACCGTAAACGAGGCCGACTAATTCTGCTGATCATCATCATTTTAGCGGCCTTCATCGGCATCCACCATTTTACGTCACTGGACGCCCGGCTCAAATCAAGCTGGAACAAGGTCGTCTACACCTCCAGCGACCGGGTCAGCATCGCCGTTTATTCACCAAAGAGTCACAAGACCTACCAGTCCACCAACGCACCCAACCATAAGTTCCACACAGCCAGCACCGTTAAAGTCAGCATCCTGGCGGGAATTTTGGCCAAACAGCACGCGCCGTTGACCAGTACCCAGGAGGCCCTCGCCAAGGCGATGATCGAACAGAGTGATAATGACGCCACGACCGAGTTATTCACCAAGTACCTGGGTGGCAAGGCCGGGCTGCAGGCGACCTTCGACAAGTTCGGCATGAAGGACTCGGTTGCCAGCCAAACCTGGGGACTCACCACCACTACCCCTGCCGACCAGATCAAGCTGCTCAACAACATCTTCTATAGTTCTAAGATCCTCACCAGCCAGGACCGGACCCTGATCCGCAGCATGATGAGCAACGTCGAATCCGACCAGGCCTGGGGGATTTCCGCCGGCAGCAAGCACTACGCCATCAAGAACGGTTGGCTCTCCTACGGCAGCGATAATTGGATCGTCAACAGTATCGGCTACGTCAAGAACGACAACGGGACGGACTACACGATTGCCATTTACACCGACAACAACGACAGCATGGTTACCGGTCAGCAGACGATCGAGCAGCTGGCCCGGGTCACTAAGCCGCTGATGAAGTAGCCGTGGTAGAATAGCAGCAAAGGAAGTGTCAGTGATGGATATTAAAACCAACTATCTTGACCTCGCCGATGGCAACCGGATGCCCCAGGAAGGCTTCGGGCTCTACAAGGTCGACGGTCAGGAAACAATGAACGCATCAATCAAGAGTGCCTATGACGCCGGCTACCGGCTCTTCGACACCGCCCAGCTCTATGGCAACGAGCAGGAGGTCGGGACCGCCTTCAAGCAACTGGGGATCCCACGTGACCAGATCTTCGTCACGACCAAGGTGGCCGAGGGCAACCAGGGCTACGATCAAGCCATCGCCTCGGTCAAGGAATCGCTGAAGAAGCTGCAGATGGACCACGTCGACCTGCTCCTGGTTCACTGGCCGATCGAACGGGCCTTCTTTGAAACCTGGCGGGCCTTCGAGGACATGAAGAAGGCCGGGCTGACCCGGTCCATCGGCGTCAGCAACTACCAGATGATCCACCTCCAGTACCTGGCCACCAAGGCCCACGAGATGCCGGTGGTTGATCAGATCGAGCTCCATCCCCTGCTGACCCAAAAGCCATTGCTGAAGTTCAATCGCGACCAGCAAATCGTCACCCAGGCCTGGAGTCCCCTCGGCCGCGGTGCCGTGCTGGGTGAGGAAGTCTTAAAGCAGATTGCGGCTGCCCACCACAAGTCGCCGGCCCAGGTCATCCTGCGCTGGCACCTGCAGAACGGCGTCTCCTTCATTCCGAAGTCGGTCCACGCCGCCCGCATCCAGCAAAACGCCGCCATCTACGACTTCACGCTCACCGCTGACGAGATGGCCCAGATCGACGCCCTCAACAAGTACCAGCGGACCGGCCGCGAGCCGGAGCTGACCTACGAGTATGATCGGCAATACTAGAGAAGAAAAAACGACTGCCAAACGGCGGTCGTTTTTTTAATGCATTCTTTCACGAAGTCGGCTGCATCCCGCGCTCAGCAAGCTTACATTGCGTTTTCAAAAAGTACCGAAAAACTGGCAATGGAAATGTTTTCAAATTCTTTTGATAAACGTTTGACATTTTACTTTGGACATAGTATATTAATCACGGATTCAAAATGATAAACGTTTATCAATCTAGAGTTCAAGGAAAGAAAGAGTAATTGATAATTTATGACTAATACTAAACATTCTATGGTTACTAAGCTGGCGTTCCTCTCCGTCTCCTTCGTGATTACGAGTGCCTACGCCATCCAGGGGTCCTTGCCCCAGTTGAAGGCGGCGCTGGGTATCAGCCAGACGCAGTCGGAATACCTGGTCACCACCCCATCCTTTGCCGTCATGATCTTCGTGGTTCTCTCCCCATTGATTCAGGAATGGTTCCACATTTCTGACAAGAAGATCATCATGGCCGGGGTGGGCATCGTCGGTGTCGCCGGGCTAGTTCCCTTCTTCGTCAACAACTACCTGACGATCCTGATCTCGCGACTGGTCCTCGGGGCCGGTTTCGGGCTCTACAACTCGCAGGCGATCTCGCTGATTTCCGTCTGGTACGACGGCAGTGAGCGGGCGCAAATGCTGGGCTGGCGGGCCGCGGCCGAACAGATCGGTCAGGCCTGCACCCTGTCGATTGCCGGGTTGATCCTGAGCGTGGCCGGCTGGCATGCGTCCTTCCTGGTTTACGCCCTGGCCTTCATCGTCCTGGTCTTCTTCGCAATGCGGGTTCCAGAGGATACGGCCTCTGAGGACATTGACATCGATGAAGATAGCCTGGCGGATGAACTGGGGGAAGATGAGACCAAGGAGATCACCAAGATCAGTCCGGTCGTCTACCTGCTCGTTTTCTTTGCATTTCTGCTGGTTGTCGACTATGTTGGAATGGAGAACCGCTTCCCTGGTCTGGCCGTCACAATTAAGGGCAGCCACTACACCGGTTCCTCGATGTTCTTGTCACTGATGCTGATCGGGGCCACGCTGGGTGGGATCTGCTACGGGGCGATCCAAAAGCGCCTCGGCTTCGGGACCGTCTACCTGGGCCTCGGCCTGATGGCATTGTCGAACTTCCTGTTTGGTTTTGCCGGCCACAACTTCATCCTGATGGTCATCGGGCTCCTGCTGATTGGCTTCCCGCTGCAGCTGGTTTCGCCGCTGATCTTCAACCTTTTGCCAGACCTGGCGCCGGCCAACCGGCAGCCGCTGGTAACGTCCTTGTGCCTGATCGGCTTTAACTTCGGCTCCTTCTTCTCGCCAACGATTGCCGAGTGGACCAACCATCTGCTGGGCCAACCGCTGGCCGGGATGGGGCTGGCCGCACCGTTCCCGATCTACGGGATCGTGCTGCTGATCATCGCCCTGATCATTTTTGTTGCAACTCGTCGTTCTGCTCAACATTAGATTTAATTTATTTGGAGGTTTTCTACCATGCCTATTCAAAACAAAGCAATGTTAATCACCTATTCTGACTCCATGGCCAAGAACATTAAGGAAACCCATGAAGTCTTGAAGGAATACATCGGTGACGCCATTGGCGGTGTGCACCTGCTGCCATTCTTCCCATCAACCGGTGACCGTGGTTTTGCTCCATACCGTTACGACGTTGTTGACTCCGCATTCGGTGACTGGGACGATGTCGAAGCCCTGGGCAAGGACTACTACCTGATGTTTGACTTCATGATCAACCATATCTCCAAGAAGTCCGTGATGTACCAAGACTTCAAGAAGAACCACGACGCTTCCAAGTACAGCGACTTCTTCATTCGTTGGGAAAAGTTCTGGGAAGCTGCTGGGAAGGGTCGTCCGACCCAAAAGGACATTGACCTGATCTACAAGCGGAAGGACCGTGCTCCTGAACAGGAAATCGACTTCGACGACGGTACCAAGGAACACCTCTGGAACACGTTCGGTGAAGAACAGATCGACATCAACGTCAAGTCCAAGGTGGCCAACGAATTCTTCAAGGAAACCCTGACCAGCATGGTTAAGCACGGTGCCGACCTGATCCGGCTGGACGCCTTTGCCTACGCCATTAAGAAGGCCGACACCAACGACTTCTTTGTTGAACCAGAAATCTGGGACCTGCTCGAAGACGTTCGCAAGATCCTGGCCCCTTACAAGGCTGAAATCCTGCCAGAAATCCACGAACACTACACGATGCCACAAAAGATCTCAAACCACGGCTACTTCATCTACGACTTCGTGCTGCCAATGACCACCCTGTACACCCTGTACTCCGGTAAAACCAACCGCCTGGCCAACTGGCTGAAGATGAGCCCAATGAAGCAGTTCACCACCCTGGACACCCACGACGGGATCGGGGTTGTCGACGCCAAGGACATCCTGACCGACGACGAGATCGACTACACTTCCAAGGAACTCTACAAGGTTGGTGCCAACGTTAAGAAGAAGTACTCCAGTGCTGAATACCACAACCTGGACATCTACCAGATCAACACCACCTTCTACTCCGCCCTCGGTGACGACGATCGCGCCTACCTGATGGCCCGGGCATTCCAGATCTTTGCCCCTGGTATCCCAATGGTTTACTACGTTGGTCTGCTGGCCGGCTCCAACGACCTGGAACTCCTCGAAAAGACCAAGGAAGGTCGGAACATCAACCGTCACTACTACACTAAGGAAGAAGTGGCCAAGGAAGTTCAACGTCCAGTCGTTGCTAACCTGCTGAAGCTTTTGTCCTGGCGGAACAAGTTCGCTGCCTTTGACCTGGATGGCTCCATCAAGGTAGAAACGCCAACCGACACGACCATCAAGATCACCCGGACCGACAAGGACGGCGCAAACGTCGCTGTCCTGGACGCCGACGCAGCTAACAAGACCTTCACCATTACCGCTAACGGTGACGAGGTCTTCGCTCAAAAGTAATTTCTCAATCACGTTTCCATAATTAACAAGCACCCATATACAATCTCTCTCAATTCAATTCACAAAGCTTGTTAAATTAAAACCACCAAGATTGGTTTTCAGCCCTTGCCGCCCAGGCAGGGGCTGTTTTATTACCCCAATCCAAAAAGGACGGACACCATCAAAAGTGCTCGTCCTTTTGCTATATTTGTGTGTCTTGCTTAGTCCACGCAGAGCTTCTTGATTGCCTGAGCAAAAATCTCCATGGCCTTGAACATGTCCGGCAGTGGCCACTGTTCGTTGGCCTGGTGCATATAATCCGGCGTTGTCGGCAGCATCCCCCCGAAGGCCACGCAGTTGTGCATGGTCCGGGCAAAGGTCGCCCCACCTGAGATCTGTGGGGTGGCCGTGGTGTCGCCGGTCTGGTCCTTGTAGACTTCCATCAGGGTCTGAATCAACTTGCTGTCCTTTGGCACGTAAAGCGGCGCCACGTAGTCAAACGGGGCGTATTTGAGCTCGTATGGTGCCACGTTTTCGTTCAGCTTGTCTAGCAGCTTGTCGCGGTCAACGGTGACCGGAATCCGCAGGTCGATCTGCATCCGGGTCTCCTTCTCGTTGATCTCCAGGCTAGAGATGTTGAAGGTCAGGTGACCAGACTCGTCCTTGACGTCCCCCAGCACGTTGGTCCCGGTGGCGTCCTCCTTGAAGAGCTTGCCGAAGAAGTCCAGCGGCTTGAAGTCAAAGACCTCGTCCAGGGCGATCGCCAGCCGCAGAACGGCGTTGGTTCCCTCCGGCGCCAGCATAGCGTGAACGGACTTCCCAATCACCGTGATGGATTTGTCATCACTGGTGTACTTGAAGTTGTGCCGGTCGAGGGCGGCCTTGACCTCGTCCTGCTTCGGGCCATCGTAAACGGCCTTGTCAGGAACGGCGTTGAAAGCATTCTTCAGGCTGATGTGCAGCTTGTCGGTGCCCGGGCCCACCAGGTAAGCCTGCTCCAGGCCCTTTTCGGCGTAGATCAGTGGGAACTCGGCGTCCGGTGAAATCCCGCTGTCGATCTGGGATTCCTTCTTGTTGTACTG
This sequence comes from Limosilactobacillus sp., assembly GCF_022482365.1. Taxonomy (NCBI): domain Bacteria; kingdom Bacillati; phylum Bacillota; class Bacilli; order Lactobacillales; family Lactobacillaceae; genus Limosilactobacillus; species Limosilactobacillus sp. Next base: position 1,076,400 of record NZ_JAKVPE010000001.1, read on the forward strand.
GGCAATCCCCCGCCAGAGGATTTCCTCGTCGGTCCCGTAGATGAAGCGGATCCGCTGGTTGAAGTGGTAGCCGGCGTCCATTAAGGCCTTGACGGCGTAGAGGGCCGCGATGCCAGGTCCCTTGTCGTCCTGGGAGCCCCGGCCGTAAATGGCGTTGTTGATGACGGTGCCCTTGAATGGGTCGTGGTCCCAGGTAGCGGGATCACCGGCCGGGACGGTGTCGAGGTGGCAGATCACCCCGAAGACCTTCTCGCCCTCACCAACCTCGGCATAGCCGTAGTAGCCGTCCGGATCCTCGTAGGTCTTAAAGCCCAGCTCGTCGCAGATCTTCATCATTTCGTCGAGGGCGTTGCGGATCCCCCGGCCAAATGGTGCCCCATCCTCTGCCGGCTGGTTGTAAGACGGCACGGAAATCAACCGTTCCAAGGTCTTAACGGCTTCTTGTTGCTCTTGTTCGTTTACCAATTGTGTCATGTTTACTCATTCCTTTTATAATACGGCGGCAACGCCTAAGAATACACAGGTAACAATAAAGAGGTAGATCATCAATTTCAGCATCCACTTCCACCAAACGCTGACGTTGACGTGAGCGATCGCTAAGGCACCCATGACAACCCCGGAGGTCGGCGTGATTAGGTTAACCCAACCGGAAGCGGCCTGGTAAGCGGTGATGACCAGACTACCGGAGACGTGGGCGAAATGGCCCAGTGGTCCGATAATCCCCATCGTCGCGGCGGCCAAACCAGAGGTCGACGGAATCAGGAAGGACATTGGAATGTAGAAGATGTAGGTCAGGATGATGAAGACGCTCTGGGAGAGTCCCCGCAGGCCCGTTTCACCCCAGTGCAGAACGGTCCCGGTGATCATCCCGTTGTTCATGATGACCTGAATCCCACGAGCAACAGCAACGATGATGGCAACGCTCAGGAAGTCGGCCATCCCCTTCATGAAGGCGTCCATGAACTCGCCTTCCGTCATGTGGTAGACCCACATGATCAGAACGGACATGAAGAGGAAGAGCATGGTGATTTCGTTGAAGTACCAGGTCCCCAGTGGGGCAATATCATGACCGACCAGGTTGCCCAGGAACGGAATCCCGGTCAGCCACTTGGTGAACTTGTCAAAGAAGTTCCAGTGGGCGTTCAGGTTGGTCCACGGAACCAGCCCGAGGATCATGATGACGAAGGTCGCACCGAAGAGCCAGAGCACGGCCTTTTGCCGACCGGTCATCTGGTGCTCGTCGTCGGTCCGCGTCTTGATCTCGAACCGCTTCTCATCCTCGGCCCGCTGGTCGTAAATCAGTGACTTGGTCGGGTCCTTCTGGATGACGGAGGCGTAGTGGTAGACGTAGATGATGCTGACGGCGGTCGTGATGATCAACAGGAGGAGCCGCGAGCCCAGCCCGTCACCTGGCGAGATGTTCAGGGTCTGTGATGCAACCCCGGTGGCAAATGGGTTCACGGTCGAGGCCAGGCACCCAACCTGGGTTCCGACCAGGGCGATGGCAACGGCAACCAGTGAGTCGAAGCCGACCCCCATCATAACCGGAATCAGCAACGGGTAGAAGGCGATCGTTTCTTCACCCATCCCGTAAGTCGATCCCCCGATGGCAAACAGGATCATCAGGATTGGAATCAGTTGCTTTTCGCGGCCCTTGTAGCGGCGAACAATCGAACTGATCCCTTCGTTCAAGGCGTCGGTCTTATTGACGACCCCCAAGAAGCCCCCAATGACCAGGATGAACAGGGAAACCGAGATCGCACCCTCGGTCTTCTTGTCCCCGACCATCCCGATGACCGGTGCCATGAAGACGTCCCAGATCCCCTGTGGCTTGCTGGAAACGGCCTTGTAGGTCCCGGAAATGATGTTCCCGGCCTTATCCGTGGCGTAGGTCCCGGCCGGAATAATCCAGGTCAGGATGGCAATAATGACAATGATAATAAACAGAATCGTATAAGCAGTCGGCATATGGAACCGGTGCTTTTTCTTTGCTTCTGGCAAAATCCTCACCCCAAATCTAAAATTAGTGCAGCAAAATCAAGCAAATAATTTCACAATATAATTGTAACTTGATTTGGAAGCGGCTTCAACACTAATTGAACATATTACCGGTACTAATTCACCTGGTTTTCAACCAAAAATGTTATAATTATAATGTTATTGGAATTTTTGTGATGTGAGAGGAGATCTTTATTATGGCAATGAATCCAAGTCAAGCACAGGACGTCTGGAAGGACGCCGGTGAACACGTTCAATTTACGGTGCTCGAACTCAACCGGGAGGACCAAGCAAAGGAGCAGGAGGCCATCCAAGAGTTCGTCGACCGCTACCAGGCGATCATCCGGTCACTGCGGATCCGGGACAACAAGGGGAACTTAAAGGCCTCCCTGGGCTTCAGCAGTGCTGCCTGGGACTACCTCTTCCCGGACGCCCCAAAGCCAAAGGAACTGGAACCCTACCAGACCATTTCCGGCGACAAGTATTCGATGCCGGCCACAAAGGGTGACATCTTCCTCCACATTCGGGCCAACGACGAGGCCGTCGTCTACGAGATGGTCTCCCAGTGCATGCTCTTCTTGAAGGACTACACGACCGTCGTTGACGAGACCAAGGGCTTCCGTTACTTCGAGGGCCGGGCGATCATCGGCTTCATCGATGGCACCGAGGCTCCGCAGGTCGAGGACGCCGCGGACTACGCCATCGTTGGCGACGAGGACCCGTTCTTTGAAAACGGCTCCTACGCTTTTGCCCAGAAGTGGCGCCACCACATGGACATCTGGGACAAGCTGACCACCGAGGATCAGGAAAAGGCCGTGGGCCGGAAGAAGTTCAGCGACCTGGAGCTGGAGGACCAGGAGAAGTTCAAGAACGCCCACAACGTTGCCTCCCAGGCCAAGATCAACGGCGTGGAACAGAAGATCGTCCGGATGAACGTGCCGTATTCTGACCCGGCCTCCGGCATCACCGGGACCTACTTCATCGGTTATTCCCGTTACTGGAAGGTCACCAAGAAGATGCTGGAAAACATGGTAGAAAAGCACGATTACCTGCTCTCCTTCTCCGACATCTTGTCCGGCCAGCTCTTCTTCATCCCGTCCCGGCCGCTTCTAGAAAAGATTGCGGATGGCGAATTGAACAAGTAGTTGACAAGGATCCGGCGGCTTGCTATGCTACTGATAGTTAATTTACGGAGGGATCAAGCATTGAAGTTCTAATTCTACACAAGTTAAAGCATCATTTGTTAATCGACACGACAAGGGGTGCTCTGGGTAGAATTACAGCTTAATCTTGATCACGGCGACTGGCATTGGCCGGTTGTTTTCAGTATCAAAAAAGGGTCTACCCGGGGTGGTAGGCCCTTTTTCGTGTTCCAATCCAGAAAGGAATGTGAGACAACAATGGGAAACATTTCAATTCGGCAGCTGACCTTCGCCTACCCCGGTAAGGATCCGCTCTTTGACCACAGCCAGATCGACATCGACGGCTCCTGGAAGCTGGGCCTGCTGGGCCGCAACGGCCGGGGCAAGACGACCCTGATGCAGATTCTCCTTGGCAACCGCGACTACCAGGGCCAAATCACCACCAACCTGAATTTCGCTTACTTTCCCCAGGAGATTGCCGACCCGACTGACTTCGCCTGGAACGCCATTAACGCGGACGCACCCCAGCTGGAGCAGTGGCAGGTGGAACGGGAACTCAACCTGATGGGCGTCGACCCGGCCCTTCTCTGGCAGCCCTTTGGCACCCTTTCCGGCGGCGAACAAACTAAGGTCCTGCTGGCGGCCCTCTTCGCCGATCCGGCCAGTTTTCCCCTCTTAGACGAGCCGACCAACCACCTGGACCAGCACGGCCGCCAGCAGATCGCCGACTACCTGCGGGGCAAGCGCCAGGGATTCATCATCACCAGCCACGACCAGGACTTCCTCGACCGGGTGATCGACCACACCCTAGTGATTGAACGCCACCAGCTGGTCCTGGAGCGGGGCAACTACTCGACCTACTTCGCCCAAAAGCAGCGCCGCGACCAGGAGGCGATCAGCACGAACGAGCAGCTGCACGCCGACATCAAGAACCTCAAGGCCGCCAAGCAGCAGCGGCTCCAGTGGGCCCAGCGCGCCGAGGGTGAAAAGAAGCATAACTCCCACGCCGACAAGGGCTTCATCGGGGCCAAGGCCGCCCGGATGATGAAGAAGTCAACGGCGATGGCCCGGCGGCTGGACAAAGCCGCCGACGAGAAGACCGGCCTGCTCCAGGAGGTCGAAACCATCGTCCCGCTGACGATCAACCAGCAACCCAGCCACCAGTCGCCGCTCTTAACCCTCGACGACGTTAGCCTCGACCTGCCCGGCCGCCGACTCTTTGACCAGCTTTCCCTGACCGTCAAGCAGGGCGAGCAGGTCGTCCTCTGCGGCGACAATGGCACCGGCAAGTCCAGCCTCTTCAAGGCGATCCTGGGCCGGTTTAAGGGCCAGGTCAGCGGGACGATTACGATTGCCCACAACGCGACGATCAGCCTGGTGCGCCAGGACTACGCCGACTTTCACGGCAACCTGAAGCAGTTCGCCCAGGACAACCGGCTGGAAGAAGACCAGCTGCTCAACATGCTGCGCAAGCTGGGGATGGAGCGCTCCAGCTTCACGACCCCGCTCGACCAGTTAAGCATGGGCCAGCAAAAGAAGGTCGAACTGGCCCGGTCGCTTCTGACTCCCGCCCAGCTCTACCTCTGGGACGAGCCGCTCAACTACCTCGATACCTACAACCAGGACCAGCTGATCCAACTCATCAAAAGGGAAAGGCCGGCGATGCTGATTATCGAGCACGACCGGCACTTTATTGACGAAATCGCCACGAAACGCGTTACAATCTAAGGTAATCCCAATCAAAGAAGGCACTAATTATGTGGCAACGAGAAACGTTTGATGAGTTAACCACCAAGAAACTATTTGAAATCTACAAGCTGCGCAGCGCGGTTTTCATCGTCGACCAGGAGCGGATCGTTAATGACGTCGACGACAACGACTTGAAGGCCGTCCACGTCTATGACGAACTCAATGGCCAACTGGCCGCCTACGCCCGGGTCTTTTTGAAGGCGCCCGGCGTGGTCACCTTCGGCCGGGTGGTCACCGCTCCCGCCTTTCGTGGCCAGGGACTAGGCAACGAATTGCTCCAGGAGATCATGGAGGCCATCAAGGATTATTTCCCGGGAAATGAAATCGAGATCGACGCCCAGGTGCCGGTCGAAGGCTATTATCGAAAGTTTGGCTTCACCACGGTCGGCAAACCATACACCCACGCCGGCTCGCCCCACATCAAGATGGTTCACCCGGCACTTTAAAAAACTGCACCCGACAAATCCGCAGATTTATCGGGTGCAATTTTTACTTTAGCGCAAATTCAGTTCATCCAGCCATTCCAAAAAGAGCGGGAACCAGCGGGACATGTGACGGTCGACCCGGTCACGGTTGACGATCCCCGTGTACTTGTTGGCCAGGGCGATCCCGTGGTTGCCGGTCCCGAACTCGTGCAGCTCAAACGGCACCCTCTGCTTGGCCAGGGCCACCGCGTAGGCGTTAACGTGGTCCAGAAACGGGGTCAGGCCGTCGTTGATCGAGCCCCACAAGAAGGTCGCCGGGGTGGTGGCGGTCACCAGCCGGCTAACGTCTTCCGTCTGGACTTTCATCCGGTCGTCGATCGTCGGCTTGATCACCGGATAGCCGAGGGCCGCGAACTTGGCTTTCGTCTCCGGACGATTGCTGTAGGCCGCGGCCAGTTGCCCGCCGGCGGAGAATCCGATGATCCCTAGTTTGGCGGTGTCGACGCGCAGTGCGGCCGCGTGGTCCACGATGTAGTCGAAGGCCTGGGCGATCGCCAGCTGGGCCTGCTGGTAGTCCCGGTGTTCCAGGATCGGGTAGCGGACGACGAAGGACTGGAAGGCGTGGGTGGCAAAGGTCAAGGCCACCCGCTCCGAGTCGCGCTCCTTGATCTGCTTGTAGCTGCCACCGGGGATGATCACGACCGCCGGCAGGTCCACGTCGCTGTTGCTCTGGTAGATGTCGAGCGAGGAGTCGGGCTGGGGGAGCTTAACATTAGTAATTTTCATTTGATAAATTCCCTTCTCAATTGGTTTTACCGTTAATTGTACGCCGAATTAAAAGGCGGTGGGACAGAACTCGCTTGCGAGTTCGTCTTCCCACCCCCGCGAGGCTGGCTAGGTGTCCCGACGCGAAGCTAGCCTATCCTGGTGGGCGTTGATTTATCAACGTTCAGGATCCAGCCAGCTACCGCGTTGTAAAATTCACAGCTTATACAACAGCGAGGAGGCTGAATTAACTCCAGCCCGTTTTTACTCAATTATTGCAATCCCTTGTACTTTGCTGGTACGTGGAAGTACTTGATGTGGGCGTTGCTTGGCTTCGACAGGTCAACGCCGTAGTACTTAATAAAGATCCGCTTCAGGGTGCCGTTCTTCTTCAGCTTGGTCAGCTGTTGATTGACCTCCTTCTGCAGCTGGGTATCCTTCTTGTTGATCAGGTAACCCTCGCCGGGGCCCATCAGGTTCGTCCGGTAGTAAAGGCCCTTGGCAATGGCCAGGCCTTTAACTGGCGAGTACTTGACGTTCATGTGCAGGCCGTAGTTGTCGTTTGGCACAAAGTCGGCCTTCCCGTTGGCAATGTCGTTCAAGATTCCGGAGGCGTTGTCGTAGTTGACCAGCTTGGCGCCCATGTACTGAGCCCACTTCTGGTAGGTGGTCCCGGCCTCACCAGCCGAGCGCTTGCCCTTGATGTCCTTCCAGGAATGGATTCCGGACTGGTCGCCCGCCCGCACTAGCAGGGCACCGTAAGTATACTTGACCGTCTTGGAGAAGAGGTAGTTCTTCTTGTAGACGGAGGATAAGGCAAACTCCCCCGCCATATCGGCCTTCCCCGTCTTGATGGCGGTCAGTTCCTCTGGCACGGCCATTTCCTTAAAGACGGCCTTCCGGTGCAGGCCCTTGGCGATCTGCTTGTCGATCTCGACTTCGTAGCCGATCAGCTTGTGAGTCTTCGGCGAGTGGTAGGAGCTCATTCGTTCATCCCCGGTCGTCGCAAACACGATCTCCTTGTTGCCCTTGACGCCCTCGCTCCGCTGGTTGCCGTTTGAGCAGCCGGCAAGGCCCAGCGTCAGCAGTGACATTAAACCAATTCCCAACAATGCTTTCCAACGTAACTTCATAGTTTCAATTACTCCTCTTCCCTAATTGTTGTTACTTGTGCATCTTCCATTGCCTGCTCACTCAGCTCCTGGCCAATCCCCGGCCGGTCCGGGATCGCGTAGCTGCCGTCCACGGGGGCGTAGTGGTAGCGCCCGGACGCAATGTTGGCCGGCTTGCGGTTGACCTCGTGCTCCTCGTGAATCAAGAACTGCGGACAGGCGGCCTCGAACTGCAGGGCCGCCGCGGTGGCAAGCGGGCCACCGCACACGTGCAGCTGGATGCTCAGCTCGTGGGCGGCGGCGAGGCCCATGAGCCGCACGGCGGACGTGATGCCGCCGCAGTTCCCCAGGTCAGGCTGGAGCACCTGAATGCTCCCCGAATCGACCAGCGGGGCAAAACTGAGTGCGTTGGTCAGCCGCTCCCCCGTGGCCAGCGGCAGTCCAGATTGCTGGGCCACCGTCGCAAAGCCCGCCACGTTCTGTGGTGAGATCGGCTCCTCAAAGTAGGAGACGTTCAGCGGCGCCAGCTTGTGAGCCAGGGCGATCGCCGCTGCCGGCTCGAGCTTGGCGTGGCAGTCGACAATGAGGCGGGTCTGCTCCCCGGCCGCTTTTCTGATCGCCGCCACCCGGTCATAGGCCTCCTGCAGCTGGTGCGAATCGAGCAGGCCGCGGAACGGCAGGAAAGTCTTGCCCCGCTCAAAGTTCAGGGGATCAATCTTGATGCCCGAATACCCCTGCCCAACCACCCGCTTGGCCAGGCGGGCGAAATCATCCGGCGCGGTCACGTAGCGGGGGAAGGGCCCCCAGCCGTATTCGATGTGGCTGGCGTAGGCAGGCAGCCGATCGTGAACCTTGCCGCCCAGCAGCTGGTAGACCGGTTGGCCCAGCGCCTTTCCCTTGAGGTCCCAGAGGGCGATGTCGATCGCCGAGACGGCGGAGTAGAAAACCACGCCCCCGCCCTTGGCCCAGAAGGAATGCTGGTAGAAGTCCTGCCAAATTTGGCTGATCTGCGCGGGGTCCCTCCCGATGAGGCGGTGGGCCAGCTCCTGGAGGACGCCAACCGTGCCGACGCTACCGATTCCATAGGCGGTCCCGGCCTCGCCAAAGCCGGTCAGTCCCGTGTCGGTCGTCAGCCGGACGACGACCGGGTGCCAGACCGGGCTGAGGCCCTGCCAGTGCAGCTGGTAAATGTCGACCTGCTTAATCTTCATTGTCCGGCGCCCCCTTCGCGGCCTCTTCGACCAACTTATCGGCAACCTGGGTGGCGGCACCGGACGTCACGCTCTGGTCAAAGTTGAATTGTTCAAGGATGGCAACCAGCCGATCCTTATTCGGCTGCGTCCCGTCGAGCGCCCGGGCAATCTGGTCGGCCCGCTTTTGGTCGAGGTACATCAGGTCGCCGTAAAGCTTCACGTGGGTTAGCCGGCTAGCGTCAAGGTCAAAGCCAATCCCCACGCTGCCGACGCCGTGGAAGTAAAGATCGACGTAGTGACTGGCGAGGCTGCTGCCGTAGATCCAGGTCTTGGCGCCGTACTTGCGCTTGCCCAGGTCCAGGACAGCCTGCCATTCCTCCTTCGTCAGCTGGTAGGTATGAAAGTCGGGATCATTCGCCCGGACGTTTTGGAGGATCAGCTCGCGCAGGTCCCGGGTCGTCGTCGGCCGGTTGAAGTGTGGCAGGAGGTTGGTGACCCGGCTGCGGACGGATTCGATTCCCTTGTCCTCCAGCTTCGACTTCGGTGGTGTCAGGACCTGGTTGGCCTGGTCCAGGTCGACGTTGACCATCAGGGTGCCACCGTAGGAAACCCGGTCGCCGACGTTAGCAAAGGACATCCCCGAGAACTTCTGCCCCTGGTAAGTCAGGTCGTTGCGTCCGGTCTGCTGGGCATCAACCCCCAGCTGGCGCAGCGCCTTGAGGATTGGCCGGATGTACTGGTCAAACTTCGGTGTCTTGACCTTCTGGGCGGTATCGATGTAGACATAGGTGAGGTCGCCGGGATCGACGAAGACCGCACCCCCGCCGGAATTGCGCCGCACCAGGGCAATTTTGTGCTCGCGGAGGTACTGGAGGTTGACCTCGTGATAGACGTCCTGATAGTGGCCGAGGATGACCACCGGCTGGGCCGGACTGTAGAAGTACAGCAGCTCCTCGTGGGCAAACTTCGGGTCCCGTTGCAAAAATTCGGGCAAGGCCTCCGGGACCAGCGGGTTGGCCAGGTAGTCCAGTCCATTATCCGTATCAATATACAGCACTTTAACATCCCCACTTCATTTATTGGCGACTATTAGACTCAATCGCTTTTATTGTAGCTTTATTTTGTCAAAATAAAAGCAACTACACTCGAAAGAAATGAAAGATAACTTTAGGACTTAAGATGTAACCATTTACCTCTTCGATTAACGAAAAAAAGAATAGTAAAAATACTATTCTTTTTCATGCAATTTATCGGTAATTAAATCTTGAAAATATAACAATTCGTCTCGCGTGGCCTTTTTGGTTATAAAGTTCTTTGCCTTGCTTTTTAGCTGGTTGCGGTAAATAACCTCTTTATGTTTATCCTGGTAACGCTTATTGCTTTCTAGCTTTCTTTGGTAAGCCTCTTCCGGCGTATATTTCCTAGCTCGTGGCAAACCTATTACCCCTTTTTAATCATGTCCTTGATCTCTTGATATAAAGCTTTGCATTGCTTTATTCCTATAATTATAAATATAGCAGCTAAACCATATATAGCAATTAGCAAAAGATACTTCATTTTACATCCCCCGTTTTATTTAGTATAATAACATTAATTGAAAAAGGGGCAAGCGGTGCAACGCTCAACCCCTTTTTGTAGGCTATTTAGGACCGTTTGGAACGGGCCTTTTTCTTTATCCAGCGAATAAGCTGGGTAAGGTACTCGACTATCGTGAAAATAGCAACAAATGAGCCGCTATATAACGACAATAAAGTACCGATCTTCAAGGATGTTAAAACCACTCAACTCATTTTCGAGAAGAGTGGTTTTTTCGTTCGTCTAAATTTTCTCCAGCGGCACCTTGGTCGTCGGGGCCGGGTATTCCTCATCGATCATCCTTAGTTCGTCATCCGTCAGCTCCAGGTCCAAAGCCGCGATATTGGCCTTGACGTGGTCGACGGAACTGGCCTTGGGCAGGCTGAGGACGTTGTTGTTGCGGGTGATCCAGGCCAGCATCACCTGGTATGGCGTCGCGTGGTGAGCCGCCCCGATCTCGCGCAAGACCAGTGTCGGGTGAAGGTAGTTCCAGCCGACCGCGTGAAACGGCGAGTAGCCGAGGAAGCCAATCCCCCGCTGGGCCTGCCACGGCAACAGGTCGTACTCGACGCCGCGGCTTGCGATGTTATAGAGGTCCTCGTTGGCAAAGACCTGGCCACCGTCCGGCACCTTCAGGAGGTCCTCCATGTCCGCCACGTCAAAGTTGGAAACGCCCCAGTGGCGGATCAGCCCCTCCTGCTTGAGGCCCTCCAGGCCGGCCACTGCCTGGGCAAGGTCGGCGTTGGCCCGCCAGTGCAGGAGGTAGAGGTCCAGGTAGTCGGTCCCCAGCTGCTTCAGGCTGGCTTCCAGGCTGCGCCGCTCCTGATCCGGCGTGGCGTGGCTCGGCAGGACCTTGGAGACAATGAAGGTCTGCGAACGGTCGAGCCCCTGCATCGCCCAGCCGATGATCTTCTCGCTGCCCGGGTAGCTCTCCGCCGTGTCGACCACGTTGATCCCGTGAGTCAGGCCGTAGTGGATTGCGGCGGCCTCGTTTTCGGGCTGGCGGCCCAGATCCGCCCCGCCGAGGCCAATCTGGCTGAGCTTTTCACCCTTAATCGTTAAATACTTCATCTTTTCTACCTCCTTCGCGGATAGCGCTTGGCAATTAAAACCTTGGTCGTCGTCCAGGGGCCGCCCCACCAGCCGTTGAAGCCGGTCGACAGCACCCGAATGTCGTTGAAGCCGAGGTTACCCAGTGCCCGCTGGTACTCATCAATGTAGGCGCAGTCGGCGATCACCAGCGTCCCGTCGGCCTTCAGCACCCGGCTGGCCTCCTGAACCGCCCGGCCGCGCTCCAAGGCGGGGCCGATGTTGTGAAAGGCCAGGTCGACCAGGACGTAGTCGAAGGAGCGGTCCGCAAAGTTCAGGTTGAAGACGTCGGCGTCGACCAGCTTGACCCGGTCGGCCACCTTGGCTGCGTTAATCCGACCCTGGAGCTCCTTTTCGTCCTGGCGCCAGTCGCCAGTCCCGGTAACCTTGGCGGGGGCCGTCAAGCTCTTGGCCAGCAGGAGCAGGTCGTTGAACCGCCCGCCGCTGAGGTCCAGGATCTGGTCATGACCGCCAAAGCCGAAGCGGTCGATGATCCCCTGCCAAACCCGCAGGTGCCCGGCCGTCATCGTGTGGGTGAGGATCAGGCCCCAGGCGGCCAGCAGCACAACCCAGAGCAGGTTCCAGTAATGGGCGCTGATCAGGCTGTAAATCAGGCCGCCGACCACCAGCAGGATGTCCACGGCCAAGAGGGTAATAACGTTGATTCCACGTAGTTTCATAATGATTGCTTCCTTATTAACTGACGATATCGTTCAAGCGCTGGATGTCCTCCAGCTTGCCGACCACGGTGACCTTGTCGCCCTCCTGAATCACGTCGTTGGCCTGGGGCATCTGGTTGACCTGGTCGTCGGCGCTGACGATGATGATCACGGTGACGTGAAACTTGTTGCGAAAGTCCAGCTCGTCCAGGCTGCGGCCCACGAACTTCGGGTTGTCGATCACCACTTCGGCCAGGGTCGTTTCCTTGCTCAGGGTGACGTAATCGACGACGCTCGGGTTGAGCTGCTGGAAGATCAGCCGCTTGGCCAGGTCGTGCTCCGGCCGGACGACCCGGTCGGCACCGACCCGCTCCAGCACCCGGGCGTGGTTGGCGTTTTCGGCCCGGCAGGTCACGTCTTTGGCGCCGAGGTCCTTGGCAATCAGGGTTGCCATGATGCTGGCCTCGATGTTCTGCCCGATCGAAATGTAAACGTGGTCGAAGCTGCCCACGTCGAGTTCGCGCAGGGCGTCCTCGTCCTGGGCGTCGGCGACCACGGCCCGCATGACCGAGTTGGCCAGTTCATTGATGACTTCTTCGTTGATGTCAATCGCCAGGACCTCCTGGCCGGCCGCGACCAGCGCCTCACAGATTGACGCGCCGAACTGGCCGATGCCGATGACGGCGTAGCTTTCTTTTTTAGCCAATTAAAACACTCTCCTCCGGATAACGATAGCTCTTCGTCTTCGGCCGGGCGTTGAAAACCGAGAACATGACGGTGTAGATGCCGACCCGCCCGATGAACATCAGGATCATGATGATGACCTGGCCGATGAAGTTCAGCTGGGGCGTGATCCCCAGTGAAATCCCGGTGGTCCCGAACGCCGCCACGGCCTCGAAGGTCACGTAGGACAGCGAATCGTGCTTCGGCAGGGCCTGGGTTTCGACCAGCAGGAGGACGGCGACGAAGAGGATCAGCAGGGCCACGAAGAGCAGGGTCAGCGCCCGGTAGACGTTCTCCTGGGTGAAGCGCCGGTGGGCAAACTCGGTATCCTTCTGCCCACGCAACGTGGCGATGCTCTGGACGGCCAGGAGCCCGACCGTGGTCGTCTTGATCCCGCCGGCCGTCGATCCGGGGGTCCCGCCGATAAACATCAATAGGATCGTAAAGCTCAGCCCGGCCGCGCTCAGTTTATTATAAGGAAAGGTGATCAGTCCCGCGGTCCGCGGCGTAATCGCCATGAAAATCGTGTTGAGAAAGCGTTGCGGCGCCGAGAGCTGCCCACTGAGCTGGGCCAGGTTGTGCTCGGTCAAAAAGTAGACGATGACTGAGGTGATCATCAGGACCGCCCCGGTGCGCAGGGCCAGCTGGGTGTGCAGGGATAAGTGGTGGTACTTGTGGTAGCCCAAGATGTCCTTCCAGACCAGGAAACCAAAGGAACCGGCCAGGATCAAGACCGCCAGGACGCAGATCATGTAGGGGTCATTGGCGTAATTCTCCATGCTGTTGCCGAAGAGGTCAAAGCCGGCGTTGCAAAAGGCCGAGATGGCGTGAAAGAGGCTGTACCAAATCGCCCGCGTCAGCCCGTACTTCGGGTAGAAATCAAAGAACAAGAAGACGCTGCCGATCAGCTGGATCAGAATCGAGAGGCGGATGATCAGGTAGACCACGCTCAGTTGCGACAGGTGGTCGAGGTTCAGGGCCTCCTGAGTCAGCAAGCGGGTCGACATTCGCCTCCGCCGCCGAATCATCAGGGACATCATGACGGCAAAGGTCATGAAGCCCAGGCCACCAATCTCCATCAGGGCGGCGATCACCACCTGGCCGAGAAGTGCGTAGTCCGCCTGGGCGTCAGTACGGGGCACGACGAACTCCTCGATCAGCTGGTCGAAGAGGTCCGGCAGGCGGTAGTCGCTGGCCCAGTCACCGAGCTGGCGCAGGGCACGCTGGTGGTCACGGATGGCCCGGTTGCGCCGGTGGTAGACCCCTGGCTGGTTAATGACGTTGTGCTGCAGCTGAAGGTCGGTGATGGCCTGACGCAGCTTCTGCAGGATGACCGGGTCGACTGGCAATTGAAGGGCCCGGAGCAGCTGGGTGGCCGAGAGCTTCCCCGCTTCAAAGTAGGCGTTGTCACCGAAGCGGTAGGTGATGGTGTTGGGCAGCTTGGCATACTCACCGGTCGGGTCGAGGATGATTGCCGTCTCGTTCTGTTGCTGAAGCTGGCTCAGCAGGGATAAAGTGGTGGTGGTCTTGCCACTCCCCGTCTGGCCGACGATCAGGAGATGATGAGCGAAAAGCGCGTCGGTCAGCTGCGATTGCTGGCTGGCGCTCAAAGACGATGGATATTGGATGGCTGATTGCACGATGATTCCTCCTTTTTTCTACTATAAATATTATGGGCTAAATTGCTGAAAAGGCAACCAGCATTGAGGGCAAACAAAAAGACGCCCTCGTCTGTTAGACAGCTGGGCGCCTTCTTGATCAAATATTTTAGGGAGACTACGGTTTGATACCCGTAGTAAACAATATAAGTTTATTTGAATTTCTACCGAATGTCAATGAACAAATCAAGATTTAATGCAAAAAAGTACCCCGCGATAGGATTTCCTACCGCGGGGTACTTTTTTGCTTTAAACTTTAGCGACCAATGATCATCCCCAACTCTGTAAAGAGGCAATTTAAAACAAAAAAACTCCCTACCCGAAAGTAGAGAGTTTTGTGTGTGATTCAGTTCGCGATTAAGCCCGTGACTTGTAGCTGCCATCAGTGGTGTTGATGATCAGCTTGTCGCCGTCCTTGATGAAGGCTGGGACGTTGACAACCAGGCCGGTGTTCATAGTAGCAGGCTTGCCACCGCCATCGATGGTTGCACCCTTGATCATTGGTTCAGTGTGGGCAACCGTCATTTCAACCGTGGTTGGCAGGTCAACACCGATGATGTCGCCGTTGACGAAGTTCAGAGTGACCTTCATGTTTTCTACCAGGTAGTTCTTGTCGTCACCCAGCAGGTCGTGGCTCAGCGTGTATTGGTCGTAGCTCTCCAGGTCCATGAAGACGGCGTTGTCGCCTTCGTCGTAGAGGTATTGAGCAGAACGCTTGTCAACGTTAACCTGTTCAACCTTTTCGGAAGGACGCATCGTGGTGTGAACAATGGAGCCGGTCCGCAGATCCTGGATGTCCATCTGCATCAGGGTGTTACCCTTACCTGGCTTGTGGTGGTTGATTTGAAGAACCTTGAGCAGCTTGCCGCCACGTTCAAAAACCATACCCTTTTTCAAATCGATCGTTTGAATCATGTCAAAATCTCCTTTGTATCATAAGTAAGTGCGTTCATCACGGAACTTTAAGCAGTCAGGCGATCAACTGCTTCGGCCGCACCCGGGGCCGTTTTTAGTGTGCTGCTTCACGACAGCATTCACCATTTATTGTATCACATCTGGCCGGGAAACGCCTTATTGCGGGGGGATTGGTGACTATATTTTCAACTAAAATAAAACAGCGGTAGTGGTATAATGTAGGCACAATGATGAAAAAACCGGTGTGCAAATTGGCATAGGGGTAGCTCCTCTTACCGAGCCGGCGGGGCACTTGAAAAAGCGCCCTTTTTTGTATTCGCCAATAACAAAAATGAAATTAAAATTTCAAATTAAGCACTGTTCAAAATATTATATCTATTGACATTCCTATTGCTATTTTGTGATAATACAGTTAATCAATTAAATGACTCTTTAGAGTCCGGAAAGACGGGGCGCAATTCCCGTCTTTTTTTATTTTGCACTAAAAAAATGACCACCGCACAACCGTGCAGTGGTCATCTTTATTTACAAACTAGTCTTCGTCAATTGGGTGCTTGGTCGTCAGCTCGTGGACGCCCTGAGCCACCTCTTCGCGAACCGCGTCGTCATCGGCGTTGGTCAGCAGCTTGACGATCAGGTCGGCGACTTGGCGGGCATCGTCTTCCTTAAAGCCCCGGCTGGTGATGGCCGGCGTCCCAATCCGCAGCCCACTGGTAACGAATGGGCTCCGTGGGTCGCCAGGGATTGATTCCTTGTTGGTCGTGATGTGAACCGCGTCGAGCAGGTCCTGGGCATCCTTGCCGGTGATGCCGGTCTTGGTGATGTCGATGATCATCAGGTGGTTGGCAGTGCCGCCGGAAACGACCCGCACCGCGCCGGACTTGCTGAATTCATCGGCCATGGCAGCGGCGTTCTTAACTACCTGGTTGATGTAGTCGGTGAACTGTGGCTGCAGGTCTTCATAGAATGCCTGGGCCTTGCCGGCAATCACGTGTTCCAGCGGGCCACCCTGGGTTCCTGGGAAGAGGGCGGAATTGATCTTCTTGCCCAGCTTGGCGTCCTTGGACAGGATCATCCCCCCACGTGGGCCACGCAGGGTCTTGTGGGTAGTCGTCGTAACCACGTCGGCAACCGGCACCGGACTCGGGTGGGCGCCAGTGGCAACCAGGCCGGCGATGTGGGCCATGTCAACCATCAGGTAAGCGCCAACCTCATCGGCGATCTCGCGGAACTTCTGCCAGTCGATGATCTGGCTGTAAGCGGAGGCCCCGGCCACGATCAGCTGTGGTTGAACTTCCTTGGCGATTTCACGAATGTGGTCGTAGTCGAGCAGCTCGGTCTCTGGGTCCAGGCCGTAGCTGAAGGATTGGTAGACCTTCCCACTGAAGTTAACCTTGGAGCCGTGGGTCAGGTGCCCACCGGCGTCCATCCCCATGCCGAGGATCTTGTCACCGGGCTTCAGCAGCGCCTGGTAGACGGCCATGTTGGCTTGGGAGCCGGAGTGAGGCTGAACGTTGACGTATTCGGCACCGAAGAGCTTCTTGGCGTAGTCGATCGCCAGCTGTTCGACCTGGTCGATGTACTGGCAGCCACCGTAGTAACGCTTGCCAGGATAGCCTTCCGCGTACTTGTTCGTCAAGACGGAGCCCTGCGCCTGGCGGACTTCCTTAGAGACGATGTTTTCGGAGGCGATCAGTTCGATCGTGTCCTGCTGCCGTTGTTCTTCCTTTGCGATTGCTGCCCACAGTTCGGGTGATTTGCCTGCATATTCCATTTGGAAATTCCTCCTCTGGTTGACTTCGTTGCATTTGTCAATTTGATTATACAATACAAAGCCCGGATATTAAAAGGCCTTTGAAAAATAATTATTTAAAATAATCGAACTTTATTTGTGAAATCGCTAGCTAAAGTTCATGATTTAATTTGATGAGGACAGAGAAAAGGACCCGCTCAGCACAGCTGGCGGGTCCCACTTAGTTTCGGGTGGAGACTAGTCTTCGACCTTCTTGGCTTCTTCCATTGCCTTCATGATGGAAGGGTTCTTGGAGTGACAGTCCTTGATCATTTGCAGGTCTTCTTCGCTTAATTCAACCGTGTACTTAGCCATATTTCTCCCTCACTTTGCTTAAAGAATTAACTTTAATATACCACACTGAGCCCGCGATGCACGGTCAAATTCGACAAGTTGCTTTATCGTGCCTGCTCTAGATAATGCCAGGCTTCCTCGTAAGAAAGATTGTACGCATCCATTAGCTTATGAACAATTGTTTCATCATCCAGCCGCAAGCTGATAAGCATTTTCACCGCAGACTCGATGCCCTGTTCACGACCCTTTTTCAAGCCGATTGCTTGACCTTCGTTCCGTGCTTCCATTAAATCTAACTCGTACTTCATAAAGCTCCGCCGCCTTTCTGGATCGTGCTTGATTCGCTCCATTTTTTGATAAATTCGTTCTGCTAACTCATCCCCCGGCGTTCGCTCATTATGCATTAGGCGGAGGAATCCTGCTACCCCCATTTTATCATGAAAGTCTGTTGCCTTCGCATTGAAAACTACCATGTAAAACTCCGCTCCGGCAGAACGATCGGGATTTTTGACCGAGCGCATCTCATATTCATCGAACATCTCGTCGTCGCCGTAATAGTCAAAGTCGCAGAAGAAAATCACGTAGATCGGGGTGACATGCTGCTCATCATACTTGTCACCAGGCTTGAGTATATCCGCATGGTTCAAGTAGTAGCGCATTCTGAATGGCAGATTATGATTGTTCTTCACCTGCATCTCTAGAATATATATCCGGTTTTGATCATCTTGCACATAAACGTCAAAGCGCGGCGACTTGACACCCAGCGTTGTATTGACCTGCTTTTGCGTCGCAACTCGTTGGATACTTTTGATCTTTAGCTCCGGGAAAATTTGCTGGAGCAGTTGCAAGCAGATCTGCTCGTCCTCCATGACCATTCCAAACATACGATCATTCGCCAACGTTAGCCGCTCCCACTTGGCCGCGGCCGCCCGTCTTTCTTGTTCTCGGCTGCTCATTTCAGTCCCTCCATTCTTATACTCGGCGGCAATCGGGCCCCCTAATATATAAGAACGGAAAAAATGCCGAATTATATTAAATTTTTTGAGAATTTTTCGCCAATCGCGTGCCATGAGAAAACAAAAACAGGGTTGCTATCGCTAGCAATCCTGCCTTCGTTTCGTAAATCCAACTATTTACTCATCTTTTTTTTTCTTCCGCAAGCCTGCGAGGCCGAAGAGGCTAGCCAGGCCAGACAGTGCCAGGCCGAGGGTCGAAGCCTTAGATGCCGCTTCGTTCCCCGTCTGTGGCAGCTGACCAGCTTGCTGATGCCGCTTCTGGTTCTGCGCTGCATCATTGGCCGTCGTCGTTGCCGTGCCGGCGTTAGCACCGGTATGGCCGTTCGTGGCGCTTTGACCCGACTGGTTGCCGCCAGTCGAGCTGCCATTGCCGGAATGACCAGGCTGACCTGGTGCAATTGATCCGGCATTGTCGTCAATGTAGCCAGAGTTGTGCGGCTCGGTTGGCTGACTCGGGCTGACCGGCGTCGTCGGCTGAGTGGATTCACTCGGCTGACTTGGTTCAGTCGGTTGACTCGGGCCTGTTGGTTGGCTCGGGTTCGTCGGCTGACTTGGACTCGTCGGTGATGTCGGACTTGTCGGTGACGTTGGGCTCGTTGGTGACGTTGGACTCGTTGGTGACGTTGGACTTGTCGGTGACGTCGGACTTGTCGGTGACGTCGGGCTCGTCGGCGTCGTTGGACTCGTTGGTGACGTTGGGCTCGTCGGCGTCGTTGGGCTTGTTGGGCTCGTCTCCTTGTAAGTAATCGTGACGATATCGTTGGCGGTATCCGCGTTGACATTCTCTTCCGCTACCTGCATTGGATCGGCCGTGTAGCCCGTGAAGCTTGGTGCGGTGTATGCGTCCCACTGTGCCTTGCCGCTGGTCGAAGCCGCCGGATCCAGCCGCCAAGCACTGTAGCTAGCCTGGCCAGTAACCTCATCGTAGGTCTCCGTCCGCGTAAACGTAACCGTCTGCGTGATGGTTTCCGTGGTGCCATCCGGCTTAAAGACCTTGATCGTCCGCGTCGGCGTGCTCGTCTGCGAACTGGTCGTGATCTTGTGAACCAGGTGAATTGTGATTGTCTGGCTCGCGGCTGCTGTGAAGGTGTAGCTCGTCGGCAGGCTCTGATTCTTGGCAAGCTTGTAATGAGCCGGTACTTCGAGGCCAAGAGCGATCGTTTGACCATTCTTGCCGCCCTTGGTGATCGTCGTGACAACCGGCTGACCCGGCTTGTCATCGTCGACAAAGTTAATCGTCAAGGACTCATCGTTAGCCGTGTAGGTGATGTCAATCGTCTCGTTCGGCGTGTTGGCATTAACCGTGACGGCGCCAATCTGATTAATGGTCGTAGTATGACCATTGATCGTCTGCTTGATCGTCGCCGTGTAGCCAGCTGGTGCCGTTACCGAGTAAGCCGTCCATGCCGAATTGTCGGTTGACCAATTACTCAGGTTAGTCAGCTTGTCCGTGACTTCATTGTAGGTTGCCGTCCGGTGAATGGTTGCCGTCTGCGTTGTTGTGGTCGTCCCACTCAGCTGATGGTCATTGATCGTCCGGGTGACGTCCTTAGTTAGGTCGTGATCCTTGAACCAATTTGGATCAGTCGTTGGATTAGTTGTCGGATCAGTTGGATCAACCGTCCTCGTCTTTTCCTTCAGGTGGATTGTGATCGTTTGATCTGCGTCCGCCGTGAAGGTGTAGCTCGTCGGCAATTTTTGGCCGGATGCCAACTCGTAGTGATCCGGAACTGTGACGCCGCTGAAGTCAATGATTGTATCGCCGGTCTTGCCTGTCTTCGTGATCGTAGTGCCAACCTGACTGTCATTATTGTCGTCATCGACGAACTTGATGTTGACGGTCTGGTCATTAGCCGTGTAGGTCACAGTGACCTTCGAATCATTGTCAGTTGCGGCTGGCGTTACTTCGGCAACCCTGCTTGGATCCGCCGTGTAACCAGCGAAGCTCTTCGGCGTAAAGCCAGTAAACTTGTCGTGGCCACTTTCAGCTGTCCAGGCGCTTTCGCTGTTAGCCACCAGCTTGCCGGTAACCTCGTCATACTTAGCAGTCCGCGTAAATTCAACAGTCTGCTTCTTCTGATCTTCTGGAATCTGGGACAGCTGATCAGTTGTCAGCCCTTCGTAATTAATGGTCCGGGTAACATCTTTGACCAGCCCTTGATTCTTGAACCAGTTCGGATCCTTAGTCGGGTTGGTAGCCGGCTTGGTTGGGTCAACAATCTGCTTAGCGTGAACTAAGTGGATTGTAATCGTCTGATCCTTGTCCGCCGTGAAGGTGTAGCTCGTCGGCAGACTCTGTCCTGATGCCAATGCATAGTGCGCTGGCACCTGAACGCCGCTGAAGTCGGTCAGTGTTTGACCGGTCTTGCCAGCCTTGGTGATCACGGTGCCAACCTGACTGTCACCATCATCGTCATCGACGAACTTGATGTTAACAACCTGGTCACCAGCCGTGTAGCTGATGTTCACAGTTTCATCGGCTGTTTTGCCATCAACCTTCTTTTCAGCAACACTGTCCTGACTAGGCGTGTAGCCCGCAATCGTTGGCACCGTGTAGGCAGCCCACTTTGCTGGGTCGCTGGTGGTCCAAGGACTGTAGGTGGCTTCGCCGGTGACTTCATCAAAGGTCGCGGTCCGGGTAAAGTGAACCGTCTGCTTGATCGTGTCTTTCGTCGTATCCGGCTTCGTGATCGTGATCGTCCGCGTCGTGTCCTTAGTCAAGGCTTCCATCTTCTCGTAAGTCTTGCTCGTGTCGCCTGGTACCGGATCAGTTGGCGCGGCCTCACCTGGGTGAACCGTGATCGTCGCGTGTTCGATCTGAACAACAACCGTTGGAATACCATTGGCCGTGGCATGAACCTTGTTTGGAATTGTCTGTCCAGCAACTATCTTCCAGCCAGCTGGCGCAACCGGGTTAACGGCGACATCCGTACCAGTCTTCCCGCTCAGCGGAGTCGAGCTGATCTCGGTACCAGCCGCATCCTGGTAAGAAATCTTACCAGTTTGTTCATTAGCCGTGTAGCTAATCTCAACTTTTTCGTCAGTAGTATCGGCGTTGACCGTCTTGGCAGCCACCCCAGCCGGCGATGCAGTATAGCCACTGATCGTCTCCGGCGTGTAGACCGCCCACTGGTCACTGCCCTTGTGAGTCCAATCGCTGTACGTTACCGCACCCGTGACCTCATCGAAGGTGGCCGTCCGTGTGAATTCAACTTGCTGGGTAACCGTCAAGCTTGTACCGTCCGGTTTCGTGATCGTGATCGTCCGTGTTGGTGTCTTGGTCAAGGATTCCATCGTTGGGTAACTCTCGCTTGGGTTGCCAGGTACCTTGCCGGTTGGTGCGGTCTCGCCTGGGTGAACCGTAATCGTCGCATGTTCGATCTTGACGACAACTGTTGGAATGCCCGTGGCAGTTGCCTTAACCGTGTCCGGAATCGTCGGCTGGCCGGTAACTAGCTGCCAACCAGCAGGAACATGGTCAACGTGAACCGCAACCTCTTCGCCAGTCTTCCCGCTCAGTGGCGTTGAGCTGATCTCATTGCCTTTTTCATCCTGGTAAGAAATCTTCCCAGTCTGGTCATTAGCGGTGTAGCCAACTTCTGCCGTGGCATTTTCAGTATCAGGCGTAACGTTCTCAGCCGCAACCGTCCCGGCAGTGTAGCCAGGAATTGCAACCGGCGTGTAGGCTGCCCACTGAGCGTCGCCGCTATGGGTCCAGTCACTGTACGTTGCCTTGCCAGTTACTTCATCATAGGTG
This sequence comes from Limosilactobacillus sp., assembly GCF_022482365.1. Taxonomy (NCBI): domain Bacteria; kingdom Bacillati; phylum Bacillota; class Bacilli; order Lactobacillales; family Lactobacillaceae; genus Limosilactobacillus; species Limosilactobacillus sp. Next base: position 1,098,262 of record NZ_JAKVPE010000001.1, read on the forward strand.
GCCGTCCGTGTGAACTTGACCTCTTGAGTAACCTTCTGGGTGCTGCCATCCGGCTTCGTAACCGTGATCGTCCGCGTTGGCTTCTTGGTCAAGGCTTCCATCTGTTCATACTTGCCGGAGCCCCCCGGAAGTGTTTGGCCACTCGGGTCGGGGTCATCAAAAGTAACGGTAAGGGTCTTGTGGACCAGATGAATCGTCTTGCTTTGGGCCAGATCCGAACTAAAGGTGTAGCTGGTTGGCAGGCTCTCGTTCTCAGCGAGCTTGTAGCCGGCTGGGATCGTCAAACTAAGGTGGTCAATCGTACTGTTGGCGAGGCCATACTGCGTAATCGGCGAGCCAACCTGTTGATTGCCCTCGTCATCGTCCACAAAGCTGATCGTCAGCGTTGCGTCCAGCTGGAAGTCCGCGTTCGATGAAGCCGTAATTTGATAGTTTGAATTCTCGTCCTGCAGCTTCTTCAACGCGGCTGGCGTCAATTCTACCTTGTACGTTCCCGATTCGCTCGGCGTACCGTCGGCGAACTGGAAGTCGTCCTTGGTCAAACCACTAACTGTAGTTTCACCATTGTCGCCGAGTTTGATCGTAACCGTGATCTGGCTCGGATCAATCGTGGCTGTGGTGTTTTCCTGATGACCCGTCGTCGTGATAGTTCCAGCGGCCTGACTAATCTGGTAGCCAAACTGGCCGCTCTCGCTGACCTGGTAGTTCGGATTATCATCCGCCAGCTGCTGCTGACCATTATGATTCAGCTTCAGGTGGTAGTTACCGACATTGGTTGGTGCACTGTCTAGCTTGTTGCCAGCAGCGTCATACCAGTCAAAGTCGCCTGCCGTTAAGCCTGAAACATTCAAGCTGTCAGTGCCAACTAGGCCTTCTGCCGTCAGCTGACCATCAGTCGGGCTCACGGCTCCCGGCTGACCATCATAGGTCTTGCCCAGAGTCGATCCCGGCTTATCAGCGAGGGTGACGGTCAGGTCCTTCTTCTGAATATCAAATCCAGCGGAACCCTTGAGGTCATTTTCGCTGATCGTGACGTTGCCGGCGCCTGCCAAGCGGTCGATTGCCGCCTGGAGGTGAGTGAGGCCTGCCGCCGTCAGCTTAATCGTGTAGCTGCCAACCTTCGTCGGTGCCGTTGAAAGGCTGTTGTCCTGGGCATCGTACCAAGCATAGTCGCCAGCTTGCAGCGTGTAAGTACTCTGGCTAGTGCTGCCTGGGTAGGCCAAGGTCACGGTGATGTCGCCACTCGGGCTCGTCACCTCGCCGTTCGTAACCGGCTGACCGTCATAGGTCTTGTGGTTGCTGCCGCTCAGGGTTGCACTGACGTTTTCGCTTGCCGGCGTGATTGTGTAGGTAAATTCGCCGGTAACCGCATCGTTGGCAAAGCTGTAGTTGGTGTTAGCAGTGCGCAGCTTACTAATGCTGCTCTGCTTGAACTTCAGACTGTAAGTCCCGACATTCGTTGGCTCGCCGGTCAGGGCTGTGTAGGTACCATCCGCATTCTTGGCAAACCATTCGTAGTCGCTGGCGTCAATTCCGGTCGTACTGAGGCTCTGCCCGGTAACGAGACCAGATGGCGTCCAGCTTACCCCTGCCAAGACATCGCTAGCAGCCGTAGAACTGCCATCATATGCCCGGCTAGCACTGCCGCTAATTGCTGCCGTCGCCGGAGCCTGCTTGATTTCGTAATCAATCGTGCCCGTTGCTTCAGTAATCTCGTAATTAGTGTTGGCCGTCTGCAGCTTCTGGTAAGCAGTACTCTTCAGGCGTGCCTGGTACTTGCCAGCGTTGGTTGGAACCGCGGTTAGCTTGTTGCCCTGGGCATCGTACCAGTCAAAGTCACCCGCAGACAGCGTCCCCTTATCAAGGCTGGTTGTACCATCCTTAACCGTCAGGCCGCTAACGTCCAGGCTTGCCGGCTGACCATCGTAGGTCTTGTCCTGCGAATCGCCTGAAACCGTCACATTGATGAGCGGTTCCGGCGTGATCGTAAAGGTAGCAGATCCCGGAACGCTGGTTACCGTGTCAGCGAACTGAACGTTGGAACCCGTCAGTTGGCTCAAGCGGGCCTTCAGTCTTGTCAGGCTGCTGTCTTTCAGCTTGATCGTGTAGGTGCCAACATCCTGCGGTGCCTCAGTCAGCTTGTGGCCATGAGCGTACCAGTCAAGGTCGCCGGCCGTGATCGTGTAGGTGCTGTTGGCATTGCTGCCTGGGTAGGTTAGCGTCACGGTGATGTTGCCGCTATTGCTGTTAACCTCACCAATCGTGACCCGATTGCCGTCATAGACCTTCGAGTTGGAACCGCTCAGTTTGGCGGTGGCGGCATCCGAAGCCGTGATGACGTAATCAGCATCGCTGTTAAATGTCCACTGATAGTTTTGGCCATGGTTGCCATCCAGCGCCTTCAGCTTTTCCTGACCGGCATTCGAGAGCTGAATCTTGTACGTACCAACGTTAGAGGTACTGCCGTTATTTGGCACAATCTCCAAATCGTCAGCAGTCAAGGCAACTGTCTGTGGCTGACCATCTGCAGCGTAAATCGTAGCAGTATAACTGTACTTGTTCATGTCCAAATCACTGACGGACGTGGACTTCGCATCGTAGGTCCGGCCGTCGTGGCCCGTCAGCTGAACGGTTTCCTTACCCTGCTTAACGGTAAAGGTACCCTTGGTCGTAACGTCAGCCGCGTCCTCCGGGTACTCATAGTTGGTGCCAAGAGCGGTCTTAATATTATTCAGGCCATCCGCCGACAGTTCAACCTCGTAATCGCCGACGTTGCCCGGCTTCTGAGCGTAGACCACGTCGCCATCCCGCTGAGTGTAGCTCAAGGCCGCGCCGCCTTCAGTAGCGATACTCAGGGAGTAGCCAGATGGGTTGCTGCTAAGTGCATCTTTCCAATCTTGGGACCCGTAGACAACCGACTTCTTAGCATCATTAACGGTAATCGTTACCGGCATTTGGGTAACTTCAAACCCGGCCGTGGCGTCCTTCGCCTGGGTCCAGTCATAGTTGCTGCTGCCCGTCTTCGTAGAGATCGACAGGTTAGCGAGCTTTTCTAAGCCATGTTCTGATAACTTGACCCGGTAGTCGCCAACATTAGTTGGGTTAGTCACGAATTCAAGGTCGGCATTGGTCAGCTTTACTTGGCCGGCAAAAATCGGCGTATCAGCCACGCCATTCACGGTCGCGGTGATGGTCAGCTTGTAGTTGCCGGCATTAATTGCCGTTGACTCGCCATACTTAACCTTCTGCGTACCAGTAATCGTGACGGTCGCAGCCGCCGGACTAATGACGTAGGTTGCTGGTTCGTGCGAGGCGTCAGTAGTTGCGGTTTGCTCAAAGTCATAGTCAGGGTAGAGGGACTTCAAGCGAGCAATCAAGGCCGCCGAAGCCTTTACCTGATACTTGCCAGCATCTTTTGGCAGCTGATCAGTGGCGGACCCATTGTTAGTGCCGTAGTCAATGTAAAGCGATCCGGCCTTGAGACCGATCTCTTCCTTGGTTGGCTTATGGTTGGCCGTATCAACCCAGTTACTGAAGTCCAGGTTGTAGGCGTTTGGATCCAGTGCCAGCTCAGTACCATAGGTCGTGGTTTGACTACCAGTCAGGGTCAGTTGCGCCTTCCGCGTGTAGATCAGGTACGTCGCCTCGGTGTCGTCCTGACTGATCTTGTAATTAGCAGCACCAGTGAGGTTATTGATCCGCTCCAGTGCGGCGGCGGTCAGACGAACCGTGTAAACCGGGTTCCCCTCAGTGACGTTGCCACTGGCGTTGGCGTTCTTAACCGCGTTGCCAGCCGCATTGACCACTTCCAAGTCACCGGCAGACAAGGTGTAGCTGGCGATGTCAGTCGGCTGACTGCCGTTGTTCCAGCTAATCTTGATCTTACCGCTCGAAAGATCGTCAGCGGTAATTGCCGCCGTAGATCCGTCATAAACTTTGGAAGCCTGGCCGGACAGCTCGATGACCAGATCACGCTGCTTAATCGTGTAGGTCACTGAACCAGTAATGGTGCTGTTGCCATGCTCGTCGACAAAGGAGTAGTTCGGGTTGGCATCTGCCCACTTCTTCTTGCCATTGGCGTTTAATAGCAGGTAGTAAGTGCCGGCATTCGTTGGCGCACTAATCTTGTGGGTACCGGCCGCATCAGAGTACCAGTCAAAGTCACTAGCGTCGAAGGTTGGCGTCTTCAAGCCTTCAGCGTTGTTAAAGCCATAGTCGGTGGCGCTGGATGGATTGAAGCTGGCTACAGTGCCGTCGTAGGTCGTTTCTTCGTTGCCGTGCAGCTGAACCTTGCCAGAAACGGTTTGCTTGATTTCAAAGCTAGCCTGACCGGCTTGATCAGCGGTGGTGGTTAACTTAACCATCCCTGCGCCAAGCACATGGTCAATCTGGGCTTGGATGCTGCTGATTCCGGCAGCGGTGAGCTTCAGGTGGTATTTGCCGACGTTCGTTGGGGCAGTGCCTTCTACCCATTCGTAGTCGCCCTGCTTCAGTGTGTAGCTGGTTGGCAGGTTGGCAATATCCTCGCCGCCGTTCAGTTCAACCTTGATCGTTGACCCATTCTTATAGAGCTCATCGGCTGTGACGGCGGAACCGTTGTAAACCTTGTAGCCGTTACCGCTAAGGGCAGCAGTCACGTTGGCTTCCGTGATGGTGTAGGTTGCCGTGCCCGCAGTCGACGCGGTTGCCGACCAAGTGACGTTGTCGCTATTGATCTTCTTGATATTGTTCCAACCCTGCTGGGAAAGACGGGCAGCATAGGTGCCGACCTTCACCGGAGCAGTCGTGGTCCAATTACCATCAACCTTGAATTCAACGTCGCCATCTTGCAGCGTGTAGGTTGGGTTGCCAGGCTCATCCAGGGTCAGCGTGTACTTGCTCAGGTAGCCATCTTCGCCAGCTGGGCTGACCGCCTTGCCAGTGTAAGCGTACGATGGCGTCCCGCTGAAGGTTGCCTTCCCAATGGCCTTGTCAATGACCAGGGTACCGTAAGAACTGTCCTTGGAAATCGTGTAATTGTTGCCAGCAAGGCTTTGAATCCTCGTCACTCCCGCATCGGTCAATACGATGTGGTAAGTCCCGCCGGCGTTAATGGCCGTCGTCGGGTTGCCGTCCGCATCAACGATTTGGAAGTCGCCAGAGGTCAGAGCAACCCCGGTCAGGTCCTTGCCGCCGTTGGTCGATTTGAAGCTGACCGTCACGCTATTATTGCCCGTGGTGTTGTAGCTGACGCCAATCGAGCTGCCAGTGTAGGTTTCCGTCTGCGTGCCGGACACAGTGGCGTTGTTCGTCGAAGCGGTGATTGTGAAGCTAGCCGAACCAGTAATGGCGTTATCGGCAAACTTGACATTGCTATCGCCGCTCTGACTAGTACCAGCCAGTGACTTGAGGTAGTTTTCAACGTTCGTCACCCCGGTACTATTCAGGGTGATTGTGTAGCTGCCGGCATCAGTGGCGTTGCCAGTGATGTCGTAATCGGTGTCCTTCAGGGTGTAGCTGGCACTATTGCTGCCTGGGAAGTTCAAGTTAACCTTGATCTGGCCGCCCTGGTTGATTTCGTCAAGCGAGATCGCGTTGCCGTCGTAAACCTTAGAGTTTGATCCAGTCAAAGTTCCTGTAGCCTCGGCGGCAGAAATTACGTATTTGCCTAAGCCCGTCTGCGTCAAAGTGAAGTTCGGGTTCAGGCTCTGCAGCTTTCTCAGACCGCCATCAGTGAGCTTGATGTAGTAAGTGCCGACGTCCTTCGGGTTGCTGGACAGCGCGTTGCCGGTGGCGTTGACCCACTCGTAGTCGTTGCCGGTCATGCCGGTAGTGTTCAGTTCAACTGTCTGACCATCAACCTGCGTCGTCAGCTTCAGCTTGCTTGGGTCAATCGTGTCAGTGGTGGCTGCATCGTAGGTCTTGCCATAGTCACCGTTATTGCTGATTGTAGCAGCCGTCGACAGCGACGTGATTGTGTAATCGGCCGTGCCGGTGATGGCGTCATCCGCAAAGGTGACGTTGCTCAGAGCATTCCCAGCGGCGTCGGTGCCAGAGCCGGCCTTGTCCTCAATCAGCTTTTGAATTGCCGACGGCTTCAAGGACAACGTGTAGGCCTGGCTGTTGGCGTCGACTGGCGCAGAGCCGTCGCTGGTGTTCCAAACGAAGTCATCAGCGGTCAGGGCAACCGTCTCCGAATGACTGGCATCCCCATTTGCTGGGTACTTGATCGTCAGCGTGATGTTGTTGCCCGCATCGTGCTTATTCAAATCATCCAGGGTGACGCCCTTGCCGTTGTAAGCCCGTCTGCCACTGCCGCTCAGCGTTGCGCTGGCGTTGGCCTGGGTAATCGTGTACTTCCCCAGACCGGTGTTAGTCAGGGTGAAGTTCGGGTTATCCGCCTGGAGGGTTGCGAAGGCCGCGTCAGTCAGCTTCAGGTAGTAAGTGCCGACATTCTTCGGCGCGCTGATGGCATTGCCATCCTGGTCGACCCATTCAAAGCTGCTGCCATCGATTCCGGTCGTTGTCAGGTCAACGGTTTGACCATTAACGGTCGTCGTCAATTTGAGCTTGCTTGGATCAATCGTGCTGGTGGCGGCACCGTCATAGGTCTTGGTGTAGTCACTAGCGTTGGCCAAAACCGAATCGCTGGCCAGCGGATTAATCTTGTAGCTGGCGTCACTGGTGATGGTTGACTCACCGCTGGCGTTGGTCCAGACGAGGTTGTCATTGCCAAATTGGCTAATGATCCCGTTCTTGCCCTGGTCGGTTAACCGAACCTGGTAAGTCTTCGCATCCGTTGGCATCGTGGTTGTCCAATTCTGGCCATCCGTTGAAAATTCAACGTCACCACTACTCAAGCTGTAGGCGCTCGCGTTAGCGGTTGGCCCGGTAACCGTGACCTTCAAACCGGTGGTTGAGCTATTCAGGTCACCCACCGTAATTGGCTGGCCATTGTAGGTACTGGACCCGTTACCGGTCAGCTTAGCACTGGCTGTTGCCTTGCTGATTACTAGCTTACCCGCATCAGTATCACTTTGCGAGATCGCGTAGTTGCTGCCAACCGCAGCTTGAATCTTCGCAATGCCGGCATCCGTCAGAACGACCCGGTAAGTGCCGTGATTAGTGGCAGAATTGCCGCTTTCGCCAGCAAGCCGGAAGTCGCCGGAATCCAGGGTGACGTTGGTCAGTGGCGCCGTTGCCCCGTCCGCGTTATTGGCGGCATTGGCAATCGTGACCTTCACACTGTTGGAGCCGCCCTGCTCGTAGGCAACGGAAATCGGGCTGCCAGTGTAGGATTCATTTTGCGTGCCGGAAACGCTGACCACGTTTGCTGACGGGTCAACCGTGAAGGTCGCACTGCCAGTCAATGCAGCGTCGGTCAGGTCAACGTTGCCCTTCCAAGTCGAATCCGCCGCAATCTTCGCTTTCAGGTGCTGAAGGATATTGGCCTTATTCAATTCCAGCGTGTAGGTGGCCGCATCAGTGGCGTTGCCGGATGTCCAGCTGTAGTCGCCGTCCTGCAGCTTGTAATCAATCGTCTTGTTGACACCCGATACGGAAATCGTAACGACGATGTTACCGCCAGTCTTGTTCAGGTCGGCAGTAGTAACTTGAGAGCCGGTGTAGACCCGGTGGTTGCTCCCGGAAAGGACAGCCTTCCCGGCAGCCTGGGTGATTGTGTAAGTCCCATTGCCGATGTTGGCAAAGTCGACCTTGCTCCAATCCAGGTTCGTGTCGTCATCCGTGTTCTGCCGGATCTTCTCCTTGCCAGTCTCGGTCAGTTCAATCTTGTAGTCGCCAACGTTAACTGGTGCCTGGTCGCCAGCGTAGACCGTCCCATCGGCCGCCACGAACTGGTAGTCCTGGCTGTCAAGGGTCAGAGTCGGGTTGCCCGGCGCTGTAATCGTGATGCCAATCGGCGTGGTGTAGCTGGTGATTGCCGTACCATCGTAGACCTTTTGGCCGGCACCCTTCATGACAACCTGTGGCGTTGCCTTGGTGATCGTAAAGGTTCCCTGGCCCGCGCTTTCGACTTTGTAGCTGTAGTGGGCGGAATCAAGCGCACTGATGGCGTTCTTCCCCTGCTCACTCAGTTGAACCTGGTAAGTTCCAGTATTGGTTGGATCCTGGTTCGGTGCGAATTCCAGGTCGCCGTTCTTCAGCGTGTAGGTCTGGCCGTTGCCAAGGGTGATGGCGTAGTCATTGACATCAATCTCGCTGTTGTCAAAGGCCGTCCCCTTGTAGGCCACGCTCTGGCCGCCGTTCTTGTCCGCCAGGGTGACGCTGACCCCCGTGGTCTTTTGAATGGCATAGGTTGCCGAAGTGTTGTTGACCCAGTTGTAGTTGTTGGTTGCCGACTTCAGCTTAGCAAGGCCGGTATCCGTCAGCTTGACGGTGTAGCTGCCCAGCTCAGTTGGTTCAGTACTATCGTTGTCGATAGCAAAATCGCCGCCAGCCAGTGAGAGTGCCACACCTGCTGGAATTGTCAATGTCTTGCCATTATTAGTACTAATGGTCGGAACAAACTTAGTGCTGTCAAACTGTCCGGTCTTGCCGTTGTAGTTAACGGTCTGACCGCTATCAGCAGTAAAACCAACCGTGGCCGTCGCCTTATTAATCTTGTAAGTGGCCTCGCTGGTGATTGTGCTGTTGGCCCAATCAATGTTAGCGGCATTTTCGGCCGTGATCTTGGCCTTGCCAGCAGCCGTCAGTTCAATAGTGTAATCGCCGGCGTCGACTGGGGCAGTCGTGTAGGTTTGGCCGTCCTTCTTCCAGACGTAATCCGTGCCGGCAGTCAGGTCAACGGTCGTCGCGGTGTTAGGAGCGGTGATCGTGACCTTGACCGGCGTCGTGTAGCTGGAAATTGCCGTGCCATCGTAGGTCTTTTCACCAGCCCCATTCAGGGTGGCGGTCCCGGTGGCCTTGGTAATTACCAGGCTGCCGTAAGCACTGCTGTCCTGGGAAATCTGGTAGTTCTTGCCGACCGCGTTTTGCACCTTAGCGACGCCTGCATCAGTCAATACAACGTGGTAGGTGCCGACGTTGATCGGGTCGCCTTCAACGGTGAAGTCACCGGAATCCAGCGTTACCGTGCTTGCATCCGCCGTCTTGCCCGTGGTGTTGCCAGCAGCATTGGCAATCGTGATTGTCACGCTGTTCGTACCGTTGGCCTGGTAGTTCAGGTCAACTTTCTGACCAGTGTAGGTTTCTGTTTGGCTGCCGCCCACCTTAACGACGTTTGCCGAAGCGTTAATCGTGAAGGTGGCCGAACCGGTAATGGCGTCATCAGCAAATTGGACGTTGCTTTGCCCGTCCTGACCGGTCCCGGCCAAGGACTTGATATAGTCCTTAACTGCGGTTACGCCGGCCGAAGTCAGGCTAACGGTGTAGGTGCCAGCATCCGTGGCGTTGCCAGAAATGTAGTAGTCGCCAGTCTTGAGCGTGTAGGAGTGAGTCCCCGTCAGGCCAGGAATGGTCAGCGCCACTTTGATGCTGCCGTTGCTGTTGAGCTCGGTCAGGCTGACTGCATTGCCGTTATAGGTCTTGGAGTTGCTGCCGCTCAGCACGCCACTTGCGTCGGCCTGGGTAATTGTGTATGTCCCCGTGCCGGTCTGGGTCAAGGTGAAGTTCGGGTTGGCCGCGTTCAGCTTAGCAAGCCCATCGGCAGTTAAGGCAATGTGGTAGGTGCCAACCGCCTGCGGGTTGCTGCTTAAGGCATTGCCAGCAGCGTCGACCCACTGGTAGTCGCCGGCCGTCAGGGTACTGGTATCCAAGCTAACGGTCTTCCCATTAACCTGGGTGCTAATCGTCAGCTTGCTTGGGTCCACCTCGGTCGTCGCGGTTCCATCATAAGTCTTGCTGTAGTTACCAGCCGTCGCGTTGTTGGCAATCGTGGCGTCGGCCGCCAGCTTGGTAATGGTGTAGTCCGCGCTCCCGGTGATGGCATCGTCGGCAAACTTGACGTTGCTCAGCTTTTGACCAGCAGCGTCGGTGCCATAGCCAGCCTTGCCTTCAATCAGTTGCTTAATATGATCGGCGTTCAGCGACAGCGTGTAGGCAGTATCGCTGGCGTTAACTGGTGCGGCATGGTCCGTGGTATTCCAAGTGTAGTCGCCACTGGCCAGGTCAACCGTCTCGCTGTGGCTTCCGCCATTTTGCGGGTAGGTAATCGTCAGCGTAATGCCGCCCTTGTTCAGGTCGCTATCGGTGACGGCTTGACCGTTGTAGGCACGGGTCCTGCTCCCGCTCAACGTTGCACTGGCCGTGGCCTGGGTGATCGTGTAAGTTCCCAGACCAGTATTGGTCAGCGTGTAATTCTTGTTATGACTCTGCAGCGTTGCAAAAGCGCTGTTCGTGAGCTTGACGTAGTAGGTTCCAACGTTGACCGGATCGTCAATCTTATTGCCGTTCGCGTCAACCCATTCGTAGCTACTGTCGTCGATTCCGGTCGTGTCCAGCTTTACCGAATTGCCATTCAGGGGCGTTGTCAGCGTAAACTTGCCGGCATCAATCGTGTGGGTTGCCGTACCGTCATAGGTCTTGCTGTAGTTGCCGTCGGTCGTGTTGACCAAGACCGAATTTTCGGCGACTGGGTCAATCTCATAGGTAGCAACGCTCTTAATGGAGCTGTTTGCACTGCCCCAGTCAATGTTCGTATACGTATCCTTGATCTTCTGCTTACCAGCATCGGTCAGTTCAATCGTGTACTTGCCCACGTCAGATGGTGCCGTCGTGTGGGTCTCGCTGCCAAGCTTCCAAACGTAGTCGGTACCGGCAGTGAGCGTAATGGTTTTTGGCTCTTTTTTGTTGCCCTGGGTAGTAAGGGCAGTAACCTTCAAAGCAATCGGCGTCTTGTAACTAGTGATTGGCGAACCATCATAGGTCTTCTTGCCAACACCACTGAGGACGGCGGTCCCGGCAGTTTTGACAACTGTCAAGGTTGCCTGTCCCGTGATCGTTGATGCACCATTTTCTTCCCAGACAATGTTGCCCGTGCTGCCATAGTTTGCCTTAATAGCAGCCAAGCCGTCAGCGCTGATTCGAACAAGGTAAGTTCCGACATCCTTCGGCCTATTTTCTGTCCAAGTCAGTCCATTATCTGAGGAATATTCCAGATTGCCAGTGGTGGAGTGAGAGAAGAACGTATAAAATTCATCATTTTTCGGAATATCAACAGTTAGCGTGACGCCACCATGTTCCATTGAATCTGGGTAAATCCGCTGACCAGTGTAAGTGGTGCTGCCGGTGCCACTCAACACGGCATGAGCAACGCGTGGATTAATCTTCAAGGTTCCATAACTGGCATCCTTGCTGATCGAATAGTTGTCACCAACAGCCTTCCGGAGCTTGGCTAGGCCAGCATCGGTCAAAACAATGTGGTAATTGGTTGGCGTAGTGCCATCAGCTTCAACCGCATTGATAGCATCCACCTTAGCGCCGGTAGCATCAACGATTTCAAAGTCGTCAGAAGAGAGGGTAACACCGCTAATCACCTTGCCCCCATTGCTGGAAATAAAGGTGACTTTAACGCTGTTGTCACCATCAGCCTTGTAGTTAACACTCTTGGCAGTCCCACTGTAGGTTTCTGTCTGTGTTCCGGAGACGGTTGCAACATTGGCGGATTTGTCAATGGTGTAGGTAAAGTCACCAGAAGCCGTAAAGTCGTAGTTCGGGTTGGCAGCGTTCAGCTTGCTGATCCCATTACTGTTGAGCTGCAGGTAGTAAGTGCCCGCACTCGCCGGGTTAGAAGCAGCCGTGTAAGTCCCGTCGGCATTCTTAGTGAACCAGCTGTAATCATCAGCAGTCAGGGTTGAGGTGTCGAGGCTTTGACCCGTCAGCAGATCTGCTTTCAGCGCAACCTTACTGAGAACATCACTCGCACTTGTTGCCTTGCCATCGTAGACTTTGCTGCCTGCACCAGAAACGGTGACAGCAGCTGGCTTGGCCGTGATCTGGTAATTAATCGTTCCGCTAGCTTCAGTGAAAGCATAGTTTGGATTAGCAGACTGCAGCTGTGCCAGGGCCGTGGTCTTAAGCCGTGCCTCGTATTGGCCAACGGCCGTCGGGGCAGCGGCTAGCTTGGTCCCGCTCTGGTCGTACCAGTCAAAGTCATCAGCGGTAAGTCCAGTAGTTGTCACTGGTATATCGGAGATGGTATTGTCAGCCATCGTTTCCAGTTTGGTGAGGTCCAGGCTGGCAGCTTGACCATCGTAAGTCTTGCTTTGGTCGTCAGCTGTAACTTTGACGTTGGAAATTGCCTTTTGCTTGATTTCAAAGCTGGCAGTCCCAATCGTCGCAATAGTGGTCGTTAATTCGACATTATGAATTGGATTTAGATCAGGGTCAAAACCATCCGTACCTGAATAAATGGCTGCTTCAATATTCTGAATACCTTGCTGCGTTAATTTAAGCGTGTAGGTACCGACAGATTTTCCATCCCCGCTAGTCCAGGTATAGTCACCATCTTGTAAGGTGTAACTGGTCGGGATGTTCAAATCAGCGTTGCCGTTGATAGCAACTGTAATTGTTGATCCACTAGCAGTTAATTCAGCTGCCGAAATGGTTTTACCGTTATAAGTCTTACTGCCCTGACCGCTGAAAGCAGCGGTTACTTTGGATATATCAATAACATATTTGGCATTCGATTTGAAGGTCCAATTGTAGTTATCGCCTTTATTGCCATCTTCTCTCTGGAAGCGCTTTGTGCCCGTACTCCCATCTTTTATAACAACGTTATATGTGCCTACATTTGTAATGCTCCCATTTACAGCTTCAGTTTTCAAACCGTTTTTAAGAGAAACAGCGCCCGCAACAGTGCCATCTGATTTATAAATAGATACAGGATTCTCGCCATCTGTAAGCGTATAGCTGAATTTGCTTGCATCAGGTCTCCCATTAGCAACGGCATAGTCTACTTCTTGAGAACCGTTCAAGGTAACAACAATATTCCCCTTATCGACCGTGAAAGTTCCATAAGAAAGGCTGGTCAGACTGCTTGGGAAGGTGTAATTAGTGTTGCCAAGCTTTGCTTCAATGTTAGCCAGACCCGTGCTGGTTAAATGAACTTGATAGGTGCCCGCGTTGCCAAAGGTGGCCGCAGTCGTCCCGTCACTAGTGGTGTAGGCCAGATCGCCATCCTGCAGCTGGTAGGCAATGCTGTTACCCTTGCTATCTTTGATCGTAAGGGTAAAGGCAGCGCTGCCGTCACTGTTCTTGATGCTCGATGGATCCTTGCCAATCGCATTCAGCCAATCCTGTGAGCCATAGGTGACTTCTTTAGAGCCCGTTACACCGATGGTCAATGCTGCATTGTTAATCGTATAAGTAGCACTGCCAGTAATCGTCGATTGACCACTGTCATCGGTCCAAGAAATGCTCTTGTTGCCGAACTTCTTCTCAATGTTCTGCTTACCAGCATCAGTTAGCGTAACAGTGTAGGTTCCGGAATCGGTTGGCAAACTGGTCGTCGTAGTCCCATCCTTGGTAAATTGGACGTCTCCTTGAGTGAGGGTGTAGGTACCCCTCGTGGCAGAGTCTGGCCCCGTTACCGTGACCTTGATGCCGTTGTTGACGTCATTCCAGGTAATTGGACTGCCGTAAGTGCTGCTTGCCAAGCCGGATAATTCGGCCTTTGACGTAGCACTGTAGGTAATATTAATGACCTCAGGCTTGGTGTCATTGGTGACAGTAACTGCTTTCAAATCATCCGTCGAACCAGTCGTTTCTTCGCCACCGTCAACTGACTTGGTGACTTTAATGGTGTAACCAGAATATTTAGGCGTATAAGCATCCCAAGAGCCGGATGTTGCATCTGAAACTACTATTCCCTTGTCATCGTTATCTAGCTTAACCGTCCCACTAAATGGCGACGTTTGCGTGGTGGTCGTCGTGGTGCCATCAGGAGCAGTTTCGTTGATTACTCTGACAATATTGCTTGGAATATAGTAAGTAGTAAGCGTTTTACGCCAGTACCAAGTAGGGTCAGTATCGTTGGTAAAGTAATTTTCACCGCCCGTAGCAGGATAGCCTAAGTTCATGGTGTTGAAACCATTACTTACTCCATCCGTGATAGCAGAGAAGCCGTCTTTGCTAGGAATATCTACACTCCAAGAACCAGTCTTTGGACTTTCTTTAGTGCCTTTAATGTCATACCATTTGCCTGAAATAACTTTGAATCCTGCCGTATTGCTATCGCCTTGCGATGGATCCCATTCCCAGTTGCCAGCCTTGACAACCTTACCAGTGGCCTTGTCCTTAGTTACATTGCGCTTGTAATAAACTTCAATCACGGCATCATCAAACAGCTTGTCACCCTTCTTGTAGAAAGTGCCATTGACGATGCAGTCAGCTGCAACAATGTAATGCTCAGTTACCGTCCTTGCCTCTGTTTCAGTTGCTTCTTCAGTTGGATCTTGGGTATAGGTAATGTTGATTACTTCTGGCTTGGTATCAGTTGTCACAGTGACTGCTTTCAAATCGTCAGTTGAGCCAGTAACAGCTTCACCACCATCGACTGACTTAGTAATCTTAATTTGATAGCCAGCCTCACTTGGAGCCAAGGAAGTAGCATCAGCCCATTGGTTTTTGCTGGAATCAATTGTCCAGTCGCCAAATTTAACACCCGTATCATTTGAATTAATTACCGCGGTTCTGCTCTTTTGGGCCGACTGCGTCTTAGTACTGGTGATGCCATCCTTATTAGTAACGTTAATTACTCGATCAATGCTACTGCTTGTGTCAGCACTTTTAACAAAGAAAATCGTCTGCTCTTTGCTAGTCTGACTTGCACTCTTAGTTGTATAAATAGTGTCCGCATTGGCATTGGTTGGCCGTACGAAAATTTGAGCATCAATAACGGCATGACCGTTATCATCATAGACAACATTTGTAAAATTATATCCAGTAATTGTGTATGTTGGTGCTTTAATGTCACTGCCTATGGTCCAGTTACCGGAAACCACCTTAAATCCTGGCGTTGCAGTATCGCCCTCAGAGGTGTCTAGTGACCAATGATCATCCAGAGTAGCATCCCACGTCCAGTCGGCAGAATTAGTGCTGCCGTTGGTCTTAAACGTGCCGTTGCTGTAATTTTTCTTAAAGTAAACGTCGACCTGGGCGTCGGGTTCGGCTTGCCCAGCGTCATTGCCGTTTGAATCAACGTAGCGGTAGTGTTCAGTTACGGTTCTGACGTCAGTTTCTTTAGTTGGTACGTAGTAAACCGTATTCTCTTGCGTTGTAACTGGGACAGCAGCATAAACCCTATTTCCATCAGTTTCAGTGCTTAACAGTGTGTGGACGGATGTTGGGCTAAAGTGGGTTGCTGACGTATCAAACTTATTTGCTGTGGTTGTCGTCCAGTCACCGGTCGTTAAGGCAGTGTAACCATCAATTGTTGGTAAATCAAATGTAACGGTATTATTATCGCTTGATACAGTAGCTTTGGTATCGTATTTTCCGTCCCGACCGTCATCGTAGCCCTTACCATAATTCCAGTAAGGATCTATTACCCAGCCAGTGTACTTAACATTGCTTTCTTTGCCATTGACGTCATCCTTAGTGGCAGTCTTGGTCCGCTTGTAATGGAAAACAACTTTGGCGTCATCGCTGGCCCTTTCGCCCTTATGGTCACCAGCGCCGTAGACGAAGTGCAGGATGGAGGTCTCATTCGCCTCTTCTGTCGTAGTGACTTCAGTTGTATTGTGCTTTAAGTGAATGACAATGTTGCAGCCAAATAAATCCTTTTTAGCCGTGTCACTCCATCTGAAATTTGGATAAGTCCAGACGCCAGAATTAGCATTTTCAAGTGTATTCCATTGATCTCCGCTAAATGTCACTCCCTCAGGAACACCGGTAGCTGAAACAGAGGTGTAGTTACCAGCATTGGCACCTGTAGGAAAAGTGCCAGCTGGAATAGTTAATTCTGTATAGCCCCCACTTTGGGGATCATCAACTTCTTGAGTGTACAGATCTTTATTATCAGTATCGTCATGAAGAGTAATCTTAAAGTACATCTTTTCATTCAGATGAATCTTCACCGTGGTAGCCGTCGTAGCAGATGCATCAAGTGTGTAGCTAGTTGGCAGACTTTGCCCACTAGCCAACTGGTAGTGCTCTGGCACGGTCATCGTAAAGTTCAGGTTCGTCTCCACGCCCGGGGTCATACTCTGCGTATGAGTTTCACCGACAACAACACCATTATTATCATCATCAACGAATTCAAAAGTTACAATCTCAGATTTTTTCGGCGTGTAGTAAACCGTATGATCGTTTAATTCACCGTAGGTTTTACTACTATCTACTTGATTAGGGTCAAAATCACTGCCTAAAACATCAAATGAAGATGCTGAAGTAGATGCCTTACTACCATCACCATTTAAAGTCCAGTCACCATTAGTAAGGGCATTATATCCAGTAATGTCAGGTGTTGATACAGTTAACGTGCCGTCAGTTACAGCTCCAGTCTGGCCATTTAATGCCGTGATGTTATAGCTATCATAATTCCAACTATACGTCGTTTGTCCTGTCGCTGAGTCTTTAGTAGCTGTTCTGGTATAGTTAATTGTTACTGTTGCATCATCTGCAGCTTTTTGCCCTTTTTTGTCGCCTGTACCATCACCATAAACATAATGAATAGTTGCTGTTCTAGTGGCCGTTTTCTCTCTAAGATGAATAGTAAATGTTGCTCCACGGAGTTCTTTAGCTTGCGCAACTGTCCACTTATAATTGGGGTTCGTCCAGATAGTACTACTGTCACTTAAATCCTTACCTTGATCACCTGTAAGGACCCCTTTTAGATTTTCATCAGGTACAGTAACACCAGCAGACATGTAATGATTCGTATCTACATCCGTTGGCAGGCCCGTATGATTAAAATCTCCTCCAAGGAATCGCCAACTTGAGCCAGCTTCATCTACAGTATTATCGAGATCACATTCCTCACTGTAAAGATCTTGACCATTATCATCGTCATGAAGCTTAATAGTAAAGTATATCTTCTCATTCAGTTTAATCTTAACTGTAGTAGCTGATGTAGTTGATTCAGGAAGTGTGTAGCTAGTTGGGATTGTTTGTCCACTGGCTAACTGATAGTGATCTGGCACCTTCATCGTGAAGTTAAGGTTAGTTGCCTTGCCAGGTGTCATATCTTGTGTATACGTTTTGCCTACAACAGTTTCATTGTTATCAGCATCGACGAATTCAAAGGTTACTTTTTGTGTAGTTTGATCAGTAACATTCAGCGATGCATCAACAGCATCAGTCGTAACCGGCTGACCGTCAGCGTTTTTGTACATTGCCTGTATCTGAACAGTCTGTTCCCCTGCCTTACTCGTGTCCGGCTCCTTAACGAAGCTGTAAGTGGTCCCCTCAGGAAAGACATCCTTGTTAGAAACCAGGTCCGCAGCGCTTACGTTGGAACCAGCCTTGACAGATTTGTTTGTCGTTTCAACCTTCGCCGTCGTCTCAAGAGTGAGTCCCGGTACCTTCGTCTTGGCGCCAGTTGGCAAGGTCACCAGGATGTAGCCCTTGTAGGCTTTCCCAGCAGTAAAGGTCGTCGAGCCGTCATCGTTGACCCACTTGTAGGTCGTACTATCAGGTGAAGCGGCCCCAGTGTTGGCAGCAAGAACGAGCAGGTTAGCCGCTACGGCCGCCTGTTCGTTGGCTGACGAAGCCTTGTTAGTATCGTCGCTAATCTTCTTTACGTATTGGGAGAAGTCAATGCCGGCGAGGCCCTTCGTGATGTCGACCTCAATCTTGCCGCCTGTGCCGACCTTATCGCTCCAGGCAAACTGAGATTGTGAGGAAGTACTGCTATTTGCTGAGGAAGCAGCTGATGAGTCCGCGGATGAAGCACTGCTGTTCGCTGAGGATGCGGCTGACGAGTCCGCAGATGAGGTACTACTATTTGCCGAGGATGCTGCAGAAGCTGCGCTGGAGGCGGCGCTAGCTGCTTGCTCTGCGGCGCTGCTTGTGGAGGAAGAAGCAGTACTCGTAGTATCGGAAGCAGCGTTTTTGGCAGATGAGGTGGCTGGATCAGCACTGGTTGCGCTGGAGGCGGCACTAGAAGCGCTATTTGCCGCGTCTGAGGCCGCACTAGCCCCATTGGACTCAGCACCGCTCTTGGCGGATGAAGAGGTAGCTGAACCCTCACTGCTGGTTGCACTAGAAGCCGCATTGGTTGCGCTGCTCGTCGTGTTTGAGGCCGCACTAGCACCATTGTCGCTTACGGCGCTTGAATTGCTAGCGTTGGAAGCACTGCTTGTTGCCGAGGAATTCCCACTTGCTGAGGCATTCGATGCTGAGCTGGCACTCGTGGTGCTGCTAGTAGACGCACTGCTACCAGTCGACGAGCTGTCTGCGGATGAATCGGCATTTGCAGCACTGCTGCCAGTGGATGAGCCGGCGCCGGATCCTGCTGCTGATGTCACAGGCGTCTCTTCCACTTCTGCATTAGCTTCGGCGTTGTTATTGATATTCAGACCGGCCGAAATGCCGAGAGTGAACATGAAGGTCGCGCAGGCCGTGATCCACCGTTTCTTGGCCTTGTACAACCGGTAGTTCTTCCGTTCAGGAGTCATTTTTCTTAATAAATTATTTTTTCCCATCGTATCTTCCCCCAATTCAACGTGGATTCTACTACATGAGCATAACACTTTTTCGCGCACCTTTAACCTCATCGGCGCGCCTTTTTTGACATCCAACCTAATTAATGTTCAAGTAGCCAAAATTTCTCTCAAAGTGCCAAATTTATACTACATTAATATATCTATAATGATACTCGGCTTTCATTACCGGCTCCAGCTATTTGCAATTAGTTAAGCAATTTTTATTTAATGATCTTTCACCGCAACAGGTCGTTCAGGCTCCACCGAATTAATTCCCGGTGAATCTTCACTGCCTCTGCGGTTCGGTGCCCAGCCAGTGCCCTGACCAGGCGCCGGTTCAACTGGATGATCTTTTCCCGGCCCTTCTTAGTACTGTTCCAACCGCCGAGGACGACGTAGACCGAATGAAAGCTGCTGATCAGAAGCGGGTAAACCTGGTTGTCGGCGTCGATCGCCAGCTGGTGAAAAAAGCGGTAGAGGAATTCGCCGGACTGCTGATCGGACAGGGCAAAGTCGTCCACGATGTTGCGCAGCTGGGCCGCCTGGGCCTTCGTGATGCTCGTGCTGACCAGGCGCACGATCTCGCCCTCGACCAGCTGTCGGGCCTGGTACATCGACCGCAGCAGGGCCGGATCGTAGTGGCCGCGCGTATAGTGCAGAAGCTCGTTTAGCGTCTGCAGGTCGCCCTCCTTGAAGTAGTCGTTCACCGTGCTCCCGCTCTGCGGATTTACCCGGATTAGCTTAAGCTGGGCGAGCTGATTCAGGCCGCGATTGATCACGGAGCGGCTGACCTCCATCTGTTCCGCCAGGGTGCGCTCGCTCGGCAGCGAGTCGCCGGGCTTCAGTTGGCCGGAAAAGATCCAGTCCTCGACCTGCTGAACGAAGAGCTCCTGCTTGGTCTGCGAGCGAATCGGTTTGATCTCCACATGATTACCCTCTTTCTGATTGGTTGAACCAGTATCCAATTTCAATTTTACCACTCTTTTTATGAATGCGGTGCCAATCTGCATTTTGTTTTAGCTTTTCAATTGATAAACTGTGATTGTTTGATATAGAAAGGGTGATTTCGATGAAAATCAAAAATGTAGTTGTCGCGGGCGGCGGTGTACTGGGGAGCCAAATCGCTTACCAATCCGCCCTCCACGATTTCCAGGTAACGCTCTATGACGTCAGTGACGAGTCCATCGCCCGGTCCAAGAAGCGGGTTGAGGGTCTCTTCCCCGACTACCACCATGACATCAACCTGGCGGAGGACGACTTCCGGGCCCACCTGAAGAACCTGACCTACTCCACCGATTTAAAGGGTGCCATGGCCACTGCCGACCTGGTCATCGAGGCGATTCCGGAAAAACTCGCCATCAAGCAGTCCTTCTACGACCAGCTGTCCAAGGTGGCGCCGGAAAAGACGATCTTCGCCAGCAATTCGTCGACACTGACCCCCAGCATGATGGTTGATCACGTCGATCGCCCCGCCAAGTTTGCCAACCTGCACTTTGCCAACCGGATTTGGCTCTTCAACACGGCGGAAATCATGGGAACTCCGCAGACCGCACCGGAGACGATCGCGACTTTGACCGAGTTTGCCCGGGCGATCGGGATGGTACCGATCGTCCTGAAGAAGGAGCAGCCGGGCTACCTGCTCAACTCCCTGCTGGTGCCGTTTGAAATTGCGGCCCTGAAGCTTTGGGCTACCGGCGTGGCGGACCCGGCTACGATCGACAAGGATTGGATCATTTCGACCGGCGCAACGATGGGCCCGATGGCGACGATGGACATCATCGGGCTGCGGACCCCCTACTACGTCGGCCTCGAATATCTGAAGACGCACGACGATCCGGTCTCCAAGCTCACCATGCAGAAGATGAAGGAGAAAATCGACGCCGGCCAATCCGGCAAGGACGATGGCGAGGGCTTCTACTACTACCCGAACCCTGAATACCTCGATCCCGACTTCTTAAAGTAAAACTGTAGAACGCAAAAGCCTCCCCAGAACCATTGTTGCGGTTCTGGGGAGGCTTCTTTTATGCCAATTATTCGATTTTAATCTTCGTCGCGCTTCTTGCGCTTGCCAAGGCCCAGCAGGCCAAACATACCGAGCAGGGCACCCATCCCCGCTACGGCAACGGAGGAATCGTTGCCGGTTTGCGGCAGCTTGTTTTGGGTGGCCTTCTGTTGAGTTTGTGGCTGAGCTGCTGGCTGGGTTGGCGTCAACTTCTGCGACTGACTGGTCGTACTAGTTGACGGCGTCCGCCCTGGCTCGGTCGGCTGGCCAGGTTCAGTTGGCTGACCGGTGATCTCCGAATCGCTTGATTGCGAAGACGTGTTCGGCTCAGTTGGTTGACTCGTCGGCTGACTTGGTTCGCCACTTGGCTGCGTTGGCTGGTTTGTCGGCTGACTCGGCTCGACGCTTGGCTGCGTTGGTTGACTCGTCGGCTGACTTGGTTCGCCACTTGGCTGCGTTGGCTGGCTTGTCGGCTGACTCGGTTCACCGCTCGGCTGCGTTGGTTGACTCGTCGGCTGACTTGGTTCGCCACTTGGTTGGGTCGGCTGGCTCGTCGGTTGACTTGGTTCACTACTTGGCTGCGTTGGTTGATCCGTCGGCTGACTTGGTTCAACGCTCGGCTGCGTTGGCTGCGTCGGCTGTGTCGAGCTTTCCAGCTTGTACTTCAGAATCGTGGTCTGATTGCCACTAGCGAAGGTACCGCTCCCGTTAACAGTGTCCGCCGGTACCAGCTGGTACTTGTGACCATCCTTGGTAGTAATCTCACTTAGGTAGTGAGTGCCCAGCGTAGTGACATCGTAGGAGTCCCAACTGTAGTAGTTGAAACCAGCCCAATAGTTAGACTGAAGCTGCTCGCCATCCTCCGTCTGGTACTCAATGACCCAGTAATAGGTCTTCGGTTGTGGCGTGTAGTGGGTGTAAATCAGGTAAACATCCTGGTTAGCCTTCCAGTCCGCGCTGTTCGGATCGGCAACCAATGCCTTTGGCGCATGGTCCTTGCTTGCAGCCGTGACATTCCAGATGCCCGGCTTCAGACCATGGGTAATCTGGTTCTTCGTAACTTGATCGAAGTACGGCTTCTCGCTCTCCACAGTCGAGCCATCACCAGCCTGGGCCGTCCAGGTCGTGGTGCCAGGCTTGTCAGTAGCAACCTGAGCATCCTGACCGTTGACGACGTCCTTGACCGTTGTTGGCGTGGTCGTCTCACCCGTGACAGCATCTACGTAAACCGTACCCGTGAAGTTAACCGTCTGGGTAGTCGGATTCAGTAAGATCGTGGCTTGTGCTGGATTAGTCTTGTCATTTTCAACATAGTGAACGATCCGGGTAGCCGTCTTGGTCAGATCATTTGGATTTACTACCGGTTTGCCATCCTTGGTTGGGATTTTGTCGACCGGCGTCGTTGGCGTAATTTCTAGAACCCGGTGCTTCAAGAAGATGTACTGGTCCGGAGTATTCTTGGTAAGAATCTGCTTCCCAAGGTTAGCGGATTGAGCAACTTCCACATACTTGTCACTGAAGTTCCAGTATTGGTCAGCTGCGACAGTTGGCGTCTCACCGACGTAACCATGAATGTTCTTGATCTCATGGGCAGTCAGATCAGTTCCGTCGTCCTTCGTCCAGCCACTGGTCTTATCACTGTTGGTAACGTCGATATAGTGGATGTTATAAGCGCCCTGTTCCTGAGTGTAGATCAGGTAGACGTCTTGGCTATCCTTCCAGTCGGCACTTGCCGGATCGGCAACCAATACCTTTGGCGCATTGTCCTTGCTTGCATCCGTGACATCCCAGACACCTGGCTTCAGGCCATTGACAATCTGGTTCTGCGTAACTTGATCGAAGTACGGTTGATCGTTATCCACGGTCGAGCCATCACCAGCCTGGGCCGTCCAGGTCGTGGTGCCAGGCTTGCCAGTTGCAACTTGAACCTCATTGCCGCTGTCGTGATCCGTAGTGGATTCGGCCGTGGTGATTTGGCCGGTGACCAGGTCGACGTAGGTCTTGCCGGTGAAGTTAACTTCTTGGATGGTCGTTGCTAAGAGATCGTCGCCAGTCTGGCTGTTGGCCTTGTAGTGAACCGTCCGTTTTGCCATCTGCTCCAGGGTAGCTGGATTGACAACTGGCTTACCGTCCTTCTTTGGAACCTGTTCGGTTGGCGTCGTCGGCGTAACTTCTACAACCCGGTGCTTCAGGTAGACATACTGGTCGGACATTCCAGCCGTGATGGTCTGGTGGGCCAGGTTGGCATCCGCCTGAACAACCACGTAGCCCTTGGCGGCATAATCCTTCCATAGCTTGTCCGTCTTGTCAGGCGTCGTGCCAACGCTGTCCTTGATGCCGGTGACATCATGACCACTAATTGCAACCCCGTCAGTTGGAGCAAAGGTAGTCTTATCCAGCCCCGTGACATCACGGTAGTGAACGGCGTACTGCCCCTGCAGCTCGTAGATCAGGTAGACCGGCGTCAATGCGGTCTTGCCATCCTTCCACTGAACCTGTGAAGGCTGCAGCTGGAAGTCGGTGTTATATTCCTCAGAGGACTTCTTCCATTCGCCCTGAGCGACGTCATGCTGGCTAGCCCATGCTGCACCGACCGTGATTTCATCAGGTGCTTCAGTGCCAGTTGCTTTGTTGAAGACGTACTGGCCACCATTTTCTGTTACGTCGGTTGGTGTAGTACCGGCCTTAATTGTCCAAGTTTCGACAGCCGTTCCATCAGCAACTACGTAAATTGGATTGCCAGAAGCATCCTTGGCCTCCGTGGCGTTAACCCGGTTGCCCTGGGCATCCACGTAGTAAGTGCCGGTCAGCGTCACTTGTTGGGTTGCATCAGGCTGCAATTGTTTGCCACTAGTGCTGTTGGCAACATAATGAATCAGCCGAGTGGCCGTCTTTTCCTCGGTCTTCTGAGTAGCAACTGGGAGGTAGTAGAAGTTCACCTGCTGTGGCGTTACGGCATATTGACCACTAACGGTCTGTTCCTTGGTCCCTGAGGCCTTAGTGCCAGTGGCAGGCATGCTTCCCAATTCGGCATGATCAAAGACATAGCCATCAATTTGTGGTGCAACAGTTTGCCAGTTACCAGTATATGCTGTCAATTCAACTGCTGGGTGATTCGTAATGGCATCCGTTGTATCAATAATTTCGCCATTTTGATTCTTAGCTTGAAGATAGTTGACAACAATCTGTTGGTTCCTGACGTAGTGATAATCAAATTCATTAATCTGGTTACCCCAAATACCATCGAGGATATTAACACCACCAACAAACTGAGCGCCCTTGCTCTGTTCAAACTGCTGGAATTGCTTATTCATATCGGTGTAGTCAACCGGTTCGTCAACGTTGCCCTTGGCGTTAGTCGGAACAAAGACAGGTGACTCTCCTCCTCTATTGCGGTTCCCTTCACGTGAGAACTGCGCAATCCGTTCTTGGCCCGGTATTACTTTGTAGTAGTACGTAACCACAACAGGATTGGTATCGTTTTGTTTTTGATATTGTTGGATTGTTCCGGTTGTGTTTGTCGAAGCATGATCAAACTGGTAACCAGGGAAGGTCAGTGCCGCCGTGGTGTACTTTTGGCCCGGCAAAGCTTCCTTGTTATCAAAAGTAGCCTCGTAAATCGACTGGTTATTGTCCTCATCGACGTACTTTACGAGAATTGGTGATAGTGGGGCATACTCAAAGGTAATGGTTTGGTCGGTACTATCACCCTTGATTACCTGGCTGGCAATTTGATCATAATTCAGCATCTTATATCCATTAATCGGGTATGCAGGAAGGCTACTGATTGTTGTCCGTCCACTAGCATCTGTATCTCCGGCCCGCAGATAATCACCCAGTGCTTCCCCAACATAGGAAGCATCAAGGTCAAATTCCGTCTGTGCTGGTGCTAAGCCATCTGGATGCTCAGCAGTATGAGCAGTTGGGCCAAGTGGGGTCAAGCTTTCCCCCGTTAAGGCATTGACATATTTGAAGGTGTAGTGAATATGACCAACATAGATGTCCACCGTCTTGTTTCGCTTGGCTGGATCATTGGGGTTGAAATCTTCTGCCGGTAATTTAGACATTGGTGTGCTTGAAATGTAGTCATGATCCTTCATGTAAGAGTCCGCCGGCAAAGTGTACTCTGGCCAGGTATCGCCATCAACCACTTCATACTGATCGTTCAAACCTGTAAATTGTTTGGTGACGGCATCAAAAGAGATCCCTCGTTCTGCTGTCAGCGTTTGTTTTTTAGTTTCAGTATGGCCATCCAAGTAGTGCAAAACAATTGTCCGGGTACAATCTACGGCCACGTCTGTTGGGGTGACATTTTGTGTGTATTTAATTTGGGTACCCGGAACTAGATCATTCGTAGTTGCTTGGGTAACATAGCTGTCATCCGTGCTGTGTTTTTGTGCCTTTTCTTTTGCGGTGACAAAAGTAACCACCCTGTGTTCAAAGAATAGGTCGATTTCAATGTAATCGTCGCTTGACAAGGTCAATGGCCCTGCAGTTTCCGCTGCGCTGAACTGTTTACTAAGTCCACGAAATTCGAACTGAGGAACCGCGCCATTAACTTTCCAGCCCTTGTCTGTGTAATCCCTGACGACACTAGTAATCTGTTGGTTGATCTGATCATCAATATCGTCAGGCAAGGTCCAGTCACTTCTGGTAATCTCGCCAGTTGCTGGATTATAAGTCAATGAACGAGTAGCTTTAACCGTGAAGTTTTTCTTCGTTGGAGTGTAGTCACCGAGCTTACCAGTATAAATTGTGTAAGGAACTTCAACATCTCGTTCCAATTCATCCTGGGTAACGTCTCGTGGATACTTAACGTTAGTCCCGGGAATGGTATCGCTCGTCGTCCCTGGAGTCGTAATCGTGATGCGGGCGTTCGAGGAGTAAGTAACCTTTTGATCCGGTAAAGTCGTCGTACTTGGCAGATTATTCCAAGCTTGGGCATTCACCAGGTTATCACTGGCATCTTGATAATTTTGAGCTTTCAAATACTTCGGGATATCTATAATGCTAAGAGATTTACTTGCAGAGTAGCCAGAAATGTTAGGCGACATGTTCTCTGCGCTTCCACTAGCGATCGGTGAATACGTCCAGGTCCAGGTCGTCGTTCCTTCATCCACATTATTTTGGTAATGTGGCGTCACAGTCACGGAAACAGTCCAAGGATCTTTCATTTGATTGCCTTGAGCATCAACATATTTTACCGTCTGCTTGAAAGTCTTAGAAGCGAGATCACCAGATTCGACAGCAAAGACATGGATTGTCGTGTCGGCGTCAGAGGCGGGTGCCTGGTAAAGGCTGACGAAGACTGAAGCTTGGTTGGCCGTATTCTCCAGCGTTACAGGCATTGCCGGAATGGCAGACAGCTTTTCATCACCGTGTCCTTGGACATAGGCTGATTCCGTGAGGCCAAGCGTTGACAGATCAACACTCTTGTACATTAAGGTACCCGCAGCCAGGCTTTCGGTATGACCGTCCGCATCCGTCCGGCTCCAGTTGCCCTTGTAGGTCACCTTGCCAGTGACTTCATCGTAATCGGCGTCTTGATAAGCCGTGGTTGGGTTAGGGAAGTCCTTGGTCGTACCGTCAGCATATTGAACGACAATCTTTTTCGTAAATTCCTTTTTAAGCTGACTCTGATCAACGGCAGCTGGAATTGTCTGCGTAGTTGAGCCAGTTACAGCCTGCTGACCATTGATAGACTGCGTGGCATGCTTCAGGGTCACGGTGTAGGTCTGGCCCTTCATCCCGTCACTTAAGACGACAACATTGGCATCACTTACCAGCTGGCCGTTTTTAACCAGGTTCAGCGGGTCATTGGCCACCGTGTAGTGCTGGTTGAGCAGAGACTGGTACTCGTCCTTAACGTTCTGGGTCAGATTGTCGCCCGTGTTGCCACTAAAGTCCTTAGTTGCGACTTGCTTGTTATTGCTGTCGGCATCAACAAAGTTAACGGTAAAGGAAGCTGAATCAGCCTTCTTATAGGTCAACGTCAGGTCCAGGCCTTTGAAATCGTCTTTGGTAGCGTAGGCCGCATCTGCCTCGCTGTAATCAAAAGCATTCTTAAAGGCAGCAAGAGATTCTGAAGTCAAGGTGTAGCCCGGAATCTTGGTTAGGTCATCGATTAAGTTATCCGCGGAAGCATCAAGACTGTAAGTACCGTTGCTGTAATAATCGTTAGTCCATTGAATTGGTTGGCCGTCCTGGTCCACCAGATGAATATTCAACGGATAGGCCTGATCGAAGTAGAGAGTTGCAACCTTGTCTGCTTCCCCATCGGTTGGCAATAATTGATTATTCCCATTATCAGTTGTTTGATCCCAGGTAGCTTGTGAATCGCTCGTTAGGTTCCAACCGCTAAGCTGGCTCATATCATCGAAATAATTTTGACCGGCAGCAGCTGTGTACACTCCCGTCTGTGCATTATAGGTTCCATAGTCGAAAGTCCCATCTGGAACCGTAATCGGCTTGCCAGTTGCTTCATTGAGCAGTGTAAACTGGGTCTTGGATTCGGTGTAGTGTAAGGTGATGTCAACATCTGTAGCTTTATCCTGTGACGGCAAGTAACTGCTGCCATTTTTGTCACTGGTAAATGTCTGATCAAGGAGCGCTTGGCTGGCCGATGTCAAGCGGTAGCCAGTGATACCCTTGAATGTTCCGACAAAGTCTCCCGGGACAAAGTAAGAATAAGCATAGGTACCGTTATGATACCAATTAGCCAGCGAGTTATTCGCCGGCAAAACCAATGCTTGACCGGTCGTATCATCAATCAGCTTGACACTAACGGAGTAATTATTCGTATAATAAATTTTTTGCGGATTTGCATCAATGGTCGAACCAGCCGCATTCCATGCATTGGGAATTGGGTTTCCATTGTCATCTACTAGTTTGTCAACTTTTGCCACGGCCGGGACATCCAGCGAGGCAATCACAGAGTTTTCAATATGCCAACTTCCTCCGAAAGAAACTAAGAAGCGATAGCCCTTAACTTTCGGAGCCTGAGCCTCTGCCAAGCCATTGGGCTGACTGTAATACCAGGTCCAGGTCTTCTTGCCCGTGGCATCCGTCGTGTACTTGGGGGTAACGGTAATGACGAAGGTCGTATCCGGAATTAGGGTACCATTATCGTCCTTCATTTGCTGTTGGCTGCTTAGATCAAGATATTTAATAGTCCGGCTAAAGGTCTTAGTAGCCAGCTGGCCGGAGGTTTCCGCCAGGGACTGGTCGAGGCCGGTTGATTTTGTCTGCTTGGCTGTGGCAGTCGATTGGCTATTAGCAGTACTGCTCTGGGCAGCGGCTGAGCTAGCTTGACTACTCTTGTTAGCGCTGCTTGAGGCTTTCTTTTCAGCCTGGCTAGTTGCGGAAGCGCTGTCGGCAGTTGCCGTTGATTGTACATCTGCAGCAGCGCTACTTTGAGCGGCAGTACTTTGGACGGCACTCTGGGCAGCTGGCTGCGCGCTAGCAGTTCCGCTTTGACTATTTGCAGCGGTGCTCTTGTTCTGCAGAGTTACAGTTTGGTCAGAGTTAGCGACCCTGTTTGTCTCTTGCTCTTGCTCTGACGAAGTTCCTTCAGAAGAGTCTTGACTAGCAGCTTGGGCAGTTGTACCCCCCCAATTAGAAAAGTGGTTCCTAACAGAACCGACGCAACACCAACGGACAATTTCCGCAGTCCGAAGCGTTGACGTTGATCGCGATGCTGCTTTTGATAAAGCGAAGTATTATTTTTCGATAACATCTATATTCCCCCAATAAAGTGACCAGTGGTTTCCCAAAAAAGCAATCGGAAATCAAGTTCCTATAAATAAACTTACGAGTCGAGTATATCACTTTTTATAAACGCTTTCGGCCTTTCCAACCTTTTTCTGTCAATCAAATGATAAAGGCATCGTTTCAATCATGAAGGGACTACGGTTTCCTAACTTTGAAAAATACGAATTGGGTTTGGCGCTTTTACGACCCGATAAATCTGCAAATTTACGCAAGCTTGCACAAATCTGTGGATTTATCGGGTAATTATTTTGCTAAAACACAAAAAGGCCCGGGATGAAAAACATCCCAGACCTTTTGTCGGTAACATCAAAATATTAGTCGCGCTTCTTGCGCTTGCCAAGGCCCAGCAGACCGAACATGCCAAGCAGAGCACCCATCCCCGCTACGGCAGCGGAGGAATCGTTGCCGGTTTGCGGCAGCTTGTTTTGGGTGGTCTTCTGTTGAGCTTGTGGCTGAGCTGCCGGTTCTTGTCCCGGTACGCTCGGCTGGTTAACAGTCGTTGGCTGCGTCGGTTGGCTCGGCTCTGTTGGCTGACTTGGACTCGTCGGCTGACTTGGTTCTGTCGGCTGGCTCGGACTTGTCGGTTGACTTGGATTCGTCGGTTGACTCGGTTCCGTCGGCTGGCTCGGACTCGTCGGTTGACTCGGCTCCGTTGGCTGGCTTGGACTCGTCGGTTGACTCGGCTCCGTCGGCTGACTCGGGCTTGTCGGTTGACTTGGCCCCGTCGGCTGTTCCGGCTGGTTAAGCTTATAGACGTAGGTCACGTCGACGTTTGACCTGTTGATCGTGCCAGACTCAGCCGCACCAGTCGTCTTGTCGTAGTCGTAGGTCTGACCGTTGAAGGTGATGGTGCTTTTCTTTGCTGGCGCTGCGTCGTAATGGTCGCCATCTTTGTAATCAGCACCCAGAACTGCTGGATCCTTGATCACGGCGTTATTCTCATCAACATAGTGCACCGTGACCGTGTACTTCTGTTCTACTGGCGCAGTCCGGTGCGTGAAGTGCGCGATGAAGTTCTGATCAGTTGTGTAGTCCGCATCAAAATTTCCGTACTGAACATCACGCAATTGTGCCCCATCAAGTTTTTCTGCGCTCTGCGGGTCAGTTCCCACGGTCACTCCAACAAAATCGTAGCCAGAGAAGTCATAGCCGGCCGGAATGGTGAACGAAATCTTTCCATTACTATTGCCTTTGGCGGACAGTGCCGGCAGGGTGTCAATGAACTTTTCGTCGGTATCATCGTAGAAACGCAGTGAGGCAACCTGATCTCCGTAAGATGCGTAGGTCAGCGTGATAATCTGCGGTTGCGGATCGAGATTCAGTTGGTTGCTGTTATCATACTTCGTCTCATCGTAGACCCAGGTTGAGGAACCCGATGTCACAAGCTGACGATGATTCTCACTCGTATCAATTGAAGATCCGTCAAGTCCGTCAATCTCAATCTCAAACGGTGATTGGTCGGCCCCGTAACCACTACTAGTCAGTTCGAAGGTAGCTTCGTTTCCACCAGTCTCGTTGTAACCCGTGGTTAAGAAATTCAAAATCCTCAATAGTTGCCGATCCACATTGTCTCCTGCCGCATTTTCCAGGTTATAGTGTGAAGTCTTATTGACTTTCAGCGTAACGGTGTGTGTCGTTCCCTGTGCATCGGTCACTTTATATGTAACTTCACTGATATAGTAGCCTTCCCGTGTATACAAACTTGGTCCATTATCCCAAGACGTACTCTCACTAAATTTATTGCTAGCTTCGCCTTGTTCCAATTTGATAAGAGGATCTGCCGAATTGCCTTGTACTTTAAAGTAGCCCGTCCCCGATTGATCGGCTTCCGTAGTCGTCTTTGGCAGTGCGTATTGTTTTGTAGTCTCATTATCCGCGTATGGATCGTTATCGCTCAAAATGTAGAGCGTCTGCTTTGGGGCAACAGCAGTATAGATCACAATGAAGTTCTGGGTGTAGAAGCCAGCAATATTATCAGCTGTCGCCACCGCATCCCAGTCATCTTCATCATCATACTTTGGATGAGCTTTCAGGGCATCACTTAAGCTATCGTAGACTTCACCACTCTGCACTGTTTGTTTCAAAAACGGAACATCTAATTTTTTAAGCAGTGTGGCTTGATCATCCTTGCCTTCACTATTGACAAGGTTAACTAATGATTCACCAAAATAGTAAACCTGATAAGTGTAACCTTCCTTCTTCAGAATATTATTGGCCTTTGTATCATTGGCCTTTGTATCATCGGTCTTTTTGAACTCGATATACTCTTTTACTGTCCCGTCAGCGTTGCCTCCATCTGAAGATTCTACAATTTCGTTATCTGTTGCAGCGCTTCCTTCCGAGTTCGGCACCATCGTAATCAAGTTGGCATGGCTGATGCTCTGAATCGTGACTTTCGCCGAATCCTTATCGCCTGGATTAACCGGATATGGATTCAGCACATTACTTGCCCAGGCAATCGACGAAGACCAGGCCGTCTTGCCCGCATCGGTCTTAAAGGTTGGATCGTTTCCGGACAGGATGATGCCGTAAATATCATTACCCGGCATCTCGTCAATCGTCGTCAGGACCATTCTGACCTTTGACCAATCCGTCACCTGATCGGCGGTGACAAAGCCATAATGGTTGATTGGGTCAGAATCTTTTGCAATCGTGCTCAGGTCCGGAAGACTTTCTGCCAACAGGTAGTAATTCTGGACACCAGCAGTAACGTTCTGTTGGGTCAGCATGTTCTTAACCGTCACCGGACCAGTGAGCGCCATGTCGTACTCCGACTTGCCATCCCACGTCCCCGGAACAACGGAAGCGATTTTCAGGGCTAAGAGCGTATCTTTTTGTGCGTTAACTATGGTATTTTCAAAACTCAGCTCATCGGTTCCCCAACTGGTCGAAAGGCTTGCCTTCTTAAAGTCGCCGCCCTGATTCCCCTTACTAAAGGAAGTCGTGCGCGTCGCGAAGGTGGTCATAATTGTCCACAGGCCACCATCAGTCGTCTTGCTCCCATGGCTTTCCGAGGCTTTCTGCAAATTAGTCTCAGTCATCTCGCCCAGGTAAACCTTAAAGTCACTTTTTTCATTTTTCTCGGTGACCAGGCTGGAATTATTGAGCCAGATGTTGATGCCGCCTTGCTTAAAGGTCCCAGTAATTGTTAGAACCGTCCGGCCGTCCGCATTGATTGATTTTTCAACCTGTCCATCGGCTGGCAGATATTGAACATAGCTAAGGTTCGTGTTGCTTGGCAAAACAACGTTAAAAGTCAGCTTCTCGGCTGTCGATTTCTTAACGTGGATGTCAATGTAACCGGCATTTGCATAGCCTGGATTTGTGTTCCGTTCATCGACAGTAACGTCAATATTATTTTCAACAGGATCAGGCGCCTTTTTGACGACTTCCTGCTCAATGGACTTTTCGACGCTTTCACCCATGCCGGCCGCGCTGACCGTCAGGGTCGTCTTCAGTTTGTCGCCAACCTTGACCTTGGTCGTATCCAGTGTCCCCTTTAGGTAGAGGTTGCCCACTGTCTTGTACGCCCCCATGTCGTCCACCACAATGTCGACACTGGTAATCGTTTTTCCACCGCTGACTTGTTCAGTCATCGCACCGATGCTGGTAGTGGCCCCCGTGACCGTGCTGCCGTCACTCAGGTGCAGAGTGTAATTAAACGGTTGCCGATTGCCAGAAGTACCGACTTCGGTGATCTTCATCCCGTCCGGAATCGTGATGGTTGCCTGAACATTCTTCAACGCATACGGAGCCGCACCAAAGGAAATATTCTGGTTCAGGTTATGACTCTGCGCTTTGTCAATGTACGTTACCGGCTTGCTTCCATCGTACTCATCCGGATCAATATCCAGAGTCAGGGCAGATGGCTGCGGTTCATTGGTGCTTCCCGACTCCTTGCCTATGATATAAACGTACGGCGCATGTTCTGCCGAATAACTCTTCGTCGTCCCCTGGTCATTGGTGTATTCCGTCAGAGTCGGATATTTTCCCGCTGCTAAAAGAG
Organism: Limosilactobacillus sp.; assembly: GCF_022482365.1. Taxonomy (NCBI): domain Bacteria; kingdom Bacillati; phylum Bacillota; class Bacilli; order Lactobacillales; family Lactobacillaceae; genus Limosilactobacillus; species Limosilactobacillus sp. The sequence goes on from NZ_JAKVPE010000001.1 coordinate 1,130,624, forward strand.
TCTCATGGCCTGGGACATCCATCCTAAATTGCCCCACCAGAGAGAAGTCAGTATTAAAGTGAATTCGAGCGTTAGCCAGCATTTCATTAGTCGACTTAGGAATCGTGATCTTAACCGTGCCATCTTCCTCCTGATTGATGGTGGCGTGGCAAGTGTCAAAAAGATTCTTTTGGTACTTACTATTCTTAGTCAGCTCCTCGTTCAGCTGGAAATGCTCTGGCATAGTGATAGTGATCGTAGTTCCGTGGTTGAATTCCAGTGGGAACTCGGCGTTCATCTTCCACTGATAGTCAGTATTAGCATTCAGCCGCGCATTTGTAACGCTCGTGCCGTCCATGGTATAGATGGAAGTTACATAATCATAACCAAATGTATTGTTGTTCCACTTCAGCTTGATTGTTGGCGCGTCCAAGTTGAGTTTATAGTCCACTTCATCAATCTGTTTATCGTTCTTGTACAGATAGATCTTCCCGGTGAACTGCCCCGTCGAATGCAGGATCTTTTTGTTAAGGTTCTCATCATTAAGGGTAATCGTAAACGGCTGGTTGAAGCTCACCTTTTTGGTAACTTTATCGGTAAGGACCCACTGTTTTTTTACAGCATCATGGGTCAGCGTGGCCGTACCGTACCCGCTTTGATCGTTGTCGTCACCTTGGAAGTCACCGTAAGCAATGTTATAGCCCGAACTAGTATTGTATTCGCTGGTAACATCGAATCCCTCACCAGTCTCCGGAATGACGATCTTAAAGACATCGCCCTCCTTAGTATCACTTGTCTTAAAGCGCAGTTTGATTGTTTTGTTCCCGAAGTTAATCGTATCGGTACCGTCAAACGCCAGCAAGTGTTCTTCATCCTGCTGCGGCGTGGCCGAACCTTCCGTGGACGGTGCTGCGGCCGGCGTATCCGCGGCTGCATCGCTATCCGCTAGAGTGGCAGTCGACGAACTAGCTGATGAATCGGCAGCACTGCTCGTCGCACTGCCGGTGCTGTTAGCCTGTTCTAAAGAAGCCGCCTGGCTGTTGCCCGACGGTTGACTACTGTCATTCTGTGATTGCAGCGCCACTTCATTAGAATTTAATGAGTCAGAACCGGTGGTCACCGTTGCTTGCTCATTATTTGCGGTCGTATCCGCCTGCGCTGTAGTTGTCGTAGTTCCTAAGTACAAGGTTGTACCTAACAGGACTGAAACAGTCCCGATTGACAATTTTCGCAGGCTAAACCGCTGTTTTTGGTTAGCACTGTCTAAAAATTGATTTCTCTTCATTTTCCTTCCTCCTCCACCCGATAAATAGTTATTGTTATGCCACTTTTATTATATCATAGGCCATTTTCTCCCCGCCACCACTTTCTGAAAGCGTTTCACGAAATGCGTAATTTTTCACTAAATTTCTCTTTTTCGTTATTGGACGATAATCGTTATTTTTCTCTTCAACTGATTCATTATTCGATCACACTTAAGGCAAAATTCACAAATTTTAAATTAGATTTTTTTAATAAAGCCTCTTGCATTTTCTAATCAGGCCTGCTATATTTAATGACAATCAATTCAACGTACAATGCAAACACGATGAATCGGAGAGTAGTGTGACCGCGCATCGCACAGGGAGCCCGGTAAGTGAGAACGGGTGGAGGCGCGCTCAGATGAAAGTAGCCGAGGAGTGGCTGGGGCGATCGCCAAGCGAGAGTTCCAGCCGGGTGCGCCCGTTACAGCGTCAACGTATACTGCGGTGTACGGGGTGAGGTGCTGCTAGTGATGGCAGCACGAATAAAGGTGGTAACACGTGAAAACGTCCTTTTCGACAACTGTCGGAAGGGACGTTTTTTTGTACGTTGAAATTCTATTTTGAGGAAGGACTTGTTGATATGGAAACAAAGCTGGATACACGTAAGACAATCATTATCGCATCACTGATTTTTGGAATGCTCTTCGGGGCCGGGAACCTGATCTTTCCCGTTCACCTCGGGCAAATGGCGGGCGGCCACTGGCTCTCTGCGAGTAGTGGCTTCCTGATCTCCGGGGTGCTGCTCCCACTGATGGCCCTGCTCGCCATCAGCATCACCAATTCAAACGGGATCTATGACTTGGCGCTGCCCAACGGCCACCGCTACGCCCTGATCTTTTTGATCCTGATTCATGCCACCCTGGGGCCACTCTTCGCGACCCCACGGACGGCCACCGTTCCCTACGCCATCGGGATCACGCCGCACCTCTCCGCGAGTAGCAACCACATCGGCCTGCTGATCTATTCAGCAATTTTCTTCGCCCTGGTTTACTTCTTCTCTACCAAGCAGGGCCGGATCACCGACCTGATCGGGCGCCTGTTGAACCCAGCCTTTCTGCTCTTGCTCTTCATCATTTTTCTGCTAGCATTTATTCATCCCCTGGGTTCCGCCGCTTCTGGCACCATCACCGCCGCCTACCAGAAGGCCGCCTTCACCAACGGCTTCCTGCAGGGTTACAACACGATGGACGGCTTGGCATCCCTGGCCTTCGGGATCACCGTTATCATGGCAATCCGCAGCTTCGGCATTAAGCGTGAAAAAACGATCTCACTGGCCGTTGCCAAGAGCGGCCTGCTCGGCATGGCCGGCATCGCCATCATCTACCTCGGCCTGACCTGGCTGGGGGCTACCAGTCTCCGCCACTTCAGCCTGGCTGCCAACGGCGGGACCACGCTGAGTCAGATTGCCCACTACTACATGGGGACCGCGGGTGACGCCATCCTCGCCACCCTGGCGACGATTACCTGCATGACCAGTGCGATGGGCTTGGTTGTTGCCTTCTCCCAGGACTTCCACCGGCGCTTCCCACGGATTTCCTACAAGGCCTTCCTGCGGTTTAACTGCCTCCTGTCCTTCCTGATTGCAAACATGGGACTGAACCAGATCATCGCCTGGTCGACGCCGGTTCTGATGTTCCTCTACCCACTGGCAATCACTCTGATCATCCTCGGAATCACCTCGCCGCTCTTCCACTCCGATCCGCTGGTTTACCGGATTACGACTGGCCTGACGCTGATCCCCGCCATCTTCGACATGATCAACGCCACCCCGGCCCTGATCCGCAACACCAGCTGGGCCCAAGCCATGATTGGTTTTGCCCAACACTACTTCCCGTTCTTCGCCAACGGTTTCGGCTGGCTGAGCTTCGGGATCGCCGGAATGCTGATCGGCCTTGGCATCCACGCACTGCGGGGCAAGGCGTTCGGCTTACGGACGAGCGAAGACTAATTGCATTTTAAGAAAAAGTCTCTAGAGCACACGCTCTGGAGACTTTTTTGGTTACAAAAGTTTACAGTCGCTTTCTGGAACCTAGCAAGCCAATTAAGCCAGCCGCGCCAAGTAGAAGACCAACGCAAACCCAGGCGCTGGTATGATTACCGGTTTGTGGAAGCTTTTGCTTGTTATTGGCGTTTGTTGCTACGCCCAGCAATGGCGTCTTGACCGCGGGGTCGCTGCTCAGCTGAGAAGGCTTATGTGTTGCGAGTTGCGGTGCAGAATTTCGAACGGCCGGCTGGGTCGGTTGACCGGATTGCGACAAGGACGCTGATGGCGTTGTTGTCGGAATACTTGGCACCGAGGATTGCGTTGATGAGTTCGGTGTCGAAGTGCTCGGTGCCGTTGGCTGGCTGATTGGCTGCTCAGAAACCTGTGAATCCGGAGCGGTCGGTTGTGCCGATGACTGAGAGCCTGGATTCGTCGGCTGCGCTGAAGGAGCCGTTGGTTGTTCCGTCGGCGTCGAAGCTTGGGAATTTGGATTCATTGGCTGTTCCGTCGGCTGAGTTGCCGGTGCCGAAGCTTGCGAGCTTGGATTCGTTGGCTGCGCTGATGAGGTCGTTGCCTGTGAGCTTGGGTTCGTCGGTTGGGCTGATGGCGTCGAGGCCTGTGAGCTTGGATTCGTCGGCTGGGCTGATGGCGTCGAGGCTTGCGAACTCGGACTCGTCGACTGTGCCGGTACGGAATCAGCCGCATACACTACCGTTACCACTTGATCCGCTGACTGATGGTTTACCCCCTGCAAAGCTTTAACGCTGTTAGTTGCCGGATCGAGAACGTTTTGACCATTGGCACCCTTAGCTGAGGCAACGTGGTAACCAGCAATGCTCGGGTTAACAACAGCCTTAAAGTCACCCTGGTCCGTAGTGGTCCCTTCCAGATGCCAGCTGAGAGGACCATCTTTTTGCAAAACCAGGTCCCTGGAGCCTGTTCCTTCAAAGGGCAAAACTTGGGTGTGATTCTTGGCAGCCTGTTGACCATTATCATACCGATAGTGGATCGTTTCAGTGACCGTCTTAGTGCGACTAATCGGTGTCGTTTCGTGTTTAAAGTGGATCGTAAAGTCCTGGTTAGTCTTTGTATCACTGTCGAACGTGCCAAAGATCGTTGACCAGTCCGCACCGGATAAAGTTGCATGTATATTATCATTAGTCGTTTTAGCTAATTGATAGTGGTGCTGTTCGAACTGATTTATCAAATTGCCAATACTACTAAAGACAATTGCAGCGCCGCTATCACCACTAGTGGTTAGCGCTGGATGAATATTTTCACCGGTTGTATCATCCAAAAAGTTCAAGCTTGCGGTTTGCTGATCAGCTTTCTTATTTTCATTATAGGTGACGGTTTTTATGATATTCAGATTGCTATTGTAGTTATCGTTCGTAACGGTCACCGTCTGCTCAGGGACAGTAGCAATGTCTGGAGTGTAGCCAGCAATCGTGGGAGATGGAACGGCGTCAAAGCTTTGTGGTGCTGTCCATTTGCCATAAGAGGTCTTGTTGGTAACGAGATCCTTGGTTCTGCTTTGCTTGAAAGTCAGCTTCTTGGTGTAATCCGAATGTGCTTGACCTTGGTGCCCGTCAGCATATTTGTAATGGATCGTTTCGGTCACCGTCTTAGAACGACCATCAACTGGCATCGTTGCATGTTTAAAGTGAATCGTAAAGGCTTGGTCAGTCTTTGTGTCGCTGTCAAATGCGCCGAAGATCGTTGCCCAGTCCGTACCAGATAAAGTTGCATGTGTATTATCGTTCGTTACCTTTGCAAGCTCGTAATGCTTTTGCTTTAACTTGTCTATTTGACTGTTAACATCCATAAAGGTAATCGGTGTATTGCTATCGCCGCTGGCAGTCAGCTCGCCAGCCAAGCTTGTCCCATTTTCATCATCATCCACGAATTTTAACGTCGCCTTTTGTTGGCTCGAAGTCCGTTTGAGGTAAATGATGAACTGAGTTGGTCCGTTGCTGCTAAGCTTACCAAAATCATAACTACCGATCTTGGTTGGGTCAAAATTAATCAAGGTTGTTTGTTGGCCGTCCAATACACTGACGGCCTTTACAAATTGGTATCCGCTCAGCTGACTGTAGGCATTCTGTGCTCCGCTGAATTTAATTTGATTAGCCCAGAAACTCTGGTCTTGGATATCCGAGCTCAGCTTTTGCCCCGAGTCAACGTCCTCAAACGATAAAGTGGCAGTTACTAAGGCCGAAACATCCCCGCCGCCCGTGAGGTCGTTATTGCCAACGGTTCGAATGGTCGCTTGCCATGGGCCACCCCAGACACCTGAAGAAGTCTTTTGACCATTCTTATAGGTTATAAATTGACCGGAAAACGGCTTAACCGTTTGTAAAGCTTTCATCAACGCTTCGTTGCTGGTCTTGGCTGCATTTACATCATCATTACCACCACCATAGTTCGCGTTTTGAACGGTATGGGCGGCCGCTAAATCAGCTTGGTAGCTTTTAATGTCAGTAGGCATTGTAAAGCTGTTGGCCGATGCGGTCACTGGTCTAATGGCACCCTTCAACAAAATCTTTGCCGCGGGGTCGTCCGGCGTGGTGAGCTTAACATGATAAGTCACAATTTGGGTGTCCTGGTCGCTAGGATCGGTTGTAATTGTCCGTGTAACCGATACGTGAACCGTTGGCTTTTGCCCGGCGGTCTTGTTGACGGTTGCGTAAAGAGCTGCGTCATTAACTAATTGGTTGGCTGGCAATTGGGTGTCCGGTGCAACCACTTCGTTCTCAATGGCCTGGGCAAGTTCCTCTGGTGAATCATAAGAATAGGTGATCTGTCCCGTTGGGTCGAGGTGGACCGCAATTTTGAGATCAAATTCATTCCCCAAGACATCCGTGGATAGTTCTGCGGCTTCAGAATTATACCAGTCAGTGGTAATGACAACGGTCCCCCGGTTGTTCCAAGTCCGGTTAACTGATCCAATCGTTTCATATGATGCGTTATGGTTGGCAGTATCTGACTTCACTGCAGGATCAACATAGGTTCCGGTTACGGTAAAGCCACTAGCAAAGCGCTGACCGTTAATCATCAGGTCATCAGTCGGCGTGTACTGAAATGTTGTCCCGTTCTTCGTCGCATCATTTGTCTTCTGGTAGACATAGCTCTTGTTAGCATTGAGCGAGGCCTGATTGCTATCCGAGCCCCACTTCAGTTGCAACTTCACCTGCAGATTACTGAGCCGGCTGGCCGTCGAATTGAAAACTAGCCGGTAGTAGTCACCCATGTTGTAAACCGTCCCAACCCCACTCTCTAAGTCGAAGCTTTTCGACAGCGAGGAGTCGTACATCAGGTATTGAGTTTGCCCGCTGTTGTCCTTGTATGGAATTCCCAACCGGAAGTCAATGTAGTCGCCCGCGTTTACCTGACCATTGATTTGAATGGTTGGGTCGATTTCCTCATAGCCCCTGTTGCCGGCTCCGGTCACATCATGCACTGAATGTTCGATCGACGTCACCGTGTACTTGCTGCTATTGAGTGACGTCGATCCCGGAATAATCTTATAATTCAGCGGATTATCGCCAATGAACTGACTGCAATTATCAACGGTATAGATCTGCCCACCAAGGACAATAGAATTGCTGCCCTTAAAGATGCCATTGTCATTAACAGCCATCAGCAGGCTAGGCAATGATTGCCCACTGTACTGGTGAGTGCCCGCTAAATCACTGGTTGCTGTCATGTGCGCAGTTAAGGAAAGTGGAATCCCATAATATGGCGTCTTACTAAGGGTGGCAAGGTAAGCCCATTCGCCATTATTGCCAACCTTTCCTAGATCAGTAATGGTGTAAAAGTCCCCGCTCTGCCACGGTGTTGCCAGCTTGAAGCCTGCCGGTAGCATCAAGATATACTTGCTACCGACCTGCCAATAGTAGTTTTGTACCTTCGACGTATCACCGGTGCTTCGGATCGTATAGGTTAAATCCGCCGTGTCACCCGTCTGGAAATTCATATTAGTGGCAGCTTTACCTGAAGTTGTATTCTTGAGCTCGCTGACGTCACCTGTAAAGGTTAGGCCAGAAATCGTAGGTTCGTCCTGCAAATCAAATACCGTCAAGCCCGCAGATTTAGCTGCCGTAATTGCACTAGCCGAGCCCGCCGCAGCTGACTGTGCTGGCGCGGCGTCTGCCGACCCTGAAGTAGTTTGGCTTGAACCTGAAGACTGCGCATTCGCACTGAGGGCCGCAGTGCTGCCAGTCGCCGATTCGGCCTGAGTGGCAGAGTTCGGCTGCGTGCTGCTTTCCGTCAGGCTCACGTTAGCATCCGCCGATTGGTTAGCGGTGGCAACTTGATCGGCATCGGCAGCACCGTAAATAGTGGTCCCCAGCAAAACGGAGGCCAGTCCAATCGTCAGTTTTCGTAAGGCAAAGTGTTGATGCTGACGAGCATTTTTCCGTGCCAAAAGTTTCTGATTATTTTTTGATACCATAATCGCATACTCCTCCCACCAAAAGCATCCTAGTTACTGCTAATTATAGTTCATTATTTATAATATGATTAATTTAATTATAAATATTACTAACATTGTTAACAAAAACAGCTAGGAGTTAGTTCAATTTTGCGAACTAGCTCCTGGCAATTTATGCTCAATCGTTTTTTTACAAATTTTTTATAATTTTTAGAAGCTCATGCGCGAACCGCGCATCTTCCTTTGCGTCAACAGAATGTAAAAAGAAAAATCCTAGAGTGCCAAGATCGCTACTCTAGGATTTCTTACGTAAAAAGTGATTTTGCATCACAGCAATAAATTCTATTTTTGTTTCCGTTGTTACGGCATCTTCCGATTCCCCAGCTCCCAAAAGGCTAAGGCCGAGGCGGCGGCCACGTTCAAGGAGTCGACGCCCGCCGCCATCGGGATCTTAATCGTAAAATCACTCTGTGCGATCGTCTTTTCCCTTAACCCGGGGCCTTCCGAGCCGAGAATAATGGCTAGCTTATCTACCTCATCCAGGCGCGGATCGGCAATGCTAACGGTGTTGTGACGCAACGCCATCGCCGCCGTCTGGTAACCGAAGTGGTGAAGAAGGCTAATCCCTTTCTCCTGCCAAACCTTGGCATCAATGTAGGTCCACGGAACCTGAAAAACGGTGCCCATCGCCACCCGTGAAGCGCGGCGGTAGAGCGGGTCGGCGGAGTCGCTCGTCACGATCACCCCATCGATGCCCAGGGCTGCTGCTGACCGAAAAATTGCCCCAATATTGGCCGGATTAACCACGTTTTCCAGAATAGCGATCCGGGGATGCGTGCTCGGCATCATTGCCAAAAAGCTGGCGAGGTCCGGCCGCTCCACCCGGTGCATCGCAGCCAGTGCCCCGCGCAACAGATTGTAGCCGGACAGTTGGCCGAACAGATCGCGCTTGATGACGTAGATCGGTGTCTCACCCAATCCCCCAGTCTGGTTGGCCGCCATTTCATGATCCAAATCCACCAGGTCACGCTCAAGGAACTTTTCCTCCACCAAAAGGGACGCCGGCCGGTAGCCTGCGCGTAAGGCACGTTCGATCACTTTCGGGCTTTCCGCAATGAAGAGACCGGGCTTGGGGGTCAGGGCATGAAAGAGCTGGGTTTCGTTGAACCGCACATAGGGAGCCAAATCGGGACTGGCTAGATCTGTCAGAAAAATTAAATTATGCATACTGAATCTACCTTATTCATTTGTAACGCTACTTAGTACAGCTAATAATATAGCATGAATTAGCATCTCCGGTGATCCCGTTAGCTGGCTTTTTAGCCTCTTAAGCAATTATCACCTAGAATATGAAAATAGCGATGAAATTTTATTTGTGAACTCCAACCCCTAATTTTAGGCAAAAGCTAAAAACTATCAATATGATTTTGGGAGGTAGATTATAGAATGAAGTTAGCCACCCAGTTGGTGGTAAATAAAAAACGCCATTCGGCGTGACATCAGGTATCATATTAAGTGAACCAAACCTATATGAAAGGATGTCCGTCAAATGACGCACTTAAATGATACCATGTCTACTATTTTATTGACTACTCATAAAAAGAATGCTCATCTTACTAAAGAAGAACGTGTGATGATTGCGACTTTAAAGTCGCAAGGACTTTCCAATCGCGCAATTGGTCGCCAATTAGGAGTTAATCATCAAACAATTAATAACGAGCTCAACCGTGGTACGGTCCGCCAACTTCGTCGTCAAAAATCTAATGGTAAGATTTACGAATATTCTTACTACATCTATAGTTATGAAGCTGGTCAGGCCACATATCTTGAACATCACCGCCATTCTGGTCGTCGTCGCTTATATTATTCTTCAAAGCAATTTTTACGATTAGCTGATCAGCTAATGCTTGGTGAGTTTGACGACCACCATTACTCCCCACAAGCGGTTATTTATAAGGCTCGAGATTTAATGAATGATGGCACCCTGATCCCAAAGTCGGTTGTAACTTTATATCAATGGATTAATGAGGGTGTGCTTCGTACGTCCAATTTAGACCTCTTTGAAAAACCTAAACGTAAGCATCATCAAACTCATCCGCAAGCTAAAAGGTGCTTAGGGCCTAATATTGCTCAACGACCTCAAACTGCGGACCAACGGTCCGAAATTGGCCATTGGGAACTGGATACAGTTCAGGGACAGAAAAACGGTAATGACAGTGTTGTACTAGTAATGACTGATCGCCTTTCACGAGTTAATATCACGAGTAAAATTGCTGGTAAAACTGCGCATGCAGTAAATCAGTTCTTTATAAATTTGCGCCAGAAAATGGGCACAGATGCTTACTATCGCATTTTTAAGACAATAACCTCTGACAACGGTTCAGAATTTAGTGAGTTAACACAAGTTCACGATCATGTTTTCTATGCTGATCCGTATTCCCCTTGGGAACGTGGATCCAATGAGATCAATAACCGGTTTCTCCGCAAGGAGATTACCAAAGGTGAAGCTATAAATAACTATAGTAGTGCTCAGATCATAGCGACTAATGATTGGATGAATCACTATCCACGAGCTATGTTTAATGGACATTCGTCAATGGATATCTATCGTAAGGCCTTCTACCAAGAGATATCACAGCTCCATCAACCAATAATCAATTGGTCAGTATTATTTATTTGAGTCCAGTGGCTAACTTATTCTTGAAATTTAGGTATGATTTTGGGACCAGTATTCTACAAAATCCGCAAAAAAGGGCAAGGCAAATTGAACATAGCCACGTTGTGGAGCTTTAATAATTTGATCATCAAGTAGTCTAGCACGATAAACTGATAAGTAATTAGCTTTTAACTGTAGTTTTTCGCCTAAAGTACGCATTGCAATTGGCTCATTTCCCACTAAATCAGCAATTGTATGGACAAGCCGCAAATCACCACGGGAAAGGTCTAAATACATTCTTTCATAAGCATTCCTAAACAAATCTTGCTTAGTACTCTTAACAGTAGCTAAATATACATCTTTATCAAGTTGCAAGTTATTTTGACTGTAACGCCAAGCATAATAACCTAATGTTTGAAACGCATAAGCGTAGCCTTTCACATCACCAGTCAAATAATCCAAGACCTTATAATCAATATTTCGCTTGCCTCGTTGAAACGTTTGCTCATATTGATAGCGAACGGATTCTTCATCTAATGGGGATAAAATGATCCGGTTAGCACGCAGTAAAAAGGTTAATGTTTTATCATTTTGGACTTCAGATACTCGACTTGGTAACCCAGTCATTAGTAACGATATATTATAATCATCACCAATTAGGGTTTGATACATTGATCCGAAAGCTCGAACATCATCGCTGATTTCAATTTCATCAATTCCAATTAAGACTGATTGATTCCGCTCCTGAAGTCGTTTTAATATGGTTGGCAAAAGATCAGAATAGTCAAGTTGCCCCGTTGCCTCCAACGTTTTTAATGTAATACTGTTGCCCATAACCGATAATCCTTGAATGCTTTTAATTAAATCTGTTATAGACATCCCGGCAATTTTTTGTAGTCCATGTAAAAGCTGAAAAAGCAAATTACCTTGACCGTTATTCAAACGAATAAAATGCCAATTAGGAATTTGATCAATTGTACGTTGTACTTCAAGTAAAAAAACTGTTTTCCCTGAACCACGGGCGCCATATACTAATGAAGTTTGATATTTAGCATCGTACGTTGTGATTCCTTGCAAATAATCATTTAAGGCATTTTGTTGGTTAATAGCAATTTTAGGTAAACGTCCAAAGCTAGGCATAAATGGATTATTCATCGGGCTCACCTCGTTTTTATAATTCTTTTATAATTGTGTATTTTTATTTTATAATTCCTTTATAAAAGAATCAAGGCTAAAGAATAGCGTCTACATTCCTCATAACAAATAAAGCAGGTACTACGTTTTCTTGATGACGTAGTGCCTGCTTTTTGGTAGATTTAAATTGATTTATTACCGTTTAAATGCCGTTATACCGGCATTTCGCTACCAGGATATTATTCGATATCAATAATAGAAATTTGGTTAACATGTCAGTCATACCAAGGGTTTGCGCGTTTGTTTACTTTTATGGCAAACAGTTTGGCAAACAACCACCTATACAACTTTAGTAAAGGGTACCACTTGATTGCCATTAAATTTAACTTGGGACTGTTTAGCCGGTGTTAAGTCCATTGAACCCACCATCTTATCGGCAATTAACTCATCATTACGATCAAACATGTGAGCGTAATAGCGAAGGGTCACGGCAGGGCTACTATGTCCTAATCGCTTTGATACCGTCAGGACATCGGCTCCTAATTCAGCGATTAAATAAGAAGCATGAGAATGCCTTAAACCACGTCCATTGATTCCTGGTACACCAGCCAACTTAGCATATTTATGCAGTACATTATTTAAAGTCGATTTAATCATTGGACGATCATCATAAGAAAGAACAAACTTTTTAACTCCATGATCTAATTGCGCTTGACGCCAATCTCTTAAGATTTGAACTAATTCATCATCTAAGGTAATAACCCGTTTCCCAGCTTTTGTCTTAGTATAAGGCTTAATTCGATAATCATCCTTATTCTTGTAATACATAGTATGAAAGATTCGCGCCTTTTGATTAACTAGGTCAATATCATCCCATGTTAAAGCAAAGCCTTCAGAAACCCGGACACCGGTTCGATAATAGAATAGTAGCATTACATACAGGCAATATTCATAAAATCCATCGGTACTAATCTGACTCAAGACTTTTTCGAACTCAGCTTTCGTCCAGTATTTAGCAACGGCCTTTCCCTTAGGAATTGCCTTCGTTTTCATTGCCACGTTAGTAGTAATTAAGCCTAAGTGTTCTGCATAGCCTAATGATTGACGAAAAGCCACATAGCAAACATTAGCATAATCACGCGAAAACCCAGAATCACTCATTAGCCAAGTTCGGTATTCTTCGCAGTCACGAACACTAATCTGATCCAGAATACGATCATCAAATCGGTCTACTGATAGCATAATCATTCGCATATGTGAATTATAAGTACTATCTTCCACATCAGCTTTATATTTAGGTAAAAAATCCTGGCGAACAAATTCCCCGTACGTGATACGACGTAAATCTTCGGCGTGTCGATTCATATATTCGACTTTAACTCGCATAGCTTCTGCTTCCGCGGCTTTAGCTGAAGTAAAATTTAGCCCCTTTTGATCTTTACGGCCCTTTTTAAAATGTTGTTTACCTTCGCTGTCTCGTCCTAAAAATACTTGGTAGAAAAAATGCCCGTTCTCATCGATACGGACATATTTATATCCATCAATTTTCGTTGATTTCATTGCTTATCGTCCTCCAAATCTGGAAGAGCGATAATTTCAGTAATGGCAGCCGTTGGTACTAAACCAACTCGCTTACCATTATAAAATGCAAACCCTTGTTTAACAAGATTACGTTTAGCTTGACGGATAATACGTCGAGCTTGATTTTGAGGATAACCGAGATTCCGTAAGTCTTGATAATCCATTACTTTTTTCATGTTATTCATCATCCTTTATTATTCAATGCGATTTACATCTGCAACGATTAGATGGATAATGAGCAGGATAACAATCCTAATTATTGTTATTAAAAGTGACTTTCCAAAGTTGGTAGCTGGGGATAGTCGCTTTTTTGTTTACAATTCAAGACCATCATCCTTATCCTTAGCCTTATTCACCGTTGGTTGATTAGGTTCCTTAGTTGCTGGAACTGGCTTAGCAATAATTTTTGCTTGTTTATCGGCATTGACACTAATCATTTGATGACGCGTAAGCCGCTGATTAACAAGATAATTAGAATGCTGCCGCATAGATTGTACTAATGACTTCAAACGTTCAAATTGAGTACTTGAATGTTCGAAACTATCGTCCTCAACGAAAATCTGATCATCTTTTTCACCAATTTCATTACATAGCTGTTGAACATTCGCTTGCTGTTTAAATAGAACTTTTTCATTCTCGTTTGACTTATCCAGTAACTTACGAATCGTTAATAGTTGAAGGGACTTCTTATCACATAAGATAAGTTCACGTACTCGCCGATAAAGTTCACTGAAGGGATCCTTTTCATGATCTAGTGCCCAGAGCTTCACCTGCTCACAAAATGCTACATAGTCATCATTTGACCAACAATCAGCGAACTTTGTTGCAAAACCAGGTACTTGCATTCCTTCACTTGACCACAAATTTTGCATTGAATCAGCAAGCTGGTCAAATGGCCCTTCCAAATACCGCACACTTGTACTCAATTTAAATTTTGCCATTGCGACAGCATCACAGTATTCTTGTGTATTTTCTACATTCAACGGAGAAGCATCTTGTACTTCACCATTAAAACCATTACAGTGATTCTTATAAATCTTTACCATAGATAATCCCTCCAATAATTGATCCAACGCCAACAATAATCTTTACAGGCCACCAGGGCATCACCCCTGCTAGAACAATCCCTGCTAAAATAACTAATGCCGAGTTTGAAAACTTAGTTAGGGCATCCTTCATCACCTTATGTGACTCAGTGACTTCCCGTTTATCTTCTTTAATCGAATTCTTAACTTGGTTAATATAGGTAACCACTTCCCTACTTAGAAGCTGACTGGTTGTAGAGTTAGCCTCTTCGCGCATTACACGTAACAAGTCCTGTCCATCAATATCAACTGGCTGTTGAACCTCATTGATTAACTGTCGCAGCAAATTACTATTGTGATTAATCACAACAACTAGCTTATTAACAACTTGATTCAATTGTTCAATCTTCGAATGATCAGCACTGGCCATTACTTCGGCTTGTGCTTTTGAAATATTCATACGATCAATTCTCGCTTGTTGGCCTTCAAATTTCTGTTCTAGGTCTGCGTATGACTTAGTACGACCATCATTCCAAGCATCCTTAATAGCCTGGTGGGCAATGTCACTAACTCCCTGGTTCAGATTGTTCTTCTGATTGTTTAGAGTCTTGCTGATGTCGCCCGTCCAGTTTTGTAGATCCTGCTTGGTTGCCAGGCTCTTCATCATCTGCTTCAAGTTGTTGTCGTGCGATGTATTCTTGGAACCTTTGTCGCTGTTGCCTGTTGGCTTCAACAAGTTGTTCAGATCGTCCATGGAATTTTTTAGATTCTTCATCGACTGAAACCTCCTTAGTTTCCTGTTTTTGGTTAAAATAATTATTCAATTTGAGCGGTGTAAACTCCTTCCCCACTCCACGCGTTGATTTAACTAATCCGGTCTTTCGATCGCGACGTTGGTAAAAGTCACGAATGGTCTTCTCTTTACCATTTACGGTCATGTGATACGACCAGTCGCCTTTCTTATTACGCTTTGTCACCGTAATATCTTTATCTTTTAGTAGTAATAAATACTCTTCAATAGACTTTGCCTGACTCCGCGCCCAACTCAACGTATTCTTAAGAACGGCCTGCCATCCCTTAGGTTTGATTACCTCACCTGACTTTTCCTTGTCAAATGGATTAACATACACATGACCAGTGACCTCGAGAAAATGATTGTTCAGATAATCATTCCATTCATGGCGTAATTTACTGACGCTAAAAGAATTAGTTCGAACACATTTGCCATCAGGGTACACACTATTAATCAGAATGTGACAATGTAGTTTATGACCTTCTTGACCATCAGCTTGTACCGCCGACACCCACTGTGTATTAGGAAAGTATTGTTTCATAAATCCGCCGACTAACTGGTTAATTTGGGCAACTTCCAAATCAAATTGTTTTGGATCGTCTGTCGGCATCTCACTTTCTGAGAATGAACAAATCAAATGTTGCGCTTGTTGTCGCTTTCGTTTGTTTGTAGCTCGGCGTCTAACCATCCTAAACTGTTGATTTAAGAAGTAACCACTTTGCGATAAATATGGTTGACCACGTGGTCCCCATAAATACACATGCGAACTATTCACACCGAGTACACGCTGAGCTGAACCATCATGCGCTGGTTCATCAAAGAGATACTTCAACCGTCCATATGCGTTGGTAATGTAATTACTCTTAACGTACATTGCTATCATCACCTTTGAATTTGTTATTTATGAGACTTGATAAATTCACGGTCGCTTGAATTAACTTTTGTAGCTGCTCACTGTTCACTGCATTACCTTGATTAGCCTGATGAGCTAGTTGATTTAAATTAACGCCAATCCGATTTAAGTAGTACACAATCGAATTCCACTGAATCAAAGCAAACTGTTTCAATTTATCGTGCTGTTCTAACCGACATAAATAAGCTTTAATTGTTGCGGGCATCACATGCTTAGCAAGCAATTCCGGGCTACTTTTCAGATGTCTAAAACGCCACTCATCTAATTGCTTTACCGATTGAAAATCAGGTAATTCTTTCATCAAATTCTGCACCGCTAAATGATAGTCCAATTCGGTTTTCATTCCTCGAAGTAGCACTTTACTCATCGACTCATCGCCTACTACAGCTTGAAGTTTTTCAAAGTCACTTTGTGGAATTCGTAGCAAGTATGGGTGCTTTTTCTCCGGCACTCGACGATGCATTTTAATCTGCTGTTTCCGTTTGATTAATTGGTTATTATTCAGCATCAAATCACTCCTTTCTAGTGTGGATAACGTTGCAATTCTGGCCGTTAATTGATGATAAAATCATCAATTAAATTGCTAAAATTCACTTGGTCATTATGGCCCTTAAGGTCCTTTAATTTCCGCGCTCATGTTGATTGGCTACACGTGCCAATCAACTAGCAATAAGGCCAGAAAAGCAACGGGCAAGTAGTTACCTAGTGATATCACTAGGCCTACTTGGCAAAGAGAATTTCATTCCCCCTGCACCTCTAAAATCAAGAACCATCCTGCCGCTTTTTGTTCTTAATAATCTCCTTTTTGGCCTTCATTTGTGTGTGACAAACAGAAGCAAAACACAGCAACCTAAGCCACCCAATTTGGGACCTGTTTAGGCTGGGTTCTACCTTCTCTTTTGTGCCGCAAGGAGAACCAGAACACGTCCTACTTTATGGTTCAAAGTAGTCAAATCCCCACCACTTTCCCGCCACGTTTTGTGGCACCCACTAATTATCAATTCGTTAAAATTCGTGCAACTTTCTTACTCGTTTTCAATTCAAAGTAGTCATCATCCTTGTCGATAGAATCGATCGAATTTAAGTGCATTACTAAGTCAGTTGCACGATGAGTTTTAAGCAAATTTATTGCCTTATCACTTAGCCTAGCCACAATCCACTCATCACCATAACCACGTCGAATTGGTACCAGAAATCCACACATTAACGCCGTAAATTGGTTTAGATCAGGCTTGAAATTGTTATCTTTATTAACAAATTCTGGCCATAATTCATATCTCAGATTATTTAATGTCGATAGCATATTAGTAGTTGGTGAAGTTTTTCCTGTACCGTTAAATAGTCCCCGATAGTCTGAACTATTTTCCTGTCCCTTTTCTTCTGAAAGATAGGCTTGATCATTTTTAACATAAACACCAAAATTCGCATGACGTTCCAAGAATCCATTTGAACCATTAAGAATGGCATTAGGATTTTGACGGAAGATTGTTGTAGCTTTTACCTGGAGATCTTTAATCATTTTGGCAACAGTCTTTACAATGCGTTCCATATCTTGATCGGATAAATCTTCATTAATAACAGTCTTAAAAACGTGATCAGATTGGCGTGTATAAACATAATCGTAATGTCTAACTGCACGTCCACCGGGACGAAAGTTAATGATTGATACCGTTATTTCAGTCCCTTTACCATCATCAGTTGGGCACAAATGAACATTAATTGGTAAGCGCCGCAATAATTGACTTAGTTGTGACAAATAGATTTGGCCGGCTTCAGGATCATTAGTCTTTAACTGCCAAGTTTTACCATATGAATCACTTTGTTCTAGATAGCCTAGCTTCACCACACCAGGAGCATAATGAAGAACGTCACGTACATAGCCTGCAATTCCATCAGAATAGACGTTTGTCATAATCAATAAATTCAAGTTCCAAGGACTCGTATTGTGAAAGCGACTGGAAACACGCGGAATCTTATGCGGATCCAGCATATCCTTAAGTGCACTCCACTCAATTGATGATGGTGAAACCTCATCAATCACGGCGGACGCTTGATCTTGATAATCTTGCCAATAATCTACAGTCTTGCCCTTGTCTTCAGCTGCAGTCATATATGGTGTCCGTCCCTTTTCTAAATACTGACATAAACGACTCGCCAGGTAAGATTTTCCAATACCTCCTTGGGCAGCGGTAATAAAGATAGTGTTCATATTACGATCCGCATTAACATCATTAATGGTAGATTCACGCTGGTCATCCATTACTGCAGTCAAACGTTTAATAAAGTCCTGGTCAGCAATCAAACTAGCAGCATCACCATCATCAAATGCAGCATGGATTGCATCTTTCCAGTCAGTCACCTGCATCCGCCCCGAATAAATCCATTCCATCAATTGGTCAAGAATCATTTTCTTTGATTTCTTACTAAAATTCATTTTTCCCGCACCCTTTGTACCTAAACTTCGCAACTTAGCTAACTGGTGTCCAGAAAATACCCGATCACCATCATTGCGTCCTACCAACCTCGCAGTATGATGTGCAATGTTGTAAGGACTATGAAGATTCCGAACGATAGCCGTATCAATACCATTTGCAACCATTTCGTCATCATAAACACCTGCAATACTTGAATAGCTTTTACCAGGATCATCTGGTAACCAACTGATTACTTCATCAACCGCATACGGCGTCTTCTGGTCACGCTTAGCT
The DNA here is from genome assembly GCF_022482365.1 of Limosilactobacillus sp. Lineage (NCBI taxonomy): Bacteria > Bacillati > Bacillota > Bacilli > Lactobacillales > Lactobacillaceae > Limosilactobacillus > Limosilactobacillus sp. The sequence goes on from NZ_JAKVPE010000001.1 coordinate 1,149,133, forward strand.
TTACTACTTTGGTGTATCAAATATTGAAGTGAAGAGACATAGTGCTTAGTCACAACATAATTCTGCATTGCACCCGAAAGCGTTCCCAAGAACGCTTCGATTCGCTCTTTTCGTTGATCATCAATTTGGTCTATCCACTTAAAAGTCTTAGTCAAATCATCAAAATTATAACCAAGTAATTCCATCATCCGATACCGGGTGCGACGAGTTGGCATATCAATCACCAAATGACTATGCGCTTCTTTATGTTCTACCTCGCCATTCCGCTTATTTTCCTCATCATCCCGAGTATGGTTGCTTAAAAAAGCTGCAAAATGACGATCACGTTTCGGATTACGACAACAAATTTCTTGTAAGTGATTAATCTTCTGCGCTATCCACTTAGTAAAGCCATCTAAGACCGGATGGTTATTGTTATCACGTTTAATAACATTACCGTTGTCATCCCAAGCAGAGCCATAGTCTTCACATCCCTTGCCAACAAAGCGATCATCACCAACCAGCTTATCGCCTGCCCTGATAAGATTACCTTGTTCATCTGTCACCATGTGATCTAGCTCACCAAAGCGATTTAATGGTAGCTGAGTAGCATGTTCCTCATACACTGGACTGTACTTCGGATTGGAACGTTTCTTGATTTTGGGATTGCAAACTGTATACAACCAATGAATTGCTACGTTCCAAGTTCGCGATGCTTCACCAAGCAAATCCATGATCTTTCCGGCCTTAATTGTTAAATCAATACTTTCTGAATCGTATTGATCATTAACCTTTAATGGCGGTAAAGCCTTCAGAATAGCTTGATACAGTTTCCGACTGGAATGGGAGTATCGCTTTAAATAATTCTTTGCTTTCTCGTATCGCTCTTCGATACTTTCAGACTTTTTTTCATCCGACATAGCCTCACATCCTTTTTGGTCAGACGTTCAAGAACTAATAGAACGGGCTTTTAACCCACATCCAAGTATTAATTACTAGATAATTGCAATTACTTCTATAAAATTCACCATTTATTGATTCCACGCATTCTTAACCCCACACCATCAAATAATGTGTTGAGCCATGAAGGCTACTCTGACGGCAATCCTGCTGGATGCCGTTGACGGAGCTCGGCAACGGCGTATGCACGCCGTAAGTACTGTGATATCAAAGTTTATTATTAACTTTATTCGTTAACTATTGACCATCATTACTTACAAATGGCACTACGTTATTAGTAAATGCTAAAATTTAATTGTTGATATCAAAATTCAAACGGTCGCTTTCCTTTTGACATTTTTATTGTCACTCATAATTCCTATTAAAAATACGGACACTTTTTTGCGTTCAAGATTGGAGTGTTATTATGTACAAATACAAAGAAATCCAGCCCCAAACGTACTTGGAGCTGGATAATGGTAAAATATATTGTTCAATTGAAGAAATACTAAGAATCATCAATTTCCCCGCAGAAGGAAATTTTAAGAACAGTATTTCTAGATCTCGTCTAAATAAATTATTAGCAAATGCTAATATTAATTGGCGCCAAATCGACCGCCAAAAGACCATGCTATTAAAAGGCATGAACAATGGAGACCCAGATGACCTTCACGCCGCTTCTTTGTCTACACTTTCAGTATTGGATAGTGAGGAAATTGCTAAACTACTTAACCTAATATCAACATTAAAATCAACTAAAAATAGCAACAATGGTCTGTACGAAGAAATAGAATGGGGCGTTATTAGCCCTAAGAATAACAACATGGATCTTTACTACAGTATGGATAGAATTACATACGACATTCAGGGGCACCTATCTTTGGGCCACAAATCATCAGAATCAATAGGAATTAATCAAAAGAGTGTATTAAAAATGGCAAAAAAGTTTGCTAAGGAGGTGCCAGATCAATACAAGCTAATAACGTTACCGTCTAGTAATATAGATTTTAATAACAGTAAACTTCATACTAACACTACTGAATCATATGCCAATTTGAATTTACATGACAAGCTGATTGTTCACTATAAACATCAAAAAGGAATTTCGTTAAAACGTGAGATGGAAAATCTCGACTCCGTATTACATCCTTTAGAACCCGTATCATTATATATTCGCCGTAATTTAAGCGAAGTTATTAATGGTAATAGTGATGCCTTTTCCGTCACACTCAACGACGCAGATGTTCGCGCTATTGATAGAAGTATCAGTCGCAAGTACAAACGTACTAAGGAATATGTTTTCAACCGTTTCGAGCACTTCGATAAAGAAATTAATCACCGTAACGCCGATATTAATAAGTACGATCAGATGCGTGAGTCATTAAAAAATTTTTTAAACAGTGATTACTATAATAATGTTATTGGTGCGAGTTTTAAGAAGCCTTTTTTTAAAGGCAGTTTAAAACGTCAAATAGAGGATATAATCAATATATTCTAAAAAGCTTCCCTTCGGTGCTTACCTTATTTCCAATCAAATTACCAAACAAACCAAAAAATCCCCCACAGCCCTAAATCCTACTAGCCGTTAGGAGATTTCCATACTCTTGTTATTAACTGATTTAATCATTTATCAGGTTCATTTGATAGTGGTATCTAGGATTAGTAATCGATCCCTTATCCGGATCAATAACTAGATAGTAATCTTCACTCCGATCATATTGTCGATTTTGTATTACGATATCTGCTGATAATGGTTGATTAATCTCTGCATCTGTTCGATTAGCGTTAATAGTAGCAACATTTGAAATTACCTGTCCAAATTGATTCATGAAGTAGATGTTAAATTTACGAGGCCTTATCAAGTCACTAATTGGTTCGACTTGATTGAATTTCAACGTCATCCTTAGGGCATTAATACTATGTTGAGTAGCTGCTAATCTTATTTCGGCAAACTCGGCCTTTGATCTTGACGAGTTCATTCTCATATCTAATACAGGAATTACCATTTCCTGTAATGATGATCCGCCGTGTACATAATTTTTACCACCTTGGGACTTAAAAACATTCACAGTAGCAGGGTAATAAACATTCGTTTGATCATTATTTGTCAGACTAATGCCCAGTTTCACTGACATAACCCCAGGAATATTCGAAAGGTCATCTGGTGTCATCAAATAGCGCGGTGATATTTTACCATTATAATCACTTGCTGGAATATCAATTTTACTTTGTTCCTCCACTGACGCTTCACGGTAGATAAAGCCATGATCAGCAGTCACGATAATATGCGATACACTATTTGTTCTTAATACTTGAATAGCTCTTCTTATCTCATCAATTGCTTGATCAGTCGCCCTAAAAGTCTCGTCTTCCGTTTTTAAATTATCGCCAATTGCATCAACCTGATTGTGATACACATAGATAACATTTTTGTTAGCAATCATGGTCTTAATTTCCTTACTGGTAGCTTTTAGAATATCGTCCAGTTTTAATAGGTCATTATTTTTATCCCATAATTGTAAAATTTTACGGCGATTATCAGCATTATTAGCCATATGACCATCTACCAGCACATTATCCTTTTGCCACTCCAGCTTATGGTGGGGCAGGAGTGAAGGCATCCCCATATAAGTAACGGATGGTAATCCGGTCAGTAGATAGTTCATTTTACTTGTAATCCTATCATCATTAGCTATCTGAGCTTGAAGCTCACGTGCTGCTTCATATCGAAAGGCATCTGAAATAATCACCACAATCCGCTCATTAGCACCATGAACAAAGTTCCTATAGAAGTTTTGTTCCCGCTGATTAGATTCAACATCTTGAAGTTGGAAAGTAGTATTCCATTCACGAACAGACTGATCTAATATCTGATCGTTGTAATAATCATCAACCATACGCTTAATGTCTTCATATTTGTGACGCTTATCTTCGGAAATACGTCGGTAATTAGTCACCAAGTAGCGGTAATGAGTATCAACTTCAAAAACTTTATTTATATAATCATTAAGCATTTCATGCCAGTCATCATAGAATCGTGGTCGATACTTCAACACATGATAAGTCTCTTTTAAAAAGTTGAATTCCGGATTAAACGCATTTACTCCTCCGGTTACTTGATCGATTACACCGATAGTCTCATCACCATCAGTGACAGTACCATCCGCATTAAAATTGGCTCTGACTCTTTCTAAGAGCAATTCGTCAATCTGTTTTATACCGTCAACTCTTAATAAATCTTGAACGTTTTCATCTTTTAGGTAAGTACCTAGCTTAAGTTCATTCCATGCCGTTCCCGTTAAATTCTGGTATAGTTCTTGGTATTTACGAGAATCACTAAAGCGCTTCATGAAAACTTGCACGTTCGAATAATTTTCAAAAGGTTGGGCTAATAAATCTGATGGAATTTTTTCTTCTAATTGACTATAGACGCTTGTAACGAAAGCACCATCGAACAGTCCCTTTAAGCTCCTAACATTACTGCAGCCAAAATATTTATCGTATATCTGCCAAAATAATGGCAAAACATCATATTTACTGAATGATCGAATAATCTTGTTATTAGATTCGTCCATTCCTCCTTTGAAGACTGCCATCAATAGTAAATTTTCATCAAACTGATCTAAGCCAGCTAAATTAGATAAGATCATTAATTCAGGATGATTTATTAATCTTGACTCAAAATTTTGAATATATGTTTGACGCCTGGACTTAGCCCGAAAATATTTTAAATATTTTTTGACAAAATTCCTTTTTGAATTATCAAAGTTTAATTGCTCAGCCAATTGTTCAAACACTATATCGCTAGCCTTAGCACTAAATACATGGCCATAACGCTCCATATCAGCAAAATAATCAAATTGTAGCTGAGGCCTTTTTGCTTTTACATAAACTAAAAAACTACGGTCCTGATTCTTTTTATCCAGTAGTTTTCGCTTGATTTTAAACTGTTCCTTCGCACCAACGGTCTGTAATTCAGCAGCTAAATTATCTTTTAAATACTGATTGTCTTCAGTTACATCATCTGCAAATTCACCATCAGGGTCATACCAGAATACGTACTGATATCCTTGGTCAAAATAATGATTAATTTCTTTAACTATTTTGTCTAACTTTAATTGCACCATACTACTCACTCTTGTTTTTAATTTGATGATTTTTCAAATATCTTGCTACTTTTAACATGACCTCCTCTGAGTCAGGAGAATTAGTAACATCTAAGACCATTTGTCCAGCTTCAATGCCATGAAATTTTACATTAATATTGTTTAGCAGAAGAAAAACTTTCGTTGCTTCTAACGCTGTTCGTTTATTACCATCAGCAAAAACATGCTTTTTAGTAAGCTTTTGTAGGTAATATGCTGCCTTCAGCCAAACTGTTGGATAGGCTTCCCGGCCAAAGAAAGTTTGCTGAGGAGCTTCAACAATACTATTTAGCCCGTTCGGATCTAAAACCTGAATCATACCTTCCCCTGCATACTGAATTATTTGGCGGTTAATTTCCATAATTTCTTCTTCAGTCAAATAATTCATTTTTTACTTATCCTTTAAAAAGTCCAAAGCTTCTTGATCATCCTTCATACTCTTATTTAAGAGTTCTTCAAAGCGGTCATGAAACCCGTTTGTGTCTTTAATAGGTTTAATAACCACGCTGCCATCTTGTTGATTAACCGTAACATCAATTGGGTCATTAACCTTTAATCCAGCAGCTTTCATAATATCTTTGCTTAATCGCACAGCACTAGAATTACCAGTCTTAAAAATTTTAGTTGGTGACTTGATAGCCAATTTAAACACCTCTATTTGTTCTAGTAATATATACAATTAGATTATAACGTATATACTAATAATTGAGTAGTTATTTTTTAAGATTCACAAGTGCCGACGAATTTACTCTACTCTTCCAGGAAATCCCCATCCGTCACATTTCCGTTTTTACTCTAGCGTATATACAATTTCTCTAATCGAGTAGGAGGTAATTGATTAGTTCAATTACCGACTTCACACACCACCGTACGTACGGTTCCGTATACGGCGGTTCGACAACTTAACCACTTTAAATTGACTAGAGCGTCTTGGACTAATAAATATGTCCAAGACGCTCCAGTTTTCTATTAGTTAGAGAATAGCTCAAAATCTTACTGTGTGCAGTTCGCCAGTAGCCCTTGCGGAATACCAGCGAAGACATATTGCCAGGCGCACTATTAAAACCGGAGATGTTAGACCCCATCCCCGGTTTGTTCAATTAATTTAACAATGTTCTACAATTTAGAGAACAATTCTTCGTTCCCTTGAACCTTAGCATGGTTAACAACAACACCGTCATCTAAATCAATAGAAACCTGAGCTAATGCTTGGTGTTGAAGTGCTTCATCATATTTAATAACCTCAGTTATCTTTTTATTTAGCTTAACTGTATCTTTACGATACTGATTCTTCTCACGTGCTGTCGAGGACTTAGTTTCCTGTTCATCGTTAAATTTAATAGTGTTACTGTATGCAGCTTGCAAGTCGTGCAAGTGGTTACGAGCCATCGCCAATTCGTCCTTATTATATCGATGTAAGTACATCAAAGCCTTGAAGCCATCATTACGGCCGCTGTTAAACTGCCAGTAAATAGGACGCTTATGATACGTTCTATCATGATCCTTATAAAAATCGTTAATGAAATAGTTACGAATAATCTGCTCGTCACTTTCACCTCGTTCAGACTTTTTAGGATCAAGTGTTTTGGCAATAAAATGTAGATTATCTTTTAAGGACGAAGGGTCAAAGGTAATACGTAAAAATTCCCTCAAGCGGTTAATGATGTCTCGATCATCCCCAAAGTAATCACGATCTGTTAGCAAGATTAGGTTATCCTGGTTAGGCTTAAAGCTAGTATATACCGATTCATTCCACTTACCACCTGCATACGCTAATCCGGTTTTATCTAGGGAATAACGACCAAATACACAACCAATGAAGTAAGACAATAGCCTTTTTACTGTCAATTCACAATGATCGGTATTTTGGGGATTTTCCATTGAGATTTTAGTTTCTTCAATGTTTGCATCTAACTCGTTACTAAGACCATATAAATCAATAAAAACCCGATTTAATTCAGTTTCATTCGACTGAACCTTACTCCTTTGAGTATTTAAGTCGTTCACTAAATGTTCGTAACTTAATTGAAGTGTTCCAGATTGCTCAACCAACTGGTTTTTATCAAAATTCCATGATGTTTCTTGATTATTCCAATCCTTTTTTTCGATATCTATATTCTCATTAACCAAATGACTAATTCGGCCTGATTCAGGATTTAAAAATGGAATATTCAAAAAATTACCAATTTGAGCATGTATTGTCGGATTTAAAATCTTAAAAATATAATTTCCAACTTTTGAATTTAACAACCCCATAACAGATTTTAAATCCGTACTTTTTCTAAATGCTGACATACCTGTAACATCATGAATACTGCCAGTTTGCCTATATCTAGCTGAAATATCTCCACTGGTTACATCCGACCATGTCACTGCTTTCTTAAAGTAATAATCGGTATTTTGAGGTCTAGACCGTACCTTCCCCCTTGAATCAGTAAAATGCTTGATCTCATAGCCATCATTCTGCCAATTTACAACATAATCATAGTTTCCATACCATTTACGGTAAGAGCCACCCTTGTTATATGGGAACCATTTTTTCCCAGACTGCTTAGCTTCTGCAGTATTATGAGCATCAAAAAAGATATTATTAAAATCAACTTCATACCAGTAGCGTAAGAAACGCTTATTATTACCTGTTTGAAGACCTACTTTAGCATCAACGAGCTGTCCTAATGGTTTACCCTTTTCAAAGTCATTAATTAATGCTTGAGGAGCCCAGTAAGCTATGGGAGAACCAGGGATCTTATTAAAGTTATCCTGATCAGTATGGTATAGATAATCACTGTTAGGATTATCTATAGCTTTAATAACCTTGTCTCTTTGTACATCCATTCCTCCTTTAAAATTGGATAAACGAATGTAGGTGCCGATAGTATCTTCATGTGTTTTCTTTAGAACAAAGCTATCAATTGGAACTGTAGCTTCTTCATACGCGGAATACTCCATTTGGATCAAGCTATCTATCTTAACATGATTGATAATTATCCTTCTAAGGGGCTCATATGTCTTAATAAACATCCATACAAACGGTGTCATAAAGCCAGCATACCCATTATTAGATAATAATTCTTGATTATGGTATACGAATACTGTAAATAGATCCTTAGAATAATCATGATAATGATTATTTAGATACTTCTTAAGTGTTTTATCAAATTTGTTTAGATATGGTGGATTCGTTACTACTACTTCATACTTAGAAGTCAGTAACTTCATCAAATTAAGCGCTTGTAAGGCATTATCCTTGGCCCTATTAATACCATCAATATCCAAGTCTTCAACCGGCTCAATTGAGTTTACTGTTGCCATTAATTTATCCCAATCATGATGACTGTTAATCTGCATAATTGACCCATATTCAGTTGCATTAGAAAAATCCGCCATAGTTTCTTTTAATTCGTCAGCAATCTGTTGTGGCAACCTATCATAAAATACACTCGGCAATACTAAATCCTTAAAGAGATATAGATTGAGATGGATATCTCGCTTAAATATTCGTCGGTCATACTGCCGGGCTTTCATCATTACAGCAAAATAGGCCAGCTGGTAAGCTCGCTTGTCAATTTCAAAGCCATACAGATTATTCTCAAGAATAAGAAGGACCGCCTCACGAGAGGAGTATCCCTCCTCTTGATACATCTTCATAAACAAGTCAAAGGCATATATTAAAACATGGCCTGAACCCATGGCATTATCCAGGAACTTGTATTCAATAAGCTGCTTGCCATTCTGCACCAATTCCATTTTTGCGGGCAATAAGTATTTAAGATCACCTTTAATACTACTTTGGGGATGACGTTCTAAATAGTACTTGCCAAGGGAATTATCAACCATGTATTTGACTACCCAGTCTGTTGTAAATAACTGAGTAGCTGCAGGAATATCGGCTTTTTTTACTGCTTTTTTCCCTGTAATGTTAACGACCTGATCGTGCAATTCAGAAATATAGTATTGGTATAACCAGCCAATAATGGACACCTGGCCAGACTTCGATACATCAAAGTCTTCTTCTGGAATTTCATCAACTAGTTTTTTAATAACTCCATTGCTGTAGTTAGGTACAAACAATAATTTCATATAGTTAGAAGTTTTTTCAAACAATCCTGGTAGCAAATTCGATAATTCATCTGTCTGCTTGATAAACAGCATCCCGAATACCTTATCTAATTGAGTAGGATTATGACTCATTAGAGCATCTGTAATCTGCGTACGTTCTTTATCACTATAGCCACCCAAATCATCCTCAATTTCCAGAGCATGGGTTATCATATCGGGCTCTATTCTGCCCTCTTCACTTGAAAGAACTCGTGTCCTACTAGGTAGGTAATCATTTACCTCCATAAAACGGATGGCAATAATCCTATTAAACCAGGTATAAGCAACTTCATCGATAAATTGATTCAATTTTTTGTCCCATTCCTGATTGGTATCCTGATTAAGTCGACTAACTATTTGCTTACGCCAGCCAATCGCCTTCCCCTTTAATGGGAAGTGTTCATTAGTATAGTACTTAACAGCTGCGGTGGAAATTGGTAGCTCATCGGCTATTCCTGTTTTATCAATCCCAAAGTTTGCCAATCGTTGCCGAACACTATCTATTAATTCTTTACGTGCATTAACAGCAAAATTCTTTATCTTTGTTTTATCCATTTTCTACCCTACTTAAAATCAACATTCACAATATCGTTTAAATCTATTTCACGTTGTAAGGACTGCTTCAACTGGTTAATATAGCTATCCAAATCACTATCACTAGTAATTCGCCATGCTTGTCCTTCAAGATCACTAATCTTAATTGTCTTTACCCGTTTAGTATGAACTACTTCATGGGAGATGCTTTCAACCGGATGAGGCCGCTCACTAGAATCATGTTTCGTTGCTTGTTCTGCCAATTCTTGCTTACGGCGTAAATCTCGAGCAATTTGTTGACTAGTTTCATCAATTTCCCGTTGTAGCTGATCGGCATCACGTTTCAGCAACTGGATTTGGTCATTTAATTCAGTGTACTTGCCATCATTACTCTTTTGTTCAGCAATTTGGTTATCTCTTGAAATTGTATCCTGAATCCGCTGCTGAAGTTTGTTAGCAGTTTGCTCTGGGAAATTAGCGTCTGCTAAGCGTTGTTCCAGTAATTGCGAGTAATTTTCACTCTTGTCCTGGTATTGACAATACAACTTATCAACTAAATCATTAAATTGGGTAGCAAAATCCTGATTCAAGGCTTCTAGTTGAGGAATGACCCGACTAATATTTTGCTTCTTAAGGCTTTCCTTAATGGTTTGTGCAGTTTTATGAACAGCATTATCAGAATCAATAAATCCCTTTGCTAGGTTATATCTATCCATGTAGTCCAACGATCTCCGCCAAACCGATTTCTGAGTATCAGAATGATAGAAATCAGAGATACCATTATCATCCATGTCTTCTAGCCAATCTTCTAACTCATCTAGGTGTTTATCAATCAAGCCATATGTTCGTTCACTATTATTACCTGAATTGGCGATTGGTTTTAACAATTCTACCCCCTGATCAATCAAGGCTTTCCCTGGGCCCTGAGGGAAGGCATCAAAGCCATTTAGTTCATTGATTTTTTCTTCAGTAGTGGTAACAATTTTAGCTGCCAACTGCTCAGTTGAATTATTATTAGCAAGAATACTACGCTTGTGTAAAATATCCTTCACAAAATCACGTGCAGCTTTCCTCTGTTTTTCTGAAACTTCCCGAACAATTTGCAAGGTCAACTTTCTTACTTGCTGTTTTTTCGTTAAGTAGCTAGTAATTAATTGAGCATTATTAACTGCATCGCCAATAGAAATCGGAGCATTATTAAATGCTAATTTAACCTTACCGTCTTTAAATGCCTTCGCTACCAACCAAGCAATATCTTCGTCATTATAGCCAAACGGAATGTCATTAAAGTGATCACGGATGTTTTCCATCGACAGTGCTTGCATCCCTTGATTAGTTTTCATCATCAGGTAATCAATCACTGCCTGAACCGCTTGTTGATTGTCATCAATTATCGTATTTGCCTCTTCACCGGTACCTTTTAACAGGTGAAGTACGTCTTTTTCATCTTTAATTGCAGTCAGATAACTCAAGTTGCGGTAACTAGAATCAATAACTTCTTGATAAGCATCATTTAACCTGCTTGTAATATCAGTATTATCATCCAGAACGTCATTTATGACGTAGATTGTGGAAGTGTTTAAATCATTTAAAAGGGCTTCATCAGCAGCTTTCTCCAGTTTCTTTCGCTCATCCATTTTACCTAAACGGATAGCACCTTCTTGATTATCAAGGTTTCCGGCAGACTTTTGAATGTATTGTTCAATTTGTCCAACACGGCGGAAATTAGAGATGTAACTGTTGTTGTCTGGCAGAACAAGAACCACCGTACTACCACTCTGAGCAGTCATTCGATATTGCTCTTCGCCAGCTGGGTTTAACGGCGTAACGATCCGTAAACTTTGATTGTTATTAGATCTCCCGTATGCCGATCCATCAATATAAATATTAAAGTTAAATACATATTGGTTACCCATATGCTTCGGCACATAACGATCACTCAGGTACTTGTCACCAATTAGATATCCACCAATCTTATTAATGATGTAGGTATCATCAACTTCGTAACTATTAATTGCTTCGTTGACATCCTGTTCTTTATCAGTTAAAAATTCATATGTTTCGACATTCAACTGAACGTATTTTTGAGAAATCAAAAGTTCCAATGCCTTTTTTACCTTAGACGTTAGGTCTTCACGATCAGTAAAAATCCCATCAATCAATAACGTGGTAATGTTTTCCAATGTTGCGGGGAAATTATCAAGATATTTAACCATGAACAGAACTTCAAGAACTTGCATAGCTAAAGTATCATGATTACTATTTGGGCAAACGGCATCGTTACCCTCAGCATTGGTAAATACTACTTGATGATCATGACTTAAGAATTCATACATTCCCCTAAAAAAAGCAGAAAAGGGCACTAAACGACCAACTTTATCATCTTCATAGGTAACTGTTGCTGCCTGAAAAGTAGCAAGCAAAGAACGCTCGCCATCTGACATATGCTTACCTTCTGCCCCATGTTTTCTGACTGCTCCTAATACCTCCTTAAGAAGGTCAAACTGATAGGGGATGAACGGATAATTCGTAATAAAGTCATTATCGTCTGCATATTTCTTACGACTGACCTGATCACTAAAATTAATCTTATTATTAATGTTGTAATGATTTTCTTCAAAAATAGCTGCTAACTGATCACTTGCCGTTGGCTTCTTAGCTAATAATCGTTTCTGAATAACTTCATTGGCATTAGCGGATGACATGTTAATCATTGTATTAAAACGTCCCTGAATCTTTGAAAGGTCTTCACGCTTTTGATTAGTAAAGTTAGCGGTAACCTCATCAATTTGTTGCTGGGAAGTTACTACAACCCATGCTTGACCAGCACATTGTGTTTGAAGTTGTTCGACAATGGTTTGTAGGTTTAACATCCGGTCTCCATTATCGCCGATGAACTGTCCTACTTCATCGGCCAAAAAGATAATATGATGATTATTGCCCTTCTTATCAAGGTACTTCTTAACCATTCCCGCAAACTCTTCAGGATTAATCGTGAAGTTTCCCATGTTAGATAAATAATCGGCAGCATTCCCTTCAGTCATCGATCCGGATTGCACTAAGGCTTCTTTAACACTATTTTTGATAAAACTAAAACTATTACGAACATCAACCCAGTGACTGCCAGAAGCTTTGTAAAAGGCGTCCTTAAATGCCTGATACTGACCATGATCATCTAGCCAACGTTCTAGGTTAGCCACAGACGGATTAGAATCATATCCCAGTTTTTCATTAAAGACTCGAAGAAAAACAGTGAGAATAGCCGACTTATCTGCTGCTGCATTAGCATCCGCTTTAGCATCAATGTTAAATAAGACAACATCGGTCGGAACTTGCTCTGATTGTTCAATTAGCTGGATAGTGTCTGGATCCTTAATTTTGCTATCATCCCTGAAATAATCAATTGGGCGCTTCCCAGCCACCGTAGAATTGTCTAGTAGGTAAGACAAGATCTTAAGGAAATGAGATTTACCGGATCCAAAGAAACCGCTAATCCAAACACCAGTTGCATCAGTTGGCCGATTAATACTATTAACATAAGCTGAAAAGAATCTTTTAAAGTGAGACTGAAGTTCATCAGTTACCACGTATTCTTCGAGCTCTTGTTTTTTTATGGTTTCAGCTTCTTGGCCAATCTTAATGACCCCACGAATATTTCGATTAATGTCTTTTGCAAAAATATCTTTAATAATCATTGTTTTCTCCTAAATTATTAATTAGGTAGATTGTAAAATTTAAGTTGAACATTTAAGTGGACAGAAAAACCCATCAAGGTCTTTAATGGTGTTACCGTACAATCCATTAGAAAGAAGGGCCTTGATGAGCACCACTATTTTATCATTCCAGAACCGTGTTGTCATTGAAACACTTCATAATGAAGGACGTTCCTTGCGATACATCGCTAACTACTTAGGCTTTAGTAAGACCACCATCTTTAACGAACTTCACCGGCTAAATAGTGAGTACCAGGCTGAGCTAGCGCAAACTGACTTTGAACAAAAGGTTAGTCAACGGGGGCGGAAGTCTTCGCTCACTAAAAACCTTAAACACTTGGTCGAGGAAAAGATTCAAGTCCAGAAGTGGTCCCCTGAACAAGTTGCCCATGTGGTTGGGATTGCCTACAAGACGGTCTATAACTGGATTGATCAAGGCTGGCTTGATGTACAGCTACCCGATTTGCCTGATCATGGAATTCGTCGTCATCGTGCTAAAGAAAAGCGTGGTACGTTCAGTCACGGCCGCTCCATTGAGGAGCGTCCTCATAAAGTCGAAACTCGCCAGGAGTTCGGCCACTTTGAAGCTGATACCGTACTTTCTGGCAAACGTAAAGGTCAAGCTGTGGCTACTTTTGTGGAGCGTAAGAGTCGCCTGACAATTGTTAAACGGCTCCATGGCCGCGACAGTCAGTCTATGACTCAAGCCGTACTTGAACTAGCTAGTCAACTTCAAGACAAGCTCAAGACGCTGACCGTGGATCATGGGAAAGAGTTCGCTAACTATCAGACAATTGAACGGCAAACTGGTACTCCGGTTTATTTTGCCCATGCTTATTCACCACATGAACGCGGTAGTAATGAGAACCGTAACCGAGTTTTGCGACGATTTATTCCCAAGGGACAAGCTATTGAAGAGCTGAGCGATCGCCAGCTGGTTCAAATCAATTGGTATCTGAATTCCCGGCCACTTAAATGTCTTAACTGGCGCACACCAATCGAGATCTTCCTGCTTAATTTACGTCATTAAATTCGTTCAAGTTATTTCTTGCAATCTGCCATTACTAAATTGAAAATGCACGATAATAATTTTGGTCGTTAGCTTCAACAAAAATTTGTAAATTTTGTTCATTATACTTACCGGGATAAAACATCACAACTGGATTTTTATCCAACACTTGATGCATTGTATTTAACACTTTGTGCGCTCTAATCAGCGGGTAAACCTTCCCAACACCAGTTATGAAAATCACACAATGCTGATCATCAATGTGATCCTGGACATACCTAACAACATCATTATGGTTTTCATCCATTCGCATCAAGTTATTAATTTGCTGAGCTACTTGATCGATTCCGCTTTGCTTTTCCATTTTAGCTAAAATCCGAAATGGGTCATCATCTGCTATCCCTTTTAATTTGTGAATGCTATCCAGCATAATGTCATACAAATCAAATACTTTTAGGTTAATTTTCATTGCTGTTTCAGACTTAGTAAGGTCATCTAAATTTGCACGCACTTTAGGTGTATCTGCAACATTGTACGGGTAAATATAGTACCCAACTTCATTTGACAACCCTTGATTACGTTGAAAATCAGGTTCTTGAATTTTCTGAATCAATTTTTCAAAATGTAATTGCTCATCTTCACCCATCAGCCTTGCCCTCCTAATGCGGTTAACTCCTTATTTAAGTGGTCTTGCTTCATTAATTTAGCTAGGTGAAGATCAATAAATGGTTGAAGGACAATATCAATATTCTTTTCACGTTTTAGCAATCCTGCATCACGTAAAATAGTTTTTAAGCTACCTCGAACCCTTTTGGATGTTTCATTTGTCCACTTAGCAATTTGTTCACTTTCCATTTGTTTTCTAGTTATGAACTCAATCATTTCACGTTCTTCCAGGACCTTGTCTCCAAGAATAATCTCATTGCGGTAAACCTCATAAACAAACTCATTTAGTAATCGATTAGTTAACATCATCGATAACAAAGCTACTAGTTTTTGATTGTTGACATCCAAAAATTCAAACTGATTAATTATATTTTCAGGTAGAGCCTTTAAGCGTTTAGTTAAATTTCGTGATGCTCGTTTAGCACGATCACGTGATGGCATTTCAAAGACATTGTTATTATCGCTAGCCTGTTTAATATCATCAAGTGTGTTACCTTCTTGATACATAGAAACACCTAATTTAAATTCACTGAACCACAACGCATATGAGGTTATTCCTGCATTGTAATTTTGTGTCATATTATTTCTCCTCAATTATTATTTAAATTAAAAAGTCCTCAGGCACCTTACACGATTATCACGCGTATCTATACCTGAGAACTAATACGTTAATCAAACTAATTGTTTTGTTAAAGCACTAAAGTACTTATGACCAGAATACAATACGCTCCTTACACCATATTGAACCTATAAAGTAGGTACAAAAATAGCTTTACTCTGACAAGAATCATACTTTATTATACCCTAAAATACCATTTATTAATATAATCTGAATAAAGGAAATATAGGGTCACCAAAACACTTTTAGTTTGAATAATTCCTGTCTACAAGTTTATAAAGCAATTGACTCATCAAATAGTAATAAACCACTTAAAACTAAACTTATAGAAGTAGGGATAGCAATGAAATTCAAACCATATATTGATTGATCCCAATAGTGCCAATATTAAGAATAAAGCCGATGCAAACTAAGATATCTTTTTAACTCGTTGAAAACCCAAAAATTTAGTAACGTAGTCTTAGCTATGACTACACTTGATCTTAAATCGATGATTATATTCCTTATCAAATGTTATTGAACAATACAAGTGTATTATCAATACTACTAAACAGTAAGCTATGGTGACTATATTCACCCTCTGCACTTTCTCAGCTAGTATTTATCTATAAAAGCACAACGGCACAATATTTAAATTATTCTTAAATTCCATCATGGCAACGATACAGCACCCATTCTCTTAGTAACCTAACACACCTACCTAATTCTAATGTACCATTATTGTGTCAAATTTCTGTAATTGAATGGAATTTATTGAAACCTAAATTTCAAGAATAAGTTAGCCACTGGACTCAAATAAATAATACTGACCAATTGATTATTGGTTGATGGAGCTGTGATATCTCTTGGTAGAAGGCCTTACGATAGATATCCATTGACGAATGTCCATTAAACATAGCTCGTGGATAGTGATTCATCCAATCATTAGTCGCTATGATCTGAGCACTACTATAGTTATTTATAGCTTCACCTTTGGTAATCTCCTTGCGGAGAAACCGGTTATTGATCTCATTGGATCCACGTTCCCAAGGGGAATACGGATCAGCATAGAAAACATGATCGTGAACTTGTGTTAACTCACTAAATTCTGAACCGTTGTCAGAGGTTATTGTCTTAAAAATGCGATAGTAAGCATCTGTGCCCATTTTCTGGCGCAAATTTATAAAGAACTGATTTACTGCATGCGCAGTTTTACCAGCAATTTTACTCGTGATATTAACTCGTGAAAGGCGATCAGTCATTACTAGTACAACACTGTCATTACCGTTTTTCTGTCCCTGAACTGTATCCAGTTCCCAATGGCCAATTTCGGACCGTTGGTCCGCAGTTTGAGGTCGTTGAGCAATATTAGGCCCTAAGCACCTTTTAGCTTGCGGATGAGTTTGATGATGCTTACGTTTAGGTTTTTCAAAGAGGTCTAAATTGGACGTACGAAGCACACCCTCATTAATCCATTGATATAAAGTTACAACCGACTTTGGGATCAGGGTGCCATCATTCATTAAATCTCGAGCCTTATAAATAACCGCTTGTGGGGAGTAATGGTGGTCGTCAAACTCACCAAGCATTAGCTGATCAGCTAATCGTAAAAATTGCTTTGAAGAATAATATAAGCGACGACGACCAGAATGGCGGTGATGTTCAAGATATGTGGCCTGACCAGCTTCATAACTATAGATGTAGTAAGAATATTCGTAAATCTTACCATTAGATTTTTGACGACGAAGTTGGCGGACCGTACCACGGTTGAGCTCGTTATTAATTGTTTGATGATTAACTCCTAATTGGCGACCAATTGCGCGATTGGAAAGTCCTTGCGACTTTAAAGTCGCAATCATCACACGTTCTTCTTTAGTAAGATGAGCATTCTTTTTATGAGTAGTCAATAAAATAGTAGACATGGTATCATTTAAGTGCGTCATTTGACGGACATCCTTTCATATAGGTTTGGTTCACTTAATATGATACCTGATGTCACGCCGAATGGCGTTTTTTATTTACCACCAACTGGGTGGCTAACTTCATTCTATAATCTACCGAATTTATTGAAAAAGAGCATATGATAGAAGCTCAAACACTTTGGAAACCCCATTTTACCAAAACATGGCTGGAACGAAAGAACATAACTCACACATACTAAAAGCAATTTGCCGAACGATTGAAACAGACTTTTCCTTATTGAAATATTATAATGCCAAAAATAATCGTGCGCGAATTTTAACAGTCTTTCAATAACGGTTGGAAGTAGCGTTTCTGGCATCTAATATTGCTTAGAAAAATTTCACTAGCACCACGCGTTAAATATACTTAATTCTAAAAATAGAATTACATTATTACGATACTAATAATGATACAATTTAATTAAAGTCATATATAGAAGCAGATAAAGGAAGTGGTGCTGATGATTGATAATAACCAAAGAAAGAAGATCATGCATCGTCGTTGGCTGATTACCACAGTTATTGCAATAATTATCATTACATGGTTAGGATTATGGGAATTTATCTCATGGATTGTTGAAGCTTTTCTACTTTATTGTGTCTTATGGTGGATCGTAATGTGGGTAACTGGTATGGATATTGATAACCACAATTTACGTGAAGTCAACAAGAACAGAGCAAAACAAGGCTTACCACCAGTAAATACTCATGAAGGACAAGAAGACCATGAAGTATCAGATACATTATGGGACATTTTTACTTTTAATCAAATGTTTAACCATCATGGAAAGGATTAAGACTTATTGTTAAAAATTTCTTATTATAAAAAGCACCCAGCTTTTACACTGGATGCTTTCTTCATATGGCAAACACTTTGGCAAACAAACATGTTATTTTTTATGAGTTGGTCGAGTTTTAACACTGCCAAATTGCCGTTATATCGCCATTCCAACACTAAGTAACATTACAATTCTATTCGTACTCAATCGTCGAAGGCGGCTTACTCGTGACGTCGTAGAGAATCCGGTTAACGTGGTCGACCTCATTGACGATCCGGACCGAAATCTTCTGCAGGACGTCCCACGGGATCTTCGCAAAGTCCGCCGTCATTCCGTCGATCGAGGTGACCGCCCGGATTGCGACCGCGTAGTCGTAGGTCCGGCCGTCACCCATCACGCCGACGGAACGGATGCCTGGCAGGACGGTGAAGTATTGCCAAATCTTCTCGTCCAGGCCGGCCTTTTTGATTTCATCACGAAGGATAGCGTCGGATTCACGGACGATCTCCAGCTTGTCCGGCGTGATTTCACCGATCACCCGGATCCCCAGACCAGGACCTGGGAATGGCTGCCGCCAAACTAGTTCGTGCGGGATACCGAGCTTTTCGCCCAGCTCCCGGGTCTCATCCTTGAAGAGCTTGCGCAGCGGTTCAATCAGCTTAAAGCCGAGCTTCTTCGGCAGGCCCCCGACGTTATGGTGGGACTTGATCGTCTGCGCGGTGTCGGTCCCGGATTCGATCACGTCGGTGTAGAGGGTTCCCTGTGCCAGGAAGTCGGCATCCGGAATCTTCTTGGCTTCTTCATTGAAGACCTCGATGAATTCCTTTCCGATGATCTTCCGCTTTTGCTCAGGGTCAGTTACGCCCTTGAGCTTACCCAAGAAGCGGTCCGCGGCGTCGACCTTGATGATGTTGACACCGAGGTCGCGGTTCAGGGCGTTCATGACAGAGTCGGCTTCGTTCTTCCGCAACAGGCCGTGGTCAACGAAGATGCAGGTCAGCTGGTCGCCAATTGCCTTGTGGATCAGCACGGCAGTAACGCTGGAGTCCACCCCACCGGAAAGGCCGAGAATGACCTTCTTGTCACCGACCTCTTCACGAATGTGGTCGATCTGCAGGTCGATGAAGTCGTCCATCGTCCAGTTGTCCTTGGCACCACAAACGTCAAAGGCGAAGCGCCGCAGAATGTCGAGCCCGTATTCGGAGTTACGAACTTCGGCGTGGAACTGAATCCCGTAGAACTTCCGCTCGTCGTCAGCGATGGATGAAATCGGGCAGTTCTTGCTCGTCGCCGTGACCTTGAAGCCATCCGGGGCCTTGGTGACCAGGTCACCGTGACTCATCCAGACGTACTGCTTCTTCGGCAGGCCAGAGAAGAGGACCGCGTCGTCATCCGTCACCTCGATGTCCGCGCGACCGTACTCGGAGTTTTCGGCCTTTTCAACCTTACCACCCAGGTCGTAGGACATCAGCTGCATCCCGTAACAAATACCTAAAATTGGAATTCCCAACTTGAAGATTGCTGGGTCAACCTTGAATGCATCCGGATCATACACACTGTTCGGGCCGCCGGAGAAGACGATCCCCTTGAGGTTCTTGATCTTCTTGATCTCTTCCGCCGTGATCTTATGGGAGAGGAGTTCGGAATACACCCCAAAATCACGCAGCCGCCGGGTAATCAGTTGGTTGTACTGGCTACCGAAATCAAGCACGATGATCTTGTCAAATGCATCTAAATTGACGTTTGCCACAATGCCACTTCCTTTGATTGAAATTTTATTCTCAGATGATAGTTTACAAGCTAAAAGACGGACGGTCAACCATCAGGCAGGATTAAATGTTGCGTTTTCCCTAACAATTAAAAAACGACTCCCCGAGGTGGAGGAGCCGTTCAAAAGGAATTGTGCATAAATGTGTGGATAGCGGTCCTACTTCGAAAGGGCCGTGCTTAATAGTTCGAGTTCCTTAGCCGCCGCCTGTTCGTCGAGGGCGGTTTGCTCTTCTTTTTTGACCTTCATCCTGCTTCCTCCTTCCTGACTTGCGGTATTTTCAGCACTGAGCAGTAATTGTTCGGTAATCACAGTGACTTTTGGTTGTAGGCCAGGACCCGGGCACCGGCCGCGCTCACCTGCATTTCCATGAAGGCGCCGTTGCTCAGGCTGCCGAAGCGTTCTTCCGGAGCACCGTAAACGCTGGCGATGTATTGGATGATCGACCCGTGACTGGCCACCACCACGGTGCTCTGGTCGGGAAGACCCTGGAGAAAGGCCACGATCTCCTTGACCCGGGCATCGAGCTGCTGACTTCCTTCCGCCAGATGGGCCGGGTCCGCCTCCCGCAGCAGGTCACGGGTCTTGGCGACGCCGAATTCAGCTACCAGGTCACCAATCCGCCGGAAGCGCTGCCCGCCGAGGTAGCTGGCCCAGATGGCCCCCTCCTCGTTACTGTGACCCTCGAACGAGCCGTAGAAGGTCTCGCGGAAGCACTCCTTTTGTATTGGCGCGCTGATCTGAGTATTTGGACATTGCTTGATCAGGATCCGGGCCGTATCCACCGCCCGCTTCAGGTCGCTGGAAAAGAGGTAGTCAATCTCGAGCGGGGCGAGGACCCGGCCGATCTTGGCGGCGTCCTCCTCGCCCTTCTCGGTCAGCGGGGTATCCGACCAGCCCTGGAGACGAGCAAAGCGGTTGAAGTATGTTTCGCCGTGCCTGACAAAGTAAACCGTAGTTGCCATTTCTCGCTCCTCCCTATGCCGTCACCAGGCTCGGGGTTCCCAGCCAGGCAATCATTTCCTTCATCTTCGCCGTGATGGCTTCGGTCCCCGGCAGCAGCAGCTTCCGCGGGTCGTAGCCCTTGGCCGCCTTGTCGAGGTCCCGCTGTTCCTCGATGTAACGGCGGGTGGCCTCCTGGAAGGCCAGCTGGAATTCGGTGTTGATGTTCACCTTGGCGATCCCCATCGAAATTGCCTTTTGGACCTGGTCCCGCGGGATTCCCGACCCGCCGTGGAGGACGAGCGGAATATCGATGGCCGCCGCAATCTCACGCAGGCGGTCGAAGTTCAGTCCGGGCCAGTCCTTCGGGTAGATCCCGTGGATGTTGCCAATCCCGCAGGCCAGCTTGTCGACGCCCATCTCGGCAAAGGTGATCGCGTCCTTGACCTCTGCCAGCTCGCCACTAGCGTTGTCCTGGTTTTCACCGATCTTGCCGATCTCCGCCTCAACCGAGATCCCGCGACTGTGAGCCGCCTGAATTACTTCCTGCGTCCGGGCGATATTTTCCGCCAGCGGCAGCTTGTGTCCGTCGAACATTACGGAGGAGAAGCCCAGGTCGATGCACTCCATCGCCGCTTCAAAGTCCCCGTGGTCGAGGTGGAGGATCACCGGCACCTGGATGTCCATGGCGTCCATCTGGTCGGCCACCATGTCACGGACGAACTTGTAGCCGCCCATGTACTTGGCCGCCCCCATTGAGACCTGCACCAGGACCGGCGTGTTGGTCTCGGCGGCGGCCCGCAGGATGGCCCGGGTCCATTCCAGGTTGTTGATGTTGTACGCACCGACCGCGTAGTGATTCTGCCGTGCGTCCTTAAAAATTTCGTTTCCGTTATCAAAGTATGCCATTTTGAATATCTCCTCGTTAAATTGCTGTTAATTTTTGCTGCTTAGCTGCTTGGAAGCAGTTGACCATCTGCAGGAAGCTCTGCACGTTCAGGCTGGCCCGGCCGATCAGGGTTCCGTCCACGTCCGGCTGGCTGACGATCCCGTAAATGTTCTGGGGAGTAACGCTGCCACCGTAGAGGATCCGGACTTCATTGGCCACCGCGGCGCCGAAGTGATCGGCAATCGATTGGCGAATCTGCCAGCAGGCCGTCTCCGCCATGTCGGGACTGGCGGCTTGCTTGGCCCCGACCGCATAGCGCGGCTCGTAGGAAATGATGACCCGCCGCATCTGCTTTGGCGAAAGCCCCTGCAGGATGCTGGTCAATTGGTGGAAGAAGTAGTGCTGCTCGCCGTCGATCGTCACCTGGATCTTTTCTTCATCGGTGCAGATGATCGGGGTCACGCCGAACTGCAGGGCGGTCGCCACTTTCTTGCTGATTTCCTCATTCGACTCGTGGAAGAGCAGCCGCCGTTCCAGGTGCCCCAGGATGACGTGGGACACGCCGGCGTCGGCCAGGCTCTCGATACTGATTTCACCGGTCTGGGCACCAGACGGTTGGCTGCCCGCGTTTTGGGCAATGATCCGCAGCGGGGAGTCCCCGATTGCCGCCCGCATGCTGTAGAGGGCCAGCGCCTGGGCGGCGATGCCGACATCCTCACCCAGTGGCACGGCGTCTTGCATCGCTTTGGCAAATTCAACGGATTCTTGGACATTTTTATTCATTTTCCAGTTTGCAATAATAAATGGTTTTCTCATGTTGGTAGCTCCTTTTGTTTTCTTTTCTGAGCACCGCTTCGTTCTTTAATTGAGCATGCCTAATTTCTTAAACGCTATTTTATTGACTGTCAAGCACAATTCTTGGATAAATTTCTGTGCAAACGGTAGCCATGTTGACCTCTCGGGCATGGTTTTTAGTAAATTTTACCGTTTTTACTAATTTTCAGGTCCCTTTTACTTGCTCAAATTGGGAATCAATTCCAAATTTGCTCACTAGTCCAATTACTGATAAGATTAAATTAAATCATTATTAATCAGTGGAGTATCAAAGATGTTTGTACGAAATTTACAACTAGACCAATTAGAAAAATATGCCGATTCTCAGCTGATCAAGGTCATCAGTGGGGTCCACCGTTCCGGCAAAACGGTTTTACTACAGCAACTCAAGGACCGCTTACGGCGGCAGGGAGTCAGCAACGACCAGTTTCAATTTATCCGCTTCGGCCAGCAGCTGGCCAGCGGGGCAGATCTCTGGAACACGATTGAATCCCGGCTGGTAGCAGGGAAGCCGAACTACCTCCTGCTCGACGAGTTCGACTACCTGCCCGAAATCATCCCCCTCCTGCAGCGGCTATTAAAGGACGGCCGGGCCAACGTCTTCATCACCGCGGCGAGCCGGTCGTTTTTGAAACGCCTGGCCCCCTTAGAGGAGCGGTGCGTGACGATTCCGGTCCTGCCGCTGGGCTTTGCCGAATTCTGCCAATACCGGAACCTGCCGGCCAGCAGCCACAGCCTCTACCAGTACCTCAACCGCGGTGGTTTTCCCTTTGCCCAGGAGGTTCACGGTTCCCTGGAGCTGGCCAACTACCTCGATGGAGTGGTCAACACCGCCATCGTCAGCGGCTTCAGCCAGCCGGGAACCCTCTGCAATCCCTTCCTCACTAAGCAGCTGGCCATCTTCCTTGCCGGGCAGGTCGGCAGTCCGGTCAACGTCAGCCAGGCGGTCACCGGCCTCAAGCGCGCCGGCATTCCCGCCTCGAACAAGACGCTGGCAACCTACCTCGGCTTTCTCCAGGACGTCTTCCTCTTTTATCCCTGCCACGAGCTCAACCCGGCTACCAACAAGGTCAAGCCCACCAACGTCAAGTACTACCCGGTCGACCTAAGCCTCCGCAATTTTTGGACAAACCAAAAAGGAGTGCTTTCCCAAACGAATTTGGAAGCACTCCTCTTCATCGAACTGGTCCGCCGCGGCTATCGGGTGTATGCCGGCAAGCATTGCACCTTCATCGCCGAGCGCGATTCAGAACGATCCTATATTCAATTTGTCTATTCCCTGCGCAACCAGCGCGCCTACGACCGGGCCGCAGCCGGTCTGGCCGCACTGCCGGACTCGGCCAAGCGATCCCTGATCGTCATGCAGGCTCCGGAGATGTTCGAAGTCAACCCAGCCATCCGGCCGCTCGCCCTGCTCGACTGGCTTTGCCAGCCGGAGCAATCCTAGTCGCGCCGCAGGAAGATCCGGTCGATCACGTGATCCGTGGTCTTGTGCAGGATCACGTTGGCCCGGTTCTTCGTCGGCAGGATGAAGTCCTTCAGGTTTGGCAGGTCGACGCGTTCCCAGACGTCCCGGGCCATCTGAAAGGCAGCATCGCGATCCCCCTGCGAGTACGGGTAGTAGTAGTTCGACGGGTCGGTGAAGGCCGTGTCGAGCAGCATCCCGAACCGCTGGAGGTACCAGTGCTCGATCAGGTCGGCATTGGCATCGACGTACAGCGAGAGATCGAAGTAGTCGCTGACGTAGATCCGCTGGTTGGTCGGCAGCTGGAGGGTGTTGATCCCCTCGACGATCAGGATGTCAGGCTCGTCGATCAGCTGGGGCTTGTCGAGCTGGACGTCATAGACCTGGTGGGAGTAGGTCGGCGCCTTCAGTTTCGGCTCGCCGGCCTTGACGTCGTTTAAGAACTTCAGGAGCTTCTCCATGTCGTAGGACTCCGGGAAGCCCTTACGATCCATGATCCCCCGCCGCTTCAGCTCCGCGTTCGGGTAGAGAAAACCGTCCGTGGTCATCAATTCGACCCGCTTGTCCGGCAGCAGTTTATTGAGCAAAATGCTCAGCAGCCGGGCAATCGTGCTCTTGCCGACCGCCACCGAACCGGCGATCCCGATGATGTACGGCACCCGGTGGACCGGCTGGCGGAGGAAGTTGGCCTTTTGCATCTGCCACTCCAGGAAATTCTGGTAGCGCAGCTGGATCAGCTTGATTAGCGGCAGGTAGACGTCCTGCACATCCTGGATCGAGATCCGGTCGTTAAGCGACTTGATATCCTCCAGGTTGTCCTGAGTCAGGCGGACCTTGTCGGTTGGAAAAAAGCTGTGCCAGGTCTGCCGGTCAAATTGTTCGTAATTCATCCATTCATCCATCGTCTCTAAATACCCCAATACATGAAAACGTTTACGAATATCATACCATAAAAGCAGTGACTTAGCGCCCACACATGCTAAGTCACTGCTTTTTCGTTCTCTAGGCTGCTTGTTCGATCGCGCTCGTTGGCTCCGTGCCGCCAATCTTGGCCTTATTCAACAGGAGCGACGAGGTAACGACGGAAACGGAACTGAAGGCCATTGCCAGGGCGGCAAATTCCGGGCTGAGCTGAAGGCCGAAGCCGACGAAGAGGCCGGCTGCAATCGGCACCCCGATCAGGTTGTAGATCAGGGCCCAGAAGAGGTTCAGCTTGATCCGGTTGAAGGTCTTCTTGCTGATGTCGATCGCCCTGACCACCCCGCGCAGGTCGTTTTGGACCAGGACGATGCTCCCGGATTCGATGGCAATGTCGGTCCCAGAACCCATGGCAATCCCGACGTCGGCGGTCGTCAGTGCCGGGGCGTCATTGATCCCGTCGCCGACGAAGGCCACCTTGCCTTCCTGCTGGAGGGCCTTGACGTGGTCGGCCTTCTCGTTCGGCAGGACGTTGGCGATGACCCGATCGATGCCGACCTCCTTGGCAATTGCCTGGGCGACCCGGTCGTTGTCCCCCGTCAGCATGACCGTCTGGAGACCCCGGGCCTTCAGCTCGGCGATTGCCTGGGCGGACGTCGGCTTAGGCGCGTCCTGGATGGCGATCAGCCCGATGACCCGCTTGGCACGGCCAACCAGGATAACCGTCTTGGCCGCATCCTGGAGGGCAGTCAGTTGCTGCTTCATGGCGGGTTCAATCAGGTAGTCCGCTAGCAGCTTTTCGTTGCCGACAAAGGCCGGCTGACCGTCAATGGTGGCCTGGACGCCCTTACCCTCGATAGCACGAAAGTCACCAACCGGCTCCGGCGTGATCCCCGAAGCGGCGGCATGCTCCATGACCGCCTTGGCCAGCGGGTGCTCGGAGGAGCTCTCTAGGCTGGCCGCCGTCTGGAGGACCAGGGACTTGTCGCCGACCAGATCGGTGACCCGCGGCTTGCCCACGGTCACCGTCCCGGTCTTGTCGAAGACCACCGTCTTAACATCGTCGATCGTTTCCAGGGCCTGGCCGTCCTTGATCAGAACGCCCATCTTTGCGGCCCGGCCGGTGCCAACCATCAAAGCGGTCGGCGTGGCCAACCCGAGGGCACACGGGCAGGCGATCACGATGACCGCAACGGCGAAGAGCATCGCCTGGACGGCCGTGGCGCCCAGGAAGCTGTACCAGATTACGAAGGTGATGATCGCAATCGACAGCACCGTCGGGACGAAAACCTTGGAGATCTTGTCGGTCAGGTTCTGGATCGGCGCGTGGCTGGTCTGGGCCTTTTTCACCATCTCAACGATCTGCGAAAGCATGGTGTCCTTGCCGACCTTGGTGGCACGGAACTGGATGGCCCCGTCGCCGTTGATGGTCGAACCGACGACGCTATCGCCGGTCTTCTTGGTCACCGGCATGCTCTCACCGGTGATCATCGACTCGTCGATGGTGGTCTTCCCGGTCGTGATCACCCCGTCGACCGGCACCTTCTCCCCAGGCTTGACCTGGATGATGTCGCCGACTTCGACCTGGTCCAGCGGCACGGCGACGAACTTCCCGTCCCGCAGCACGCTGGCGCTCTTCACCTGGAGGTCCAGCAATTTCTTCAGCGCATTGGAGGCGTTGTTGTGCATCCGCTCCTCCATCGTGTCGCCGAGCAGGATGAAGACGGCAATGAAGGCCGCACTCTCGAAGTAGACCGCCCGGCCGGTGATCATGGCGAAGAGGCTGTAGAAGTAGGCAATTCCCGTCCCAATCGCCACCAGGGTGTTCATGTTGGCGTTGTGGTGCTTAAAGGCGGCCCAGGCACTGGTCCAGTACGGTACGGCCGCCACCAGCATGATCAAGGTGGTGGTGACCAGGGCAATCCAGGTGTAGCCCGGCATCATCCAGTGAAAAGGCATTGTCAGCATTTGAATCAGCATCGGGATCACCAGGACAAAGGAGATCCAGAAGCGCTGAATGCTCGTCAGATGTTTCATTGTGGCGACCCCCTTTTCTTACTTCACGATGACCTTACCGTGGAACATGTCCATCCCGCAGGCAAAATTGTATTCGGTCGCCTTGTCGGTTGGAATGTCGACCGTCGTGACCGGCTGCTTGGTCAGGTCCGCGTTGACCCCCAGCTTGTCAAAAACGACGTGGGAGAGGCAGGCCGTCGAGTCCTTCATGTCAAAGTGGACCTTGGCCGGAACCCCCTTTTTCAAAACAACGGTCGATGGGCTGTAGCCGCCCTTGACCACGATCGTCGCCTCCTGGTTTTGATCGTTGACGGTCGCGTCCCCGGCAGCTTCGGTGTGCTTGCCGAAGAACCACCAGAACAGGGCCACGATCAAGATCACCCCGATAATCAATACTAATAGCTGTGACATAATAATTGCTCCCTTTCGTTTACAGTTGTAATTTATATTCTAACTATAAGGCCTGGGTTTACATTTGTCAACACAAATGGATAAAAAAAGCAGCCAGCAATTTTTTCTTGCTGGCCGCCTCACCTGATCCCTACGGCTTCGGGAATTTCAGGCTCGAGTAGTTCTTCAATTCCGGCGCGTCGGTCGTGTAATCGTCGAAGGTACTCTGGTTGTTGTTTTCGGTCTTCACGCTGGTCTTTTTCTTCTTCTGCGCGTTCTTCAGGTTCTTCAGGCTCTTCTTGAGGTTGTAAGTGTAGTCCTTCTTGTTAACCTTCTTGAAGCCCTTCAGCTTGTAGAACCGCAGCAGGTCGCCGTTGACCACCTTGTCAGACAAGCCGAGGTCGGTCGTGACGTACTTTTGGATCTTGCTGAATTCCTTCTTCTGCTTGGCCGTTGCGTGCTTGATCTGCTTCCCGGTCTTGGTGTAGTAGTAATCACCGTTGGACTTGGTGTACTTCGGCGTTACCCAGTCACCATCCCGGAACGGCACGATCTGGTTACGCTTGGTCGACAGCAGGTCCTGACCGAACTGGATGTAGTTCTTGGACGAGATGCCCAGCAGGTCCTCCAGCGTTGGCAGCACGTCGATTTCGCCACCGTACGTGTGGTTGATGCCCCCCTTGAGGCCCGGCGCATTGATCATGAACGGTACCTTCTGGAACATCGCCAGGTCGTAGTTGGTGATCTTCTTCTTGTGCAGGATTTGGGCAATCGCCGGCTGGTGGTTGTTGGAAATCCCGTAGTGGTCCCCGTAGAGAATCAAGACACTGTTCTGGCGCAGGCCGGACTTATCCAGGTAGTCCAGGAACTCACCCAGGGATTCATCCAGGTAGCGAGCCGTCTGGACATACGGATCGACGGTCTTGTCGCCGGTCTTCCAGGCGCTGATGTCCTTGTTCTTCTTGTCCAGGATGTACGGGTAGTGGTTGGTAACCGTGATCAGCTTGGCATAGAACGGCTGTGGCAGCTGCTCAATGTAGTGAGCCGATTCCTTCAGGAAGATCTTATCCTTCATCCCGTAACCGGCGTCGTAGTCCTTGGTCTTCGGGTAGTACTGCTTGCTAAAGAAGTACTGGTAGCCGAAGGACTTGTAGGCGTTGTCCCGGTTCCAGAAACTCGGCACGTCCCCGTGGAAGGAGGCCGTCGTGTAGCCGAGCTTTTGGTGGAGCAGGGCGGGCGCGGACTGGAAGGTGTTGGTCGTCCCGTCCGTTACCATCGCCGACCCTTCAGGCAGACCGAAGAGCGAGTTTTCCAGCATCAGTTCGGCATCGGCGGTCTTCCCCTGACCAACCTGGTGGAAGAAGTTATCGAAGGCAATCGTGTTACTGGAATGGTAGATGCTGTCCAGGTTCGGCATAACTTCTTCGCCGTCTTGCTTGTAGTCAATCATGAACTGCTGCAGACTCTCCAGGTGGATGACGAAGATGTTCTTCCCCTTGGCCACGCCCTGGTACTGGATGTTTGGCCCGGCGTAGTTGTGGTGAATGAAGTTCAGCACCGGCTTAAGCTCATTCTGGTTGGCCCGGGCCTTGACGACGCTGTTGTGGGTCGTCTTGACCCCGTCGTAGATCGTGTAGGCCTCGATCCCCAGGTACTTAACGATGTAGTTGTTGTCAAAGGTCCGCGTCAATAATTGTGACCGGTCCGTCTCGGCCATCCCCAGGTTCGCACCGAAGAGGACGAAGCCGAGCATCGTGATCGTCATCGCATAGCGGATCTTGAAGTAGCGCATGTCCACCCGAATGAAGTGGAACAGTAGGATCAGGGCGAGGATGATCACGTCCGCGTAGACTAAAAAGTCCTCGGGCCTGATGATTCCCATCAGACTCTTGCCCAGGTTGTTTGACGCCGCCCCGGAGCCCTTGATCACGTTGAAGGTGATGAAGTCCGAAAATTCCCGGTAGTAGAGAATGTTGGAAAAGATCCAGGTCGACAGGAGAAAGTTCACGATCAGCATCAGCCAATACGAGAGCCGTCCCCTAAAGTACAGCGCAATCCCCAGGAAGACTAAGGCCCCCGGAATTGTATTAAACGCCAGCAGGAAGTGTTGCATGCTTCCCTTGACACCAAGGTTGAACTCGTTTTGATACGCCCAGTAACTCTTAATGCAGAATAAGAGCACGACGAGCAGGAAGAACCCAATCTTGGTGTTTAAGCCGCGTCGTAACTTCTGCAACGCTGTTTTCATGTTCGTTCCTCCAGAAAAAAATATCAATACTTACAATAATACACTATTACCGCCGCATGCAATCACAAAAGTTTTAATTTTCAAAAAAGTTTAGAAATTCCTGGGAAGGCGCCCCAGACCCTTACCAATCGCGGGTGAACATGATAAGATGTTACGGTTCAAAGAGAGAGAAAGGGGTAATTATGTCTATTAATAAGAAACAAGCCAACCTGATGCTGCTGGCCGTCGCCATCCTCTGGGGCAGCAGCTACGTCTTCGCCAAGCTGACCGTGCAGGCCGGGATGCACTCCGGCCTGATCAACGCCTGCCGGGGCACGATGTGTGTCATCGCTGGCTACCTGCTATTTTTCAAGAAGATCAACAAGATCAACCGCAAGGACATCAAGCTTGGACTGCTGATGGGCACCATCAATTTTCTCGGCTACTACCTGCAGACCGACGCCCTCCGCTACACCACGCCAGCCAAGAACGCCTTTTTGACCACCCTCTACATCGCGGTGGCCCCGCTGATTCTCTGGCTCGTCTGGCACGAGCGGCCCCAGCGCAAGACTTACTTTGCCATCACCCTGGCCATCATCGGCATGGCGATCATCACCAACGTCACCAGCGAAGGACTGCACTTCCAGTACGGTGATCTGCTGACGCTGGTCTCGACAATCTTCTGGGCCCTGCAGCTAATCTACTTCGGCAAGTACGCGCCCCAGGTATCCAGCCCCTGGGTGGTCATCTTCATGATTGGTCTCTGCCAGGGTGTCTACGGCTGGATCACCGTCCTGCTCACCGAACGATCCACCCTGGGGCAGGTCCACTGGCTCCAGGCCCTGGTTCCGCTGGCGATCCTGGCGATCGGGGTCACCTTCCTGGCCCAGGGGATGCAGATCACGGCCCAGGCCTACACCGACGCCACCTCGGCCGGACTGATCCTGATGCTGGAATCCTTCTTCGCCAGCGTCTTTTCGGTCATCCTCGGCTACGACCCGCTGACGCCGCGGCTCGTCGTCGGCGGCATCATCCTGCTCTTGGCCAACGCCGTTATGCAAGTCGACCTGCGGCAGTTGCCGTTCTTTAAGAAAAGGAGTGCATAGAAAAAGTGAGTGGGAAACAACCATCTGAGTGGGGCGTATGGCTAACCTAGGACGGGAGTCGGCGCTGAAGGCGTCGGCTTTCGTCCGTAGTTAGACACTAGCCCCACGGTTGTTTTCCACGTTATCTTTTTAATGTCCAAAAACCAATAGAGGCTAGGAGAACTTTGCTTTCTCCTAGCCTCTTCATTTATTCTTCAATCAATTCGTATTCGTCCTGGGGCACGCCCGCCAGCAGCGGAGTCGACTGGCCGATTGCCGTCAGGGTCAGCGCGTGCATTGCCCGGGAACAGATCGTGTAGAGCAATTGCCGCTCGTCGTCGCCCTGGTACTGGGTCGCATTGGCGTTCCAAACGATTACCGCGTCGAATTCCAGGCCCTTGGCGAGGAAGGACGGCACGATGATGACCCCATTGACCAGCCGCTGGTTCTCGGTCCGGATCAGGGTCGTCTTGACGTTGCGTTTGGTCAGCTCCTGGTAAAGGCGTTCACTGTCCTCCAGGGTCTTGCCGATGATGGCAACCGCGTCGTGCTCCTGCTGGTACTTTTCGAGGACCCGCACCACCGCGTCGACGCTGTGGTCCATGTCCGGGCTGACAATCACTTGTGGCCGCTCGCCGTTCCGATCGAAGGCCCGAATCTCCTCGCCGTCCAGCAGGAGGTGCTTGGTGAAGTCGGTGATCTGCTTGGTCGACCGGTAAGACTCGGTCAGCTGGACCACCTTGGTCTTCTCCGGATCGAACATCGTCCCCAGCTGGTGGAGCAGGGTGTGACTGTTCTCGTGGGTGAAGATCGCCTGGTTCAGGTCCCCCAGCAGCGTGTACTTGGCCCGCGGGAAACGGTACTTGAGGTAGGCCAGCTGGTAGGCGTCGTAGTCCTGGACCTCGTCGACGAAGACGTAGCGAATGCTGCGATCACCGTGCCGCCCCATGATCAGGTCGTAGAGATAAAGGTAGATCGTGATGTTGCTGGCGCTGATCTTGCCGTGCCGGAGGTCTTCCTTGAAGCGATCGACGTATTCCTGCCACTGGGCATCGGTCAGGTCATAGTCCGCCAAATTGATCAGCTTGGGGGTCACCCGCAGGAAGTGGAGCAGCTGGCCGTTGATGTTGATCCAATTGTTGTGGTTGATCGCCCGCTTGATGGGTTCGAAGGCCCGCATGACGATCTTGCGCGCCAGAAAACGGAACTCCTGGTCCTCGCTGTCGAATTCGCGCGGCTCGTTGCCGAAGAGGTTGTCGATCTCCTCCTTGCTCAGGGACTGAACGCGCTGTTCGACCCACTTGCTGCGCATTTCGGTGCTGACCCGGTGATTGAGGTACTTGATCAGTGCCTCCTTGGTCCCGTCAAGGCGGTTGCCCAAGTTGTAGTTGTTGTTGAAGGAGTAGTAGATCTCTTTGATCTTGTCCTTGGCAATAAAGACCTTGTTGTTGAACATGATGTTGCGGAAACGCATGTCGGCGTGGCCGAGGTGCTTGGCGTAGCGGCCCGTCTCCTTAAAGTAGCGCAGGCTGATCAGCAGGCGCTGGATGTTGCGGGACTGCTTGGTCTGGCCGGCCGCGAATCGCTGGGCCAGCGTCTGGACATGGAGGCGTGGGACCCGCTGGTTGACGAATTGGAAGTAGGTCATCTGGACCATGTTGTGTTCTCCCAGTTCCGGCAGCACCTGGTCAATGTAGTCATTAAAGAGCTGGTTGGGCGAGAAGAGAACCACCTGGGACGAGGAGAGGTTGCCCCGGTAACGATAGAGCAGCCAGGCCACCCGCTGCAGGACCGCGGCCGTCTTTCCGGAGCCCGCCGCCCCTTGGACGAAGAGCAGGTCGCTTTCGGTATCCCGGATGATCTGGTTCTGGGTCCGCTGGATGGTCGTGACGATGCTCTTCATCTTCGTGCTGGAGTGGTTGCCCAGCGCCGACAGCAGCATCTGATCGCCGACCTGCTCGTCGGTGTCGAAGATCGTCACGATGGTCCCGTCCTTGATCTGGAACTGGCGCTTGAGGGTCATGTTGACCTCCTGGGTGCCGACCGGGGTCGCATAACTGACCTTGCCCAGCTTGCCCTCGTAGTAAACGGAGGAGATTGGGGCCCGCCAGTCGTAAATCAGGAAGTGGTCGGGACGGTCGCTGAAGGAGGCCAGGCCGATGTAGACGGTCTCGGGCTTCTCGGCGCCCTTCTCCTGGAAGTCAATCCGGGCAAAGTAGGGCTGCTTCTCCAGGCGCTGCAGGGTCGCCAGGTGCTCGGAAGAATGCTGCCAGCTGTTCTGCCGTTCGTCGAGCATCTGCTGCTGGGCCCGGAACGACAGCGCGGTATCCATCATCCCCGAATAGGTGGTGGTGTTGAGGTGGATATCGTTGATCTGCTCGTTGATGCCCCTGATGTCGCGCTTGGCCGTGCTGATCTTCTCGTTGGCCTTGGCCTCGGCCTTCTTGATCTCATCAAGCACGTGATCAAGGTGTGCCTGCTCGTACTTTCTTACTGAATCTTCAACCACATCGATCTTCCTTTCCAAAGCGGTCAGCGCCGCGAAATCGTCTTACCATTATAGCATTATCGCCCGCTTGACCGCTAATATTTGCCCTGATCGCCGGGCTGATTATAAGGATTGGTTAATTTCGCCCAAATCATTAGACACTTTCTTTTCGTTAGGCCTACAATGATACTAATAACACTGAATTTGAAAGGAGACTGTTTATGGCCCATCTCTTCTACATCCTCACCCACATTGCAGAAGTTTTAATTCCCATGTTCCAATGGCTCGGGCCGTGGTCTTACCTGATCCTCTTCACCCTGGTCTTCATGGAAACGGGGTTGGTGATCTTTCCCTGGCTGCCAGGGGGATCACTCGTTTTTTTAACCAGCTCCTTTATTGCCGTCAAGCCGGTCCTGAAAATGGAAATCATCATTCCGGTCTTCTTCTTTGCGGCCTTCATCGGTGACACCGTCAACTACTTCATTGGCCGCGGCCTCTCCCATTGGCCCTGGCTAAAGCGCCAGCTCGAGGGCCCACGGCTAATTGAGGCCGGCCAGTTCCTGGACCGCTACGGTTTCTGGGCCGTCGCCTTTGGCCGCTTCGTCCCCTTCATCCGTTCCTTCATTCCCCTGATCTCCGGTATCATGGGTTACCCCTTCCACCGCTTTACCGTCGCCAACATGATCGGCGTGGCCTCCTGGGTGGCCCTGGGCGCGGGGTGTGGCTACTACCTCGGCTCGATCCCGTTCGTCCGGAAGCACTTCTCGCTGCTGATCCTTGGCTTCGTCCTTATCGGCGCGGCGATCGGCGGGATCACCTTCGGAATCAGACAGCTGCGTAAGAAAATCATTCGGCGAAACCGGATGCTCTAGTTGCGATCCCCCCGCCATTTCATGGTAAAATAAGATCAGTATTCTATCTTATTAAAGGGAGTGTTCGCACACCATGGCAATTAACGTTTATTTCGTTCGTCACGGTCAAACATACTTAAACCGCTACAACCGGATGCAGGGCTGGTCCGACGCCCCGCTCACCGAGAAGGGCCAGGCCGATGCCAAGCGGGCCGGCCAGCTCCTCTCCAAGATCCACTTCGACTACGTCTTCAGCAGCGATCTGGCCCGGACAATGGCGACCGCCCGCCTGCTGCTGGCGGCCGATCCGAACACCGACATCACCGAACCGACCCCGGAGCCAGCCTTCAGGGAAGAGTTCTTCGGTTCCTTCGAGGGCCAAAATGGTGCGGAATTTGCCGACTTTCTAGGCGGCGCCGAGGGCTACCACAGCTTTGCGGCCATGATCGGCGGCTGGGGGCCCGACAAGCTCAAGGACAAGATTGCGGCCGCCGACCAGTACGGTGACGCCGAGGACAGCACCCGCTTCTGGGAGCGGATCAACAAGGGCTTTGATCACCTGCGTGCCCTGCCCGACGGCTCAACCGTCGTCGTCGTTTCGCACGGGGCCGCAATCCGTTCCATCGCTTCCCACTTCTCCGATCAGATTGACCCCGGCGAGTCGCCACGCAACGGCAGCATTACGAAGCTGACCCTCGATGGTGACCGGACCAGCGTCGATTTCTACAACAAATTGGAAATTCCTGACTAATTAAATCCGTAAAGGGGGAAATTCTTCTTCATATGGATACAAACATACAAGCAGATGAACGGGTAATCATTACCGGCCTCGACACCGGCCAGGAGGACTTTGATTACTCGATGACCGAATTGGCTGAGCTTGCCCAGGCCAACCACATGGACGTGGTCGAACGAATCGACCAGGTGGTGGACCGCCCGAACCCGGCCACTTACTTTGGCAAGGGCAAGGTCCAAGAAATTGCCGACGTTGCCTCCGCAAACCACGCCGACACCATCATCACCAACGACGAGCTAACGCCTAGTCAACTGCGTAACCTGGAGGAGGAGACCGGCCACCGGATTCTCGACCGGACGGCACTGATCCTCGAGATCTTCGCCACCCGGGCCAAGACCAAGGAAGCCAAGCTCCAGGTCCAAATTGCCGAGCTCCAGTACCGCCTGCCGCGGCTGCAAACCAGCGCCAGTCAGCGTCTCGACCAGCAGACCGGTGGTGGGAGCGGCTTCACCAACCGTGGTGCCGGTGAAACCAAGCTGGAAATGGACCGCCGGGTAATCCAGCACCAGATCACCCACCTGCGGCACGAACTGGCCGCCATCGACAAGTCCGAGGAGACCAAGCGCAAGCAGCGGGCCAAGAGCGAGATTCCGACGGCCGCCCTGGTCGGCTACACCAACGCCGGCAAGTCGACTTTGATGAACGGCCTGGTCCGCAAGTACGGCAAGGTTGAGGACAAGACGGTCTTTGAAAAGAACATGCTCTTCGCCACCCTGGACACCAGCGTGCGGCGGATGACGCTGCCGGGCAAGAAGGAGTTCCTGCTCAGTGATACCGTCGGCTTCGTCAGCAAGCTGCCGACCCAGTTGATCGAGTCCTTCAAGTCGACGCTGGCCGAGGCTGCCAACGCCGACCTGCTGATCCAGGTGATCGACTACTCCGATCCGCACTACGAGGAAATGATGGAAACCACCAAGAAGACGCTCCATCAGATCGGCATCCACGACATCCCGATGATCTACGTCTTCAACAAGGCCGACAAGACCGAGAACGAAACCGAGTACCCGGTCCTCGAAGGCGACGACCAGCTGGTCATTTCGGCTAAGCAGGACGCCTCGCTGGACCTGCTGGTGGACGTCATCCGCAAGCACCTCTTCCAAGACTACGTGCAGGCCAAGCTCCTGATCCCGTTCGCGGACGGCCAGGTCGTCTCCTACTTAAACGAGCATTCCAACATCTTGGACACCGAGTACCAAAGCAACGGGACCCTGCTGACGATGGAGGCCGCCCCGCAGGACTACCAGCGTTTTGCCCGGTACGAAGTCAAATAAATGCTATAATCGATCTGTAACGATTACGGATCGATTTTTTATTTTAGGAGGCTCTCGCAATGCCTGAAACAATTCCCTTTGCCGATAACAGCTACGTTCAATTTCCAACCGGCCGGGTCAACCTGGCCGAGGTCCACGCCATCTTCAAGACGATGCCCTACGAACTGGACTACGTTGACGCCAACGACCAGTACGTCTGGTACTCGCCAAACCCATGGCGCGACGATGACCGCCTCCAGCAGCGACTGACCCACTCCGTCTTGGGCTGCCATCCCGACCGGGTCGTGCCGATGGTCAAGCAGGTCCTGAAAATGCTGCACACCGGTGAGCGCGACATGGTCGAATCGCCACAAGTCATGGACGGTCACCGCACGCTGATCCGCTACTACGCGATCCGCGACCAAGACAACCATTACCTCGGCGCCCTCCAGGTAACCGAGGACGTCGAGCACATCTGTCGGTTGTGCGAGCAGGACGTCTTCGCCCACGGGATCGTCGAGGGTCAGGTCGTTGATGGAGTCACAACGGCCTCGATCACCGGCGAAGACCAATCACTGGAAAAGTCCACCAAACCCGACGCAACGACGGGTGCCTCGAAGAAAGATGAATAACGAAAATACCACCCGATAAATCTGTAAATTTATCGGGTGGTATTTTCTTATTTGGTGAAATTTTAGATCCGAACCTCGTTGCGTGAGTGCTCGCCGTTGACGACCTTGACCACGTCGTCCAGGCTGATGTGGACCATGTTGCGGATCGAGGTCTTGGTGAAGAAGGCCACGTGCGGCGTTACCAGGACGTTCGGCATCTTGGCCAGCTCCTGGTAGTCCGCCGGCGTCTGGTCAAACGGCACTTCCTGGTTGAAGAAGCTGAATTCGTCGGCCAGGGTGTCGAGGCCGGCCCCGCCCAAGTGCTTGCTCTTCAGGGCATCCAGCAGGTCGGCCGTGTTGATCAGGCCACCCCGGGCCATGTTGATGACGATGGCGCCCTTCTTCATGCTGGCAAACTGTGGGGCCGCCAGCATGTTCTTGGTGCTTGGCAGAAGCGGCGTGTGGAGGGTAATGATGTCCGCGGTCCGAATGATCGTGCTCATGTCGGTGAACTCCACGAACGGTGCGTACTCGACATTCTTGTTCGGGTCGTAAGCCAGGACCCGGGCGCCGAGGGCCTTGTAGAGCTGGGCGGTGGCCCCACCGATGTTGCCGAGGCCGATCACCCCGACGGTCAGGTTGTAGATTTCGTTGCTGATTAGCTCAGGGTTCCAGCGGAAGTCGCCCTGCTTTTCCCGGGACTCGTACTCACCGATCCGCCGCAGCAGGTACATCGCCTGGGTCAGACCCATTTCGGCAATGGCCCGTGGGGAGTAGACAGCGACGTTGGTAACCGTGATCCCGTTGGCCTGGCAAGCCTTAAGGTCGAGCATGTCGTAGCCGGCGGTCCGGGTCGAGATCTGCTTGATCCCCAGCTCAGCCAGCTGACGGTAGAAATCGGCGTCCCCCAGCAGTGAGGTCTCCTGGATCGAAACACCGTCGAAGCCCTTGACCATGTCGAGCGTCTCGGGGGTCAGGTTTTCGCTAACCAGCTTGACCTCGTTGCCGGTCATCTCTGCCCATTCCTTGGCATACGGCCGCTCGGCGGTCTTGGTACCGAACATAATAATTTTCATTTGAATTCATTCCTTTTCTGAAAGCTCTTACATTAATAGGATAACATTAATTTTATTCATCGTCAGCAATCATTTCGCATACTAAGTTTCATTTGCTAAACAAAAAATCCCCACGCCGCAAAACGTGGAGATTTTTTTATTGTTACTTGTTATCGTCGTCCGAGTCAATTCCCTTGGTCTGGGCCTTGTCCATGAACTTTTGCTCACGGTCAAGACGTGGGAAGAGGTTCAGTGCATGAGAGTGAATCCCCTTCATTGACAGCCAGAGCAGGAGGAAGAAGGCAACGGCGATGCCCAGCAGAACTGAATTGCAGAACATTGCGTAGTGCGTTCCTAAGCCGCTGCTGATCGACTGCCGCAAGCCCTGAATCGAGTAGGTCATCGGCAGGAACCAGTGAATGACGTTGTAGAACTTCATCGTGATTTCCATCGGGAAGGTCCCACCAGAACC
Organism: Limosilactobacillus sp.; assembly: GCF_022482365.1. Classification (NCBI taxonomy): domain Bacteria; kingdom Bacillati; phylum Bacillota; class Bacilli; order Lactobacillales; family Lactobacillaceae; genus Limosilactobacillus; species Limosilactobacillus sp. The sequence goes on from NZ_JAKVPE010000001.1 coordinate 1,187,611, forward strand.
ACCAAGCTGCAGCATCAGCAGAACCATGGCGACGAACCGACCTGGGTTGTCGAAGGTCATCGACAGGAACATCACGATCGCCATCGAGGCCCACCCGAAGAGGATCGTCGTCAGGAAGAACGACGGTGCGTGGTCAACCGTCAGGCCGCAAGCCATCATGATACCACATTCAACGACGGCCATCGTGGTGGCAGCAGTCAGGCCGATAACGACCTTACTAAGCCACCAAGCGGTAGCGGAGTGGCCAGGCATTGCTTCACGCCGGATTGGGTAAACGAAGTTGAAGACCAGCATCCCGACGTAGAGGGCAACGGACAGAACGTACGGTGCTAATGCGTGACCGTAGTTTGGTACGTAGCTGTAGTGCTTGTGGTGAAGCGTCGTTGGTGCGGCGAACATCTTAGCATTCCGGCCACTGACCTTGATGCCGTTGATCGTCTTGGCACCCTTGCCCAGAGCCTTCGACAGCTTCGTTGATCCAGCATTCAGCTTGGCAATCCCGGAAATCAGTGCCGGTGAGTTGTCTTGCAGCTGCTGGGTCCCGGAAGCCAGTTGGTTAATCCCGGCAACCAGGGTTGGAACCTTAGCGTTGAGCTGGGTCAGGGCTGATGCCAGCTGGGCCGCACCGGAGTTCAGCTGACCGCTGTTGGCGTTCAGCTGGCTAACCCCACTGCCGACCTGGCTGACGCCGGCCGTGTACTGACTGATTCCGGCAGCAAGCTGGTTGGCACCGGACTGTAAGGTTCCGGTGCTGGCGGCTAACTTAGCAGAACCAGCGGCGGCAGTGTGGACACCAGCAGTATACTCATTAACACCAGAATTCAGTTGATTCGTGTAATTAACAAGTGAGCTAGTTGCACTAGTCAATTGACTGCTAATATTGGATAGCGCTTGATTGCTGCCGGTCTTCATACTATTCAGGCTTTGTTCTAAGCCATTTGCAGCAGTCATAACCTGCTGAGCATTCTGACCAGAAGTTGCAGCAGATTTATCAACAGCCGCTTGAAGTTGGTCAACCTCAGATTTGAGTTTTCCAATGTTTTGAGCAAGATTACTATTAGCGTTGTTATTAGAGCTAGTAGTCGTCGTCTTGGAACTTGTATCGGCCCCATTCAAATCATTGATTGCGCTGGACAACTTTGTCTTATCAGCATCACTCATATTTGAGGTATCGATCCCACTAAGCTGACTCTTTGCCGCATTAATGCTTGAAGCAGCACTATCATTAGTTGTCGTTTGACTTGTAGAAGATTGCGACTGTCCTTGACTAGCAGCCTGTTGTAATTGTCCCAGCTGTGATGAAAGCTGACCAAGTTGTGACGAAAGCTGCGTAAGTGAACTTGTCGAACTAGCCAGCGGTGCAAGTGCACTCTTAAGAGCGTTGGCATTTTGTTCAACATTTCCGGACATCTGAGTCATCTGACTTTGGATTCCAGGAAGCATGCTGTTAACTTGGCTATTAAACTGACTTGCACCAGTTGCAATTCTACCAGCACCAGTATTTAACTCTTCGCCCTTACTATCCAGCGTCCCCAGTCCAGAGTTTAGCGAGTTGACCCCGCTGGAGAACTGGCCGATACCAGAACTCAACTGCCCGGCACCGCTGTTCAGCGTGCCGGAGTTGGCGATTAATTGGCTCACCCCGCTGCCGAGCTGGCTGACCCCAGCCGTGTACTGGAGAATGCCGCTCGCCAGGGTTTGACTGCCGCTGGCCAGCTGGGCCGCGCCGGATGCCAATGGGGTCACGCCGACCTTCAATTGTTGAACACCGGCGTTGACTTGGCTGACCCCGACGACGTATTGGTTAACCCCGTCGCTTAAGCTGACCATCCCGGTGCTCAATTGCTTGGCACCGCTGGCCGCCGTGTTCATCCCCTTGCCGACGACGTGGAGTTCCTTGAACATCGCCGAAGCGTAGGCATTGGTAACCGCGGCCCGCACCTTGGTGTTCAGCCGGGTCATCCCGGTTTCGGAGATAACTTCCCCGATCATGTTCAGGGAGTCGTTGGTCTCGTACTTGAGCTTCATCGTCTTCGGGTGCTTGTCCATCACCGTCGTGGCGTTCTTCGAGAAGTTCTTCGGGATCGTGACGACCGTGTAGTACTTCCGGTGCGTCATGCCCTCGTGCGCCTTCTTGGCAGAGACGAACTCCCACTTCAGGGAATGGTTATGCTTCAGGTTGTCGACCGTCTGATCGCCGACCGCCATTGTTTTGCCCTGGTATTCCACCGGGACATCCTTGTTTACCACAGCAACTGGTAAATCTCCTGTACTCCCATAAGGGTCCCAGACAGACTTCAGGAAGAAGATACTGTACAGGAAGGGAATGATACAGATTACCACGGTTGATACTAGCAGGATTTTGTTGTGGTAAATATTCTTAAATTCCTGCTTGATCATTTCCCACATTATTCTCTTTCACCTCGAATTGCTTTACTTACTTGACTTTAAGATCGGCCGATCATCGTCAGATAAGATCCGAACGGTTTGGCGGGCGTAATGAATCATGTCCTCAACTGGCACATCATAATTCTTCGTCTGCCACCATTTGAAGGCGCCAAGAATCGAGCCGCTCAACGTGTAGGCCAAAAGCTCCGGATTGTCGGATTCCTGCAGCGCCTGAATGATCGCGTCCTTGCTGGACTGTTCAGACCGTTCCAGGAAAATCTGCGTCAGGATCTGCAGCATTTCCGAATAAATCGAGCTGCGCGAATTGCTGGCGGCCAGGTGCCGAATTACGTTACGGTGCTCGTCAATATAAATAATCAATTGCTTCATAATATCTTCTTCGGAGTCACCACTGTCCGCGATTCGGTTAATCTGGGCCTTCAGTGTCTGTTCCAACAGGTCATACTTATCGTTAAAGTAACGGTAGAAACTGCTCCGGTGCAAAAGAGCTTCCTTACAGATCTGATCAACCGTCAGATGGTCAAACGAATTATTCTCCAATAACACCAGGAGTGCGTTTTGAAAATCACGAACTGTTCGTGTTACACGCATCTACTATTCCTCCCCTCTGTCCCTAATTTACAGAGAACACTATATAACGTTCTGAATTCAAACAACAGGACTATTTGAATATGTTAGTATATAAATGAGACATAAGGTTCAAAACGTTCCAATAGTTTTTCCATGATTCATTTTGGGAATTGTTAATGGAGCTTCGATAAGAAAACGACTTCTTTTCCTATATTTGGATTAAAATCAGGCAAAACAGGCCGGCCGAGTGTCCATTTATGCTACAATCACAATGAAAACAATTATCGCAGGAGGCGTTTATTAATGAAGATTTCAAACGAAAAATTTGGCAGCTACCAAGACACCGACGTCATCAAGTACACCCTGACTAATGACAACAACGTCAGCATCAGTATCCTTAACTTTGCCGGGATTTGGCAGGCCTTTATGGTTCCAAATACCCATGGTGGCCGGGTCAACCTCCTGCTGGCTGCCGATAGCTTCGAACCGTACGTCGAATACGCTAGTCTCTACGCGGGCCGGATCGTCGGCCGGGCCGCTGGACGGATCGCCAAGGGCAAGTTCGACATCGACGGTGAAAGCTACTCGGTCCCAACCAACGAGGGGAACAACCTGCTGCACGGTGGTGCCAACGGTCTTCCCCAGCAGTTCTACCAGGTTGAAACCAAGCAGAACGGTGACAGTCTCCAGGCCATCTTGACCACCAGCATCGACACCGCTACCGACAACCTGCCGGGCAAGGAGGACGTCAAGGTTACCTACACCCTCTTCAATGACAACAGCGTCACGATTGACTTCGACGGTCAAACCGACGCCAAGACCCTCTTCAACCCGACCAGTCACACCTACTGGAACCTGTCCGGTGAAGCCAAGACCATCCAGGGCCATGTCCTGAGCCTGAACTCCACCTACCACCTGCAGCTGGACGACGAGAAGATCCCGACCGGCAAGAAACTGCTGAACAAGGACACGCCGTACGACTTCAAGTACCCAACGGTTCTCGGGACCGCCCTCCAGCACCTTCAGGAGGAACACAACCCCGAGGGCGGCTTCGACGATGTCTTCGTTGTCCTGCCAAGCAACCGGCTGGCCCACGAACCCGTCGCAACCCTGATGGACGCCGCAACCGGCCGGAAGATCAAGATGTACTCCGACCGCAACGGCCTGGTGGTTTACACCGCCAACGGCGTCCAGGTCGACGGCTACAACCGGCCATCCGCCAGCTGGTTTGCCATCGCTCTGGAGGGACAGACCCTGCCCGACTCTCCACACCACTCCCAATTCGGTGACATCGCACTGCGGCCGGGGCACCCGGAGCACTACGAACTGCGTTACGAATACTTTGCCTAAGCGGATTGTGGTATAATTTACTTAGTAAGATAGCATTTTGGAATGGGGGTCATCTTTATGAAAAAGCGTTTAACAAAGTCCAAGAACAAGGTTTTCCTCGGTGTCTGTGGTGGGCTCGCTGAGTACATGCACGTTGACCCGACGGTGATTCGGCTGGTCGCCCTAGTTCTGCTGGTCCTGACCGGCTTCTTCCCGGTCGGCCTGATCTACATCGTAGCGGCCCTGATTATGCCGGACGCCGGCTCGCACGACGACCACGTGGTTGAGGGCGAGTTCGAAGAGAAAAAGTAATTTAAACCTGAAAAAAGCACTTCAGCGAATCGTTTGCTGAAGTGCTTTTCTTGTCTATTGAGATTGTTATTTTTGCCGGTCGCGGTAGGCCACCTGGGCGTTGAGGCTGTAGTCGGCGGTTGTCATGATCGTCGAACCCCGCCGTCCCGGAATCTTGTTTGGTCCCCCGGTCACGGCCAGGTTAGCCAGGTAGATTTGGTAGCGCCGGTGGGCGGCCGAGGCATCCGTCAGGCCGATCTTGACGATGTGACCGACAGCGCGCCGTTCCATCTGGTTGACCCCGATGTAGATCTCCAGGCGGTGGCGCAATTCGTCGTGAACCAGCTCGAAGTACGGCGGTACCGAGCGGGCGTTCAGTGCCGGGATCGGCTGGTTGGTCTCGGCATACTGGTCAATGATCTGTTGGTCGCTCAGGCCGCTGTAATCGTTGACGAAGATCCCCGCCTCCAGCAGCTCGTCGACGACCTTCTGCAGGTTGCGCTGCTCATGATCGTCGATCGCCACAACGGCCGGAATCGTCTCTGCATTGGAGAAGACCCCGTTGGAATTGTTGGCGAGCTGTTCAGCCAGTTGCTGTTGGGCGGCGAAGGACGGCGCCGTCTTCGTAGTGCCGTTATTGAACTTCTGACCGGTGATCTTGGCGAAGCGCGGTGACAGGAAGTCAAGGCGCGAGGTCCGACCGAGGAAGTAGAAGACGAAGTTCAGGTAGAGGAAGTAAGTGATTGCAAGCATCGCCAGGCAGTACAGGAAGCCCCGCAGCCAGACGTGGTTCATGAAGAGCCGGAAGGTGACGTAGACCAGGTAGCCGTCCCCGAGCGTCGCAATGATGATGTAGATCCGGCTCTTCAACTTGGCGTCCAGGTTGAAGTAGCTCAGCGATGAATTAATCATGTCAAGAAAACTAAACATCTAGGCCTGCACCTCCTTACTGATTGGTCTGGCTGGTAGTGCCACCAGTCGTGGTCGTCGTTCCCTGACTGGTGTTGCCATTCGTGCTCGTGGTGTTACCAGTGGACTTATTGGTCGTATTATTATTCGTGGTCGTCTGGCTGCTGCTCTTAGCCTGCGTGCCAGTCGTGTCGTTGTCGTTCGTATTATTGTCGTTATTCGTCTGATTCTTGTTCTCAGTCGTCGTATCGTTATCGTCGTTTGCACGACTAGATGGCTTATTGGCATCATTCTTATCGTCGTCGACCTGACTGGAGCTGTGCGAAGCCTTTTGGTCGTCATCATTCAGCGAGGTCGTACGACTAGATGACACTGAGGTCACCTTGGCACCTTCACTGGTGTGGGTGGTCTTGTTTACCACCACGTTGGTTGCACCCAACGCTAACACCAGCGACACCAAAGCAAAGGGTGTCACCAAGGGTGGAATTTTTCCTGCCATATACATGTCTCCTTTTCTCAGGTCGATTATACCCGCTTTTTTGCGAAACAAATGTTAAAGAAGATTGAAGATTATTGTCCGCGTTGCTGCTTGGCCTGGCACTGGGCACAGATGCCGTGCAGCTCGAAACGGTGGCCGGTGATCTTGATTCCCGGCAGCTGGCGTTCGAAAAAGGCGTCGTCAATTGGCATCATCTTGATCTCCTGAACCCGGCCGCACTGGTCACAGATGAAGTGGTGATGGTGGTAGGGATCGCAGCGGTACTTAACCTGCATCTGGTCGTTGTGCTGCCGTAATTCGACGATGCCGAGGGACTCAAACTCCTTGAAGTTGCGGTAGATTGTGTTGTGACTCAGCCCCGGATAGGCCTGACGCAGGTATTGGTCGACCTGGGTAATATCAACGTAGCGCTGGGGATCCCGGCTGACCGCCTCAATCATCATCTTTCGCTGCTTGGTCCAGCGCATGTGATTCTCTTTTAAGACGCGCTGGGCCCGTCCTACTAAGTCCTGCACACTCAATCCCCCCTCACTTGAAGCCTCAATTTTAGCACAAGTCATCTGCTTTGGGTACTATTTGATCCACCAACTGGTCCAAACGGCGACTGGTGTCCTCCCAACGATCATTCACGATCACGTGGGCAATCCCCCGCAGGCCCTGTGGCAGGACCAGGTCGCGCCGGTACTCCCGACTCTTTAGGCGGGAGACGATGGCGGCTGGCCGGTCGCCACGCTGCGTCATCCGTTTGGCCAGGGCGGCCATCTTGGAAACCGTTAAAAAGATGATTACCGCCCGGTCGCCCAGCTCCTGGTGGTAGGTCAAGGCTCCCGCGGTGTCGAGAACGATCACGTCGTCGCGCCCCAGCTGCCAACCCTCATTTAGGCCTTCATAGGAAGATCCGTACTGGGCGCCATCGTAGGTCACCCGTTCCAGGAGGTGGCGGCGGTTCATCGATTCATCAGTCTCGAAATGGTAGTCGACCCCATCGACCTCCCCGGGCCGCGGCTGCCGGGTCGTGTGGGTGATGACCCGGTGCATCCCGTAGTGCTCCTGAAGGTAGGTGGCCACGGTCGTCTTGCCGGAGCCGGCCGCCCCGCAGATGATGAAAACGTGTCTCTTTTCTGCCATCTTACTTCGTCAGGTGGTCATTGACCTGGTCCAACAGCTCCTTTAAGTTGTCGTAGGTCAATTGCTGGCGAGCGGTGGCGTAGTCAAACCAGCCGCTGTTCTTGATTTCCTCGGCCTGGAGCTTGATGTCCTCCTTTTGCGTCAGTTCGGCGGTGTAGAGGGTCATCTGCTTGCGGTTGCCGTTGGGCAGGTCGTATTCGGTGTAGACGTGGAAGCTGGTGTCGATCGGCAGGACCAGCTGGGTTTCCTCCCTGATCTCCCGTTCGGCCGTCTGCTTCAGGGTTTCGTCACCCTCGACGTGGCCCTTGGGGAAGCCCCAGAAGTGCCCCTTGTTTTGACTCTCTAATAACAGGTATTCAATTCCCTTGTCAGTCCGCCGGTAAACGACGGCGCCACTCGTTACTTCAATTGCCATTTTTATCCGTCTCCTTTAAATTTTTATTAATTTTCTCATTGACTTTTAATATAAGTGCCGTTTATCATTAATAAATAAAAGCGGTGCTCATTGGCACTACCGTTATTATAACAAAGAAAGGTGGTTTATTGATGGGCTTACACATTCTCCGCAAAGAAAGCCTTGATCGTTACTTGGGGGCGGATCAGCAATTTGTTAAGTCAATGACTGCCAAAGACTTGATGGCCATTGGGATTGGGGCCGTCATTGGGACCGGGATTTTCATCCTTCCCGGGACCATCGCGGCCGAGTCAGCTGGACCAGGGGTGACCCTGTCCTTCTTCATCTCCGCCATCGTCTGTGCCCTGGCAGCCATGTGCTACGCGGAGTTCTCATCTGCCCTGCCTGTTGCCGGGAGTGCCTACTCCTACGGTAACATTGTCTTTGGTGAATTCTTTGGTTGGATCCTCGGCTGGGCCCTGGTCCTCGAATACATGCTTGCCGTGGCGACCGTCTCGACCGGGTGGGCAGCCTACTTCAATTCACTGATTGAATCCTTTGGTCTGCACCTCCCGAAGGCGCTGAGCGGTCCCTTCGACCCGGCGCACGGCACCTACGTCAATCTGGTGGCGATCATCATCGTTCTTCTGATTGCGCTGATGCTGTCACACGGGATGCAGTCCTCGATGCGGATCAACGACATCGCCGTGGTCATCAAGCTGCTGATCATCCTGGTCTTCATCGGGGTCGGGCTCTTCTACATCAAGCCCAGCAACTACCACCCCTTCATGCCCTACCACCTCAAGGGTGTGATCCACGGGGCCACGCTTGGTTTCTTCGCCTACCTGGGCTTCGACGTCGTCTCGAGTTCGGCGGCCGAGGTTAAAAATCCGAAGAAGAACATGCCGATCGGGATCATCGGGACCCTGGTCGTCGCCACCGTCCTCTACATGGGCGTGGCCGCCGTGCTGACCGGGATGGTCAAGTACACCAAGCTGGACGTCGCCAACCCGGTTGCCTACGCCCTGCAGCTGGTCCACCAGGGCTGGATCGCCGACCTGCTCTCAATCGGGGCCCTGATCGGGATGTTCACCATGATGATCTCCATGATCTACTCCAGCTCCCGGCTGGTTTACGCGATCGGGCGTGACGGTCTCCTGCCGGCCAAGCTCGCCCAGTTCGACGAGAAGAACCACTCGCCGCAGATCGCCCTCTGGACGGTCTCAATCATCATCGCCGTCATGGGTGGTCTGGTGCCGCTGGATGAATTGACCAGCCTGGTTAACATCGGGACCCTGCTGGCCTTCACCCTGGTGTCCTTCGGGATCATCCCACTGCGGCACCGGAAGGACATCGGCAACCGTGGTGGCTTCAAGGTGCCACTCTACCCGGTTCTGCCGATCATTTCCGGCCTGGCTTGCCTGGGGATGATGACCCAGCTGTCCAAGACGACCTACATTGGCGCCAGCATCTGGTTTGCCATCGGGATCATCATCTACTTCACCTATGGCTACCGCCACAGTAAATTGAATAAAGCAAGTGATTAAATGAAAACAGCCTAGGAACGCTGATGTGCTTCCTAGGCTGTTTTTTTACTATTGTAAAGATAACGTGCAAACAAGCGAGCTCCTAGCATCTAGCTACGGGCGAAAATTGACGCTTTCAGCGCCAACTTCCGTCCGCGGTTAGCCATACGGCCCGCTGGTCGTTAATTGCACTCACTATTTTGCAAACATCTTAAATTCCAAAAACAGGTCATTGTACTCGCCCAAGACGTGCAGCGGCAGGTCGCGGTAGGTCTGGAGGTGCTTCATCGTCTGCTTTGGCGGATAGAAGGCCCGGTTGCTCGTGACCTTCTTCGGCAGCAGCTGCTTAGCCTTCCAGTTCGGCGTCGCGTAACCGACGTAGCGGGCGTTTTGGGCGGCGTTCTTCGGCTCCAGCATGAAGTTGATGAACTTGTAAGCGGCGGCCTTGTTGCGGGCGGATTTTGGAATCACCATGTTGTCAAACCAGATGTTGCTCCCCTCGCTCGGGACGACGTAGTGGAGGTGGTGGTTGACGCTCATCATCTCGCGGGCATCCCCCGAGTAGGTCACCCCAACGGCGGCCTCACCCTGTTCCATGTACATCTTCATCTCGTCGGCAATGATCGCCTTGACGTTGGGCGTCAGCTTTTTGAGCTTGCCCTGGGCGGACTTGAGCTGGCCGTAATTGGTGGTGTTGACCGACCTGCCCTGGGTGATCAGGGCAATCGCGAAGACGTCGCGGGCGCTGTCGATCAGCATTAGGTTGTTTTTCAACCGCGGGCTCCAGAGCTGGCGCCAGTGCTGGACGTCGGCACCCTTAATCTTCTGGTCGTTGTAGATGATCCCCAGCGTTCCCCAGAAGTAGGGAACCGAATAGCGGTTGCCGGGATCAAAGGACCGGTTCAAGAACTGCTTGTCCAGGTAGCGCATGTTCGGCAGCTTGCGGTGGTCCAGCGGGGCAATCAGGTGCTCGCGCCGCATCCGCTGGACGGTGTATTCGCTCGGGATCACCAGGTCGTAGTTGGTCCCGCCCTGACGGATCTTGGTCAGCATCGACTCATTGCTGTCGAAGGTCTCGTAGTCGACATGGTAGCCGGTCTGGTGCTCGAACTTGGTGATCAGGGCCGGGTCGATGTAGTCACCCCAGTTGTAGATGGTGACCGTCTTGCGGCTGCTCCCGTTATTGTGCCGGTTGAGGGCGTAGTCGCCCCCGGCCAGCAGGAGGCAGAGGATCAGGATGCCAATGAAGGCAGACAGCAGCTTTTTCATTGCGCATCCCCCTCCTTTACCGTCACGATCCGGTTGTGCCGGCCGGCGTGCTTGCTAATGAAGTAGTAGCCGATCACCAGCAGCAACGACACGATAAACATCAAAGTCGACAGAGCGTTGATCTCCAGGTTGATCCCCTGGCGTGCCCGGGAATAGATCTCCACGGACAGGGTCGAGAAGCCGTTCCCGGTTACGAAGAAGGTCACCGCAAAGTCGTCTAAGGAATAGGTCAGGGCCATGAAGTAGCCGGCGAAGATTCCCGGGGCGATCGCCGGCAGGACGACCCGCGAGAGGGCCTGCCAGCGCGAGGCCCCCAGGTCATAGGCGGCATCGACCAGGGTCGGCGACAATTCGTTTAACTTCGGCAGGACCATCAGGACGACGATCGGGATGCAGAAGGCGATGTGGCTCAGCAGGACCGAGGCAAAGCCCAGCCGGACGCCCAGCATGGTGAAGAAGATCAGAAAGCTGGCCCCGATGATGACGTCGGGCGAAACCATCAGAACGTTGTTGAGCGACAGGAGGGCGTTGCGCCACTTCCGGCGGGAGCCCTTGATGAGCAGGGCCCCCATCGTCCCCACGATCGTCGCAATCAGGGAGGCCAACAGGGCCACGATCATGGTGTTAATGACGATCGTGATCATCCGGCTGTCGGCGAAGAGGTCGGCGTAGTGCTGGAAGGAGAAACCGTGGTACTTCTCCATCGTCTTGCCGGCGCTAAAGGAGAAGACCACCAGGTAGACGATCGGCGCGTAGAGGATGATGAAGACCAGGGCCAGGTAGACCTTGCCCCAGGAAAAACGCTTCTTGCTCATCGGCGAGCGCCCCCCTTCTTCTTCCGGCGATCACCGGTGACGGCCATGACGATAAACATCGCTAGGATCAGGATGACCCCGATGGTTGAACCCATCCCCCAGTTCTGGGTGGTCAGGAAGTGCTCCTCAATCGCCGTCCCCAGAGTAATCACCCGGTTGCCCCCGATCAGGCGGGTAATCATGAAGAGGGAGAGCGAAGGGATGAAGACCGCTTGGATGCCGGCTTTGACCCCCGGCAGGGACAGCGGCCAGATGACCTTGGTGAAGGTCTGCCAGTCGTTGGCCCCCAGGTCCTTGCTGGCGTTGATCAGTGACGGGTTGATCTCGGCCAGCGAATTGAAGATCGGCAGGACCATGAAGGGAATTTCAATGTAGGCGGCCACGAACATGAAGCTGGCGTCAGTGAAGAGCAGCTGGTGGCTGCCCAGGCCGACGAAGCGCAGGAACTGGTTGATCGTCCCCGCCTGACTGAAGAGGCCGATGAAGGCGTAGGTCTTCAGCAGCAAATTGATCCAGGTCGGCAGGATCACCAGCAGGAGCCAGAACTGCTTGTTGGGCAGGCGGTTTAAGACGTAGGCCGTCGGGTAGGAGATCACCAGGGTGACCAGGGTGATCAAAAAGGCGTACCAGACCGAATCGACGGTCATCTTCAGGTAGACGCTTGAGGTCAGGTAATTCGCGTAGTTGCCCAGGGTGAACTGGCCATCAATGTTGAAGAAGGACTGGTAGAAGATCAACACCAGGGGCGCCACGACGAAGAGGATGATCCACAGGGCGTAGGGAACGGCGAAAAAGACTTTTTGACGCATTATTCACCCTCCTCGTAGCTGTCCAGGCGGGCGTCGAAGTCCTCCTCGCTTTCGTTGTAGCGCATCACGTGGATGTCCTCGGGGTCAAAGGCCAGGCCGACCGTTGCCCCGACCGTCGTCTTGTGGATCGAATTGATCTTCCACTCGTGGTTACGCTGGTCATGGGCCGTGATCTGGTAGTCGACCCCGCGGAAGAGCTGGGTGTCGACGGTCACCGCCAGCTGCCCCTTCTCGACGGTCGTGATGTCGAGGTCCTCGGGCCGGATCACGACCTCGACCCGTTCGTTGGGCCGCATCCCGGCGTCGACGCACTCAAAGTCCTGGCCGTCAATCGTGACCAGGTAGTCGGCCTTCATGATTCCGGGCACGATGTTGCTCTCACCGATGAAGTCGGCGACGAAGTGGTTGAGCGGTTCGTCGTAAATGTCCACCGGCGTCCCACTCTGTTGAATCGTCCCGTCGTTGATGATCATGATCTGGTCGCTCATCGCCAGGGCCTCCTCCTGGTCGTGGGTGACGAAGATGAAGGTGATCCCCAGTTGGCGCTGCAATTGGCGCAGTTCGGTCTGCATCTCGACCCGCAGCTTGTGATCTAGAGCTGACAGGGCCTCGTCGAGCAGGAGCAGCTTGGGTCGGTTGACGAGCGCCCGGGCAATGGCGACCCGCTGCCGCTGCCCACCGGACATCTCCGTGATCTCCCGTTCGCCGTAACCGTCGAGCTGGACCAGGTGCAGGGCCTCTTGCACCCGCTTGGCCGTCTCCTGCTTGCCAACGCCCTTGATCTGGAGGCCAAAGGCAACGTTTTCGGCCACGTTCATGTGCGGGAAGAGCGCGTAGTCCTGGAAGACCGTGTTGACCTGGCGCCGGTTAGCCGGGACGTCGTTGATCCTTTTCCCGTCAAAGTCAATTTCACCGCTCGTCGGCGAATCGAAGCCCGCAATCAGACGCAGGATGGTCGTTTTCCCCGAACCCGAGGGTCCCAGCAGGGTATAGAACTTCCCCGCCTCGATTGCAAAGTCGATGTCCTTGAGCACCACGTTGTCGCCGAACCGCCGCTCGACGTGGTGGAACTCCATGATGTTTTGTGCCAACTATCTCACCATCTTTTCACTTTAAAATATACAAACACTTCAATTATACCCTCAAAGCGCCCCGCCGTCGCCCTTAAAATGTCGGCAGCGCGAGCGAGAAGTGGGATAATGAGGGTAAGAAAGAATTGCGAGGTGTTTTTTATGAAAATCAATCAATTCAGCATCCGACCAACCAGCACGCCCCAGCGTCAACAAGAGCTGCAGCGTATCCAGCTGCTGCAGAGCGGTGACGTTGACCGAATGTCTGCCAAGGAGCTGTTGAAAACGCTGCTGACCCGCACCCAGGACCATTGCGCCTCCCCGCTGACCAGCGCGGAATGGCTCCACGACCTGCTGGCCACCCCGGACCTGGCCGTCGACGAATGGCTGGCAAGCGACCAGCCACTGACTACGGCGATCTTCTACCGGCTGGCCCTCCAGCTGCTGGAGTTCGAACCGGACGTCGACTTTCGCCTCGAGGACCCACTGGCGACCTGGCACAAGCTGACCCTACCAATGGAGGACCACGAAGCGTGGACGAGCACCGACATGGCCAATGCCTACTACCTGCTCTTAAACACCCGGGGCAAGGGCGGCCAAATCCTGCTCGACCAGCTGACCGCCCAGGGCTTTTTGGCCTGGACCTACCAGCTGCCGGCCAAGCAGAAGCCGCTGTTCTTCAACGGCAAGCCCCTGGCCTCCTTTGATCCGGCAAAGTTCATCTGCGAGGTCGTCTACATCGAGACCGACATGGATACTGACTTCGACGGCCAGGCCGACCTGGTCAAGGCTGAGATCATTCGGCCACAGGACACCGAGGACGGGCTGCGGGTCCCGGCCGTCTTTACCGCCAGCCCGTACAACCAGGGCACCAATGACGAGTGGGGCGACAAGGCCACCCACAACGTCAACCATCCCCTCACCCACAAGGAGGCCGGCCAGGAGGCGCCCCATGAAATGGCCTTCCCGACCGAATTCAAGCGCCAGGCCGTCAACGGCTCCACCCAAAAGGCCACCCAGACCTTCAGCGAGACGCCAGGCTACACCCTCAACAACTACCTGGCAACCCGGGGCTACGCGATCGTTTACGCGGCCGGCATCGGCACCAAGGACTCGGACGGCCTGCAGACCTGCGGCTCCCCCGAGCAGACCGATTCGATGAAGGCCGTCGTGGAGTGGCTCCATGGTGATCGGCGGGCCTTCACCGACCGGACCCACGGGATCACGATCACGGCCTGGTGGTGCAACGGCAACGTCGCCATGACCGGCCGGTCCTACCTCGGCACCCTCTCAACGGCGGTCGCCACGACGGGCGTGGCCGGGCTCAAGGCAATCATCAGCGAAGCCGCCATCTCCAGCTGGTACGACTACTACCGGGAGGGCGGTCTGGTCCGGGCAGCCGGGGGCTTTCAGGGTGAGGACGCCGACACCCTGGCCGACGAGACCTTCAGTCGCACCAAGCGCCCCGCCGACTTCCGCCGGATCAAGCCCACCTACGACAAATACATCGACCGCCTGGCCCAGGCCATGGACCGGACGACCGGCAACTACAACGCCTTCTGGGACCGGCGCAACTACCGGAAGGACTTCGCCGGGATCAAGGCGGCGGTCATGATGGTCCACGGCCTCAACGATACCAACGTCAAGCCAAGCAACGTCAAGGCACTCTATGACGCCCTGCAGGACCTGCCCGTCGAAAGCAAGCTGATCCTCCACCAGGGACAGCACATCTACATCAACGCCTTTCAGTCACTGGACTTCTCCGAAATGGTCAACCTCTGGCTCGCCAACAAGCTCTGGGATCTTGACAACCAGGCCGACAGCACCCTGCCGCACGTCCTGGTCCAGGACAACCACCTGCCGGAGACCTGGAACGCCTACGATCACTGGACGGCGGGCAAGCAGCTGACCTTCCACCTGACCGACGGCGACCTGACGCCAGAAAACGTCCACGTGGCCGAGCAGCTGACCTTCAACGATCACCAGGAAAAGGACACTTACCAGGATTGGTGCCAGCACCCCGCCAAGTGGCAGACGGCCCTAATCGCCGATCGGGGGCAGTTCAGCTGCCAGTTCAAGACGGCCCCAGCCAAGCAGGATCTCTTACTGCGGGGAACGCCACGCCTTCAGCTGACGGTGGCCGCATCCCTCGACCACGGATTGGTCAGCGCCGAACTGGTCGACTTCGGGGATGACAAACGCCTGACGACTTCCCCGGTCATCATTAACCGCGGCGGCCTGCCGCTGGGCTATCACTGGAAGGCCGATGACCTGCGGGAGTTCAAGCTGCAAAAGCAGGCCAGCCCCTATAAGGTGATTGCCAGTGGCCACCGTAACCTTCAAAACCGCCACGACTCCGCCACCGTCGACGAGCTCGCCCCGGGACAGCTAGTTGACGTCGCCTTCGACCTTCAGCCGCTCTTCCACCACCTCGCAGCCGGCCACCAGCTGGGTCTGATTATTTATGCAAGCGACTACGCCTTTACCCTCCGCGGCAACGAGGACGTCGATTACCGAATCAGCCTTGAAAACGCTCTTTTAACGATTCCCGGGGTCAGTTACTTGAATTCGGGTCGTGCTTTGCGCTAGAATTATTCTTAATATTTGGTTAATAAATATTAAGGGGATTATGAGATTGAAGCAAGGAACAAAGATTATTACATTAGATAACGGCTACCACCTCTGGACCAACACCCAGGGCGAGGGTGACATCCACCTGCTCGCCCTCCACGGTGGCCCTGGTGGCAACCACGAATACTGGGAAGACGCCGCCGAACAGCTGGCCAAGCAGGGCCTGAACGTCCAGGTCACCATGTACGACCAGCTGGGTTCCCTCTATTCCGACCAGCCGGACTACAGCGATCCGGAAATCGCCAAGAAGTACCTGACCTATGACTACTTCTTGGACGAGGTTGATGAAGTTCGCCAAAAGCTCGGCCTCGACAACATCTACCTGATCGGCCAGAGCTGGGGCGGCCTGCTTGTCCAGGAATACGCCGTCAAGTACGGCCAGCACCTCAAGGGTGCCATTATCTCCTCGATGGTTGACGAAATCGACGACTACGTTAAGCATATCAACGAGCTGCGGGAAAAGACCCTGTCGCCGGAAGCGGTCGCCTTCATGAAGAAGTGCGAAGCCGCAAACGACTACAGCAACCCGAAGTACCAGCAGTACGTTCAGGTGATGAACGAAAACTACATCGACCGGCGCCAGCCATCCCGCCTCTACCACTTAAAGGACCTCGGTGGGGACGCGATCTACCACGTCTTCCAGGGTGACAACGAGTTCGTCATCACCGGGAAGCTCAAGGATTGGCACTTCCGCGATCAGTTGAAGAACATCAAGGTGCCGACCCTGATTACCTACGGGGACCACGAATCGATGCCGGTGCCAACCGGGAAGAAGATGGCCGAGCTGATTCCAAATGCCAAGTTTGTCACGACTCCCGGCGGTGGCCACCACCACATGGTCGACAATCCGGACGTTTACTACAAGCACCTCGCCGACTTCATTCGTTCCGTTGAAGCGGGCACGTTTAACAAGTAAAATCAAGCCACCAACCAGCGCCACGCGGGCGTTTTGGTTGGCGGCTTTTTCTATTTCCGAATTTTTCCTTAAGGCGGTTAAAGATTGCTTAACAACCGCCCTTTTGCCGCCCGCCTATGATATCCTGTTCTTACCAAAAACAAGGAGGATTTGAAAAGCAGTAAATTAATTGGCTTCATTGAACCGGCCGGGAAGTGGAAAAGGATCCCCGGCCCTGCTGCAGGCACACAATCTCAACCAGAAACAAGGTGAATCATGAACAAACAACTCTACCAACTCAGTACGGATGAATTAAAAAACAAGTACCAACTGGCGGACCCGACAGCCGGGCTGACCAGTACCCAGGCCCAAGCACGGCTGGCCCAGGACGGTCCCAACGTGCTGGAGGTCAAGACGACCCCCAAGTGGAAAATTTTTCTGCGCCAATTCAATAACATCGTGATCTATATCCTGCTGGCCGCCGCCGCACTGACGATCCTGATCGGCCACTACACCGACGCGATCGTCATCCTCGCCGTGGTGCTGCTCAACTCGCTGATCGGTTACTTCCAAGAGACCAGTGCTGCCAACGCCCTGGCCAAGATCAAGGAGCTGATGGCGCCGCGGGCAACCGTCTACCGTGACGGCGTTCGCCAGGACATCGACGCTAGCCAACTGGTTGCCGGCGACGTGGTCTTCCTCGAGGCGGGCGACAATGTCCCTGCCGACCTGCGGATCATTTCCGCCGACAACCTCCGCGTCGAGGAGTCGGCCCTGACCGGCGAGACCAATTCCGTCGCCAAAAATTCCGCCGTCCTGAAGACAGCCCAGGTTCCGCTGGCGGAGCGGACCAACGTGGCCTACGCGTCCACCCTGGTGACCAGCGGGAGCGGGACCGGGATCGTCGTGGCCACGGCCGGGGCAACCGAAATTGGCAAGATCTCCCAGGAGGTTGCCCACATCAAGCCGCAAAAGACGCCGCTGACCCGGGAAATCGACCAGGTCGGCAAGGTCGTCTCCTACATCACGATCAGTGCCTCGGTCGTCGTCTTCATCGTCGGCTTTGCCCTCCAGATCTACTCCCTACCGGCCCTCGCCCTGGCGGTGGTCGCAATGCTAGTGGGTTCCATTCCGGAAGGGCTGCCGGCCACGACCTCGGTGATCCTCGCCTTCGGGGTCAGCAAGATGGCCAAAAAGTACAAGACGATCATCAAGTCGATGCCAGCCGTCGAAACCCTTGGCTCAGTTGACGTGATCGCCACCGACAAGACCGGGACACTGACCAAAAACGAGATGGCCGCCAGTGAGCTCTGGGTCGGTGACCGGCGCATTGACGTCACCGGAACCGGCTACGCACCCGCGGGCCAATTGCTCGACAACGGTCAGCCCGCGGAACTGACTCCTGAACTGCGGCTCTTCGTCGAGGCCGGCTACCAGGCCAACGACACCATCCTCACCGAAGAGGACGGGCGCTGGCACATCAACGGGGAGCCGACGGACGGTGCCTTCTTGACCCTCTACCACAAGGCCCACGGCGCCGCCTTCCAGTCGCCATACCAAAAACTGGACCTGCTGCCCTTCGACTCCGACTACCGCTACATCGCCGAGCTCGTCCAGGACATCCAGAGCGACCAGCAGATGATCTTTGTCAAGGGCTCACCGGACAAGCTCTTTGAGATGGCCGCCAAAATGGATGCGGCATTTGACCTTACCAAGTGGGAAAAGCGGGTCAACGCCTGGTCCAAGCAGGGGAAACGAGTAATCGCTGTCGGCTACCGGCCGGTGACTGGCACTCCCCTGAAGACGGTTGACCACGCGGACCTCTACCAGGGCATCCACCTGCTGGGCCTCGCCGCCCTCCAGGATGCCCCACGCGAAGAGGTAATCGCCGCCCTGGAAAAGATGAACCGGGCCGGGGTGGCCGTCAAGATGATCACCGGGGACGACCCGCAGACCGCCCGGGCCATCGGGCAGCAGCTTGGCCTCACTAATGGTCCAATCCACGCCATCACTGGTGAACAGTGGGACCAATTAACCCCCGCAGAACGGGGCAATGTCGCCATGAACACCCAGGTTTTTGCCCGGACGACCCCACAGAACAAGCTTGAGATCATCGAGGCCTTGCAAGAAAGTCAGCAGGTCACGGCCATGGTCGGCGACGGGGTGAACGACGCCCCCGCCCTGAAGCGCGCCGACATCGGAATCGCAATGGGGATCAAGGGAAGCGACGTCGCCAAGGACGCGGCGGACATGGTCTTAGGCGACGACAACTTTGCGACGATGGCCGCCGTGATCAAGGAGGGACGGCGCATCTACGACAACATTAAGAAGAGCATCCTCTTCCTTCTGCCGACCTCGTTCTCCGAGGGGCTGGTCGTCGCCTTCTCCATCCTGACCGGTCAGGAGGTGCCGCTGCTGCCGGTCCAGCTGCTGTGGATCAACCTGATTGCGGCAATCACCATCCAGTTCGCCTTCGTCTTCGAACGGGCGGCGGACGGGATCATGGAGCGGGCACCGCGCCCCGTCAACCAGCGCCTGATGGACCGCCACGACCTGGTGCAGATGGGCTATGTTTCGGCACTGATTGCCGTCTTCTCGCTCGCCGGCTACCACTGGTTCGTGGGTGCCGGTGCCAGCCCGCTCAACGCCACGACAATGATGATCAACACGATCGTCGTCTCCAAGGTCTTCTACTTCTTCAGCATCCGGACCGACCAACCGGGGCTCGGTCAGCTGAAGACGATCAGCACGAAGGCCTGGGGCGTGATCGCATTAATGATCTTCTTCCAGCTGGCCCTGACCTACCTGCCGTTCATGCAGGAGGCCTTCCATGTGACAGCGATCAGCCCGCTGGAATGGCTGGCGGTCATCGGTATTTCCGCGCTGATCATGCTCTGCACGGAGTTTGATAAGGGAATCCACAACCGCCGTCAGCGGATGGCCGTTGTTAAAAATTAACAGAAAAAGCGTGATGCCGAGAGAAAACAAGTTTTCTCTCGGCATCATTTTCTTTTTTGAATATTAGAAAGATAACGTGGAAAACAACCGTGGGGCTAGTGTCTAACTACGGACGAAAGCCGACGCCTTCAGCGCCGACTCCCGCCCTAGGTTAGCCATACGCCCCACTCAGATGGTTGTTTCCCACTCACACGCTTCTTTGTTACAATGGTCCTTATAAGTTGGATGAAAGGATCCGATTACCATGACAGAACAGATGGAAAACTTTATTTTCGACATCGACGGCACCCTGATCGACACCTTCGACATGTACATGCCACCGATGATCAAGCTGCTGCGCGAACACGGCTACCCGGTTGCCCCTGAAGACGAACAGGCGGTCATGCGCAAGCTCTTCGGCATCACCGGCGCCGACGCCCTGCGGATCTACGGGGTCAAGAAAGAGGACGTCGCCCCGATGGTTAAGGAATGGTTTCAGCTCTCCTACCAGCGTGAGGACCGGGTGACGGTGCTTGACGGCATCCCCGCGGCACTGCAGGGGCTCAACGCTGCCGGACGCAACCTGGCCGTGGCCACCTCCAAGGTCCAGGACGAGTACGAGCACTTCCGGCAGGAATTCCCCTTTGCCCAGCTCTTCGACGTGGCAATCACCGAGAAGGACACGGTCAAGCACAAGCCCGACCCGGACCCGATCCTGGCGGCGATGGAGAAAATGGGGATCACCGACCCGGCGCAGACCGTTTACGTGGGCGACACGATCAATGACCTCAAGGCCGCTAAGGCAGCCGGGGTCAAGTCCGCCGCGGCCCTCTATGGCTCGGCCAACCCGGCTTCCATCATGGGGGCCGACTTCCTGCTGCACGAACCGGCCGACCTGTTGAAAATTTAGTGAACTGAAAAACGCCTCGCAAGCAAGCTCGAGTTGCCAGCGAGACGTTTTTTTGATTGGCTACTTGCTCTTCCCAAACAGCGCCGCCATCTTGGCTGCCACTTCCGGATCGAGGTTGTCCGCCAGGGTGCTCTCTTCCTGATGGTCCTCCTCCTGGCGATTCTTCACCGTCTGGGTGAGGTCATCGATCACGGCCTGCTCGCCGACCTTGACCGGATTAACTGTCAGCCGGCCGCCCGCCGCATCGGCATGGCCGCCGCCGTTGAAGTACTGCTCGGCAAACTTGGCCACGTCCAGCTTGCCGTTGCTGCGCAGGGAAACGCTGACCGGGCTGACCACCAGCGCAGCGTCGACGTCCGGGTTTTGTTCCAGCAATTCGTGGGCGATCTCGGACTTGTAGTCGTCGGCATAGACCACCCCGAACTGGTGCCCGGCGATCTTCGTCTTGAGCATGTCCTTGAGGTGGCTCTTGAGATACTTGGCCCGCCGCTCGTTGAGGGTGTGGATCAGCAGCTGATTGTCCTGCCGGTACTGCTCCCAACCGGCCGCCAGCACGCCCTCAACGAAGGAGGCCGAGTCCTGGAGCGGGTAGAACCAGAAGAGCTGGTCGAGGTCATCGGCCGCCCGGCGCTCCGTTTCGGCCATGTCGGGATCGTTTTGCCAGTCCCAGGTATCGTAGGCCCGGATCAACTCGACCAGGTAGGCCAGGTCCTGGCGCCGCTGCTCGCTCAGGTCGGTAAAGTGCGGCTGGGTCTGCAGCCAGTCCCAAACCAGGCTAGCCGCGCTCGGGTTGACGTCCGGGTTGGCCGGGGTGATGCTGTTGGCCGCGTACTTGTTCCGCTGGGCCTCCTCGCTCTCGTGGTGGTCAAACACCAGCCAGTGATTGGCAAAATTGTCGTTGAGCTGCTGGAAGGTGTAGTCGCTGTCCGGAGTCATGTCCATGATGTAGACGTCGGTGAAGCGGCTGGCCTCGGGCGTGCGCATCCAGCGGGCAAATTCATCGTCAATCCGACCGGCCCCGCAGTTGGTCATGTCAAAGTCGGTGTCGTCAAACATCGTCGGCTGGACCGCCTTTAGGAGTAGCGGGGCCCCGAAGCCGTCCAGGTCATTGTGGGAAAATAGTTTAATCGTTCGTTTTGCCATCTTGTACTCGCCTCGTCTTGATTAATCGTTACTACCGACCATTATACTAGATTTTTCTCCCCAATCGGTGACCTTTCCAACTGACAGCGACCCGGGTTGTTGTTATCATGGAAGTAGTGACATTTAGGAAAGGAACGAACATTATGCAAATCTATGATTACCGGCAAGATTTGATCGACTTGCTTCAAAATACCGGTGACGATCCGCGCAGCCTCCAGCAGACCTTGCGCAGCCTCACCACGATCATCAATATTCTCAACCACTATGACGACGGAACTCCCGCTAAGGACAGCGCCCCGGTCAAGCGGCACCACTACCAGACCCACACCCGGCACGAGCAGCCAATGTCCCCAGCGGCCCGGCACACCCTGCGCTCCCTTCTGACCGGGCCATCCAGCAGTGCGGCCAAGCCGGCAGCCAACCGGCCGGCCCAGAATACCGTGGTCAGCCGACCAACCCCGGTCGAACCCGCGGCACCCAAGGAAATCAGCCAGGAGGAACGGTTGGCCGCCGACAACCTGTACCTGGTCCACCGGAAGCTCAGTGGGGCCGAGATCAACCACCGCTACTATTCTGAGGCCATCCTGCACCACCTCCACTTCCCAGTTGAGGACGGTGACGTGGTTGAGCTGGACACCCAGCAGCAGGTCCGCGGCTTGCCGGCAATTCGCCGGGTCACCAGCGACCGGATCGACGACTACGAGCCAACCAAGATCAGCGTGATTGAGTACGCCGAATTGAAGAGCGTTCCCGGATCCGACGTTCTCCAAATCGCTAGCACGATGAAGGGCGATTCGCTCCTCGACCAGGCACCGGCCAACACCGTCGTGATCGACCCGTTCAAGTACCCGGGCCGCGACCTGAAGCCGGGGATGGTAATTGACTTTGCCTACTACGACCGCGGCAACGGGCTCAAGGACGCCAGTGAGGGCAGCATTCGCTGGATCCACGAGAAACAGGACTACGACACCACCAAGCAGCCGGCCAAGCCGAAGCAAGTCAAGAAGGTCACCAACACCCGGCACGACTACGAAAAGAAGCTCGACTACGACCTCAAGCAGCGGACCGTTCTGGTCATTACCGGCGTTCGTGACAAGGTCCAGGGGCTCAAGCCGGTGATCGCCAAGCACCACGGGGTCTTCCACGGCCTCGACGCCTCGGCGGAAGAGAACGTCTCCTCCAGCAAGCTCAAGCGGGAGATCCGTGACGCCGACTTCGTAATTGTCTGCATCGACGCCATCCACCACCGGATCAGCCAGCTGGCCAACCACCACGCCAAGCGCTACGAGAAGCCGCTGGCAATTGCCAACGTGACCTCCAACACGGCGGTCGAACGGGCGGTCGGCCGGGCTTTGAACGGTGACCCGGCATACGCGGTTTCCAGTGAAAAGATTGATTAGCTTAAATAAAATTAAGATATTCCTTGACTTTTATTAAAAAGAGCTTAGAATATGAATCAACAATTTAATTATTCGATCGCAATGAGAAAGAAGAGTAGGTTGAATCGACCACGACAGCGAGTCCCGTTTGGTGTGAGGGGACAGTGAGTTCGACCAATTGAAAATCACTTTCGAGTCCGGGGCTTAAGTTCAGTAAGTTCAGGTGGGAGCACCCATTACCGTGCCAGCGTATCGCCTGCGGGCCGTACGTGAAGGTCTTGTCCATCATGACGAGACGAAGATAGGGTGGTACCACGCTCAAGCGTCCCTTAACCAATTGATTTTGGTTAAGGGACTTTTTTGTTGGGATCGGCGCAATTATTTTTAATTTTATCCTGAGGAGGAGTATTTTTATGCAAGATCTCACATCACGTAAATTAACGTGGAAACAATATCTGGTCGTCGCCTCGCTGCTATTTGGCCTGTTCTTCGGTGCCGGAAACCTGATTTTCCCCCTGCACCTGGGCCAGCTCGCCGGGGCACACTGGGGCACCGCGGCGGTCGGCTTCCTGCTGACCGGGGTGCTGCTGCCGCTGCTGTCGGTCCTCGCCGTGGCCGTCACCCGGGCCGAGGGGGTCTACGACATTGGTCGACCGCTTGGCGCCGCCTTTGCCCTGGTCTTCATGGTCCTGATCCACGCCACCATCGGTCCCCTCTTCGGGACGCCGCGGACCGCGACCGTCTCCTTTACGGTCGGGGTGGCACCGTTTCTGCCTAAGCGGTACGAATCCGTCGCCCTCTTCGTCTTCTCGACCCTCTTTTTCCTGGCGGCCTTCGCCTTTTCCTACCGTGAAAACAGCATTCTGGCCAACGTCGGCAAGGTCTTGAACCCCGTCTTCCTGGCGCTCTTGTTCCTGGTCTTTGTCGTTGCATTTGCCAACCCGCTGGGTAATCCGGCTACCGCGCCCGTTACCAGCGCCTACACTCACAGCGCCCTGTCCAACGGTTTTTTGGAAGGCTACAACACGATGGACGCCCTGGCCGGCCTGGCCTTTGGGGTCACCGTCGTCACGGCCGTCCGCTCCATGGGGCAGCGCCGGGCGAGTGATGTTTCCAAGGTCGTTGCTAAGTCCGGTGTCCTAGCCGTTTCCGCCATTGCCGTTATCTACCTGCTGCTGATCGTCCTCGGTGCCATGTCACTCGGGCGCTTCAAGGTTTCCGCTGACGGTGGGGTGGCCTTCAACCAGCTGGTTAACGCCTATGCTGGGGCCTTTGGTCAGATCGTCCTCGCCTTCCTGCTCACCGTCACCTGCCTGACGACCGCCGTTGGTCTGGTCGCTGCCTTTGCCCAGGACTTCCACAAGCACTTCCCGAAGGTTTCCTACCACACCTGGCTGGCCCTCTCCTGCCTGGCCTCGTTCTTGACCGCCAACTTCGGGCTCGACACGATCATCTCCTGGTACACGCCAATGCTGATGTTCCTCTACCCACTGGCAATGGTCCTGATCCTCTTGTCCGTCACCTCACCGCTCTTCCGGCGTGACGGGGCCGTCTACTTCTTCGTCGTCCTCTTCACCGTTGTGCCGGCCCTGGGCGACATGGTGGTTGCCTTCCCCGCCGTCGTCAGCCAAAGCCACTTCGGCCTGATGGTGGCCGCTTGGCGGAGCCACCTGCCGCTGGCCAGCATGGGCTTGTCCTGGCTGGTACCGGCCCTTGTTGGTCTGGCGGTCGGCCTGCTCTACCATTGGTTCAAGCCAGCCGGTGCCGTTTCCACCAAGACGGAGCTCAACTAACAATTAAATTTTTCAGCCATTAAAAAACGGGATCGTCTCAACCGAGGCGGTCCCGTTTTTGATTAATTTAGATAACGTGGAAAACAACCGTGGGGCTAGTGTCTAACTACGGACGAAAGCCGACGCCTTCAGCGCCGACTCCCGTCCTAGGTTAGCCATACGCCCCACTCAGATGGTTGTTTCCCACTCACTTTCAGTCATATTTATCCAAATTAAACTTCTGAATCGCGTAAATCAGCTTGCTGGCGTAGTCCGGATCGGTCGCGTAGCCGTTCTTCTGCAACGCGTAAGCTGCCTCACGGTAGTTTTTCGCCTTCTGCACGCTGCGGAAACGCTTGTGGTTGTCCGCCGTTCCGTTGACGATCAGCAGGGTGTGGGCCTTAATCGAGGCCGCCCAGCTGTTGTAAACCTGGAAGTACTGCTTGACCTGCTTGTTCTTACCGTTGATGTTTTCGGTCGTGTACATCCGCACCCGGTTGTGCTTGCTGTTGGCCTTGATGCCAAAGAGATTGTTGTATTTGTAGGCGAGCTTGCTGCGGCCCCAGTTGGATTCGATGCCGGCCTGGGCAATCGTGATGCTGGCCGGGATGTGGTACTTCTTTTGTTCCCGCTGGGCCGCCGGGGCAATCTGCTTGATGAACTTGCTGACCGTGATGTCCTTGGGGTGGGTCTGCCGTTGGGGTTTAGTTGTCTTGTGCTGCAACGAGACGATGCCGAAGACCGCCGCCGCGATCAGCACCACGACGAGCAGGCTCCCGATAATGATCTGCCATTTTTTCTTCATGTTCTCACTTCCCCCTCATCTTGGTTGTTGTCCACCATTATAGGGGGTGGCCAAATAAAAAAGCGAAGGTTTCGCTCAATCTTCAGGAAATCTTCGCTTTTATTTACTTGCTGTGCTTCAGCAAATCTTGTTTCATTTCGTTAAACCGCTTGGCATCCAAGACCTTCAACCGTGGGAAGCTCTTGACCAGGCGCCGTTCGTTCCAGTTTAATAGGCGCAAATCCATTTCGGCACGCCGGTCCAGCATCTCCGCACGCCAGTTGTCCAGCTGCTTGGCCAGTGCGGGTTTTTCTTCCGGCAGGGCGGATTCCAGCCGTTTGCGCAGGCGTTCGCGGTAGGCCTCGGCCCGTTCGTTCCACATCTTGGTCGTGGTGTGGAAGTGCTGCACGCTGATGATTGTCAGGACCGTGTCGGTGCCCATCACGAGCACCACCATGAGGGCCAGCATCCCGTGGGTGTGGGCCTCCTCCCAGTTGATCACCCGCTGGACGGCGGGCTGGATGAAGCGGACCAGCACTACCACGCCGATTGCCCAGAAGAGGGAAATCTGTGGTGCCACCCGCCCCTGGAGGTTGCCCCAGAGGTGCGAGTAGTCCCAGAGCTTCATGTGAAAGACCTTTTCCAAGAAGAGGCTGGCGACGTACTCAAAAATGCTGGCGACGACAAAGCCCACCAAAAAGAGCAGGATCAGGTTGTCGGAGACGCGAAATGTCGTGATCAAAATCGTGGTCACCGCAAAACCGTAGACCGGACAGTAGGGGCCGAAAAGAAAGCCCCGGTAGGCAAAGTGGTGGTCTTTGATGGAACAGTAGATTGTCTCCCACACCCAGCCGATGACGGCGTAGGTAAAGAAGAGAACGATGATCTCGGATAGGCTGTAGGGCATGTTTTCCTCCCTTATTTCAGGCTGAGTTTTTCGACGTTGAGAATCTTATCAAGCCACCCGGTGTAGAAGCTTTCCTCGTGGCTGACCAGGAGCAGGTTGCCTGGAAACTCTTGCAGGGCGGTCTTTAGCCCCTCCTTGGTCTCGTCGTCCAGGTGGTTGGTCGGTTCGTCCATGATCAGGAAGTTGCACGGCGTCAGCTCCAGGATAGCCAGCTTGACCTTGGTCTGTTCACCCCCGGACAGGAGCTGAAGCGGCTTTTGGGTGTTGGCGGCATTGATTCCCGCCCGGGCCAGCTTGGTCCGAATGGTCCGCGGCTGCATGGTTGGAAAAAGATTTTGGATCGTCTGCAACGGCGTCAGTGACGGATCGTCCCAGACCAGATCCTGGTCAAAGTAATTGATCTTGGCCGACGGGGAGAAGGTTGCTGTCCCGCCCAGCGCCGGAATTTTTTTCAGGATCGACTTGATCAAAGTCGACTTACCGACCCCATTGAAACCGGTGAAGAGCAGCTTCTCCCCCATCGTCATCGAGAAGGTCACCGGCGCCAGCAGCGGCCGGCCGTAACCCACCGACAGCTTTTCGACCCGCAGTGCGTTGGCCGAGCCGGTGTTTTCGTATGGGAAGTGGAAGGTGGCCTTGAGGTTGTCCTCCGGCGGATCGATCCGCTTCATCCGGGCCAGCATCTTCTCCCGGGACTTGGCCATCGTCGACTTGGATCCGGCCTTGTTCTTGCGGATGAATCGCTCGGCCTTTTCGATCACGACCTGCTGCTTCTCGTATTCGCGCTCCTGGAATTCCTTGCGTTCCTCCTTTTGACGCATTGCCTGCTGGAAGCTGCCCCGGTACTTGGTAATCTTGCCAAAGGAGACGTCACAGATCGTGTTGGTGACCTTTTCGAGGAAGTCGTAGTCGTGGGAAATGATCATCGCCGCCCCGTCGAAATCGTTGAGGTAGTCGATCAGCCATTCGATGTGGGCCGTATCCAGGTAGTTGGTCGGTTCGTCCAGCAGGATCACGTCCGGGTTCTCCAGCAGCATCTTGGCCAAGATGATCTTCGAGCGTTGACCGCCACTCATCTCCGAGACGACGTGATCCTTGCCGATGTCGGTCAGCCCGAGCCCGTTCATGACCCGTTCGACCTGGGTCTCAATATCGTAAAAGTTATTGGCATCCAGTTTTTCCTGAATCCGGCCGGCCTTGGTCAGCAGCTCATCATCCATCTTCGTCGCGTATTCCGTGTAGTAGGCGTTCATCTGGTCGTTGAGCTTGTACAGGTCCGCAAAGGCGGTGTGTAAAAACTCAATCAAAGTCATCCCCTGGGGAATGTCCACGTACTGGTCGAGGTAGCCGATCTTGACCCCCTTCTGCCACTTCACGCTGCCATCGACGGGCAGGACCTTGCCGATCAGGATCTTAATCAGCGTACTCTTGCCGGCCCCGTTTTGGCCGACGATCCCCATGTGTTCGTGTTTTTCCAATTGAAAGCTGGCGTCCTCGTACAATTTCTTGTCGGCATAGGACATCGTCAGGCCTTCAACATCTAACACTGCCATTTATTTTCACCCCATTATGCATCAATATGATTGTTTTCCATGGTATCACAATCCGCGCTGCTCCAGCAATTGCTTGCCTTTATTACAATCAGCTAACATTATTTGTCATTTTTCTTTTGGAAAGCCTTCACATTTTCTTCATATCGTCCGTTTAAGGTAAAAAGCGTAGTCTTAAGCAAAAATTAACAGATGGAGTGATTCTTATCATTAAGAAGAAAATTGTTTCCAAGACACTGATGGCCGCATTGGGGGCAGCGAGTGCCCTGGCCGTCGCAACCACGGCCAACGCCGACACCCAGGTGCAGGTCAAAGCGGGTGACACCGTTTGGAACTACGCCCAGGAATACAAGACCACGGTCAACGCGATCGTCCAACGCAACCAGCTGGCGAATCCAGACGTCCTGCAAGTTGGGCAAACGCTGATCATTCCTGACTCCGCAACGAGCGCCACCAGCCAGGCCGACACGACCAGCGCGGCAGTCGCAAGCATCGTCAACCCGCTGAGCACCAGTACGGCCGCCTCGAGCAGCTCAACGACGGCGGTTCTTGCCACCAGCGCCGCTAGCCAAAGCAGTCTGACCACTAGTCAGAGTTCGACGGCAGATAGTACGGCCCTGACCAGCGCTAACGCCCAGAGCCAAGCGGGTTCCGCAACGACGACCAACAATTACACCCCAGCCAGCGGCACCCCAACGACCTACGCCGCTAATTCTGCCGCCGCTTACCAGGCGATGAGCAACTACACCATCAGCTACGGCAGCGCCCAAGCTCGGACCGCCGCGGCCTACACACCACAGACCAGTAGCCAGAGCTATTCTAGTTCAAGCACGGCGCAAACCACTAGCACTGCTTCGCAAAGCAGTACCAGCACCACGACCTCAAGTGCCGTAGCAACCGCCAAGTCGATGATTGGGGTTCCGTACGTTTGGGGTGGGAACACGCCGAGCGGCTTCGACTGCTCCGGCTTGGTTCAATACTCCTACAACCTGGGGTCCAACTACCGGACTACCTACCAACAGGCCACCCTTGGTCAGCACAAGTACGACGTAGAAAACGCCCAGAGCGGTGACCTCTACTTCTGGGGGACCGAAAGCGCACCGTACCACGTCGCCATTGCGGAGGGGAACGGAAATTACATCCAGGCCCCAACCCCTGGTCAAACCGTTCAGGAAGGTAATATTCAATACTACCGGCCGAACTACTACATCAGCATGAACCAGTAAAGATTAAATTTTTCTAATGAAAAGAATTGACAGCTTGCCAGACCTTGGGTATACTAAGAGCAATTAATAACCAAGGAGCAAGCAACAATGAAGAAGTTTCAATCTCACAACGTGAATATTCGTTGGCAAAGCCGGTAGACGGGTTGTTTCGGTATCGATGCAACCTGACAACAGATTGCATCTGTGCCGGCTGAGATTGTTATTTCATTCAGTCCGCATGGATCCACATGCGGGCTTTTTAATTTGCTTAACCAGCGAGGGTCCTGCATGCGGACGCTCGCTTTTTATTTTAGAAAGGTGTGAATCATCACATGAAGCGCATGTATAGCCTCATTGCAATTATTCTTGTTTTCCTGGGCTTCGCCTTCTTCAAGGAAAACGGTGGTTTGGTCAAGCAGCAAACGCCTAAGATCGGGGTCCTGACCCTGATGCACCACCCGGCCCTCGACCAGATCTACAAGGGCTTTGTCGATGAGTTGGCCAAGGAAGGCTACCACAACGACAAGAACATCAAGATCGAGTACCAAAACGCCAACGGGGACCAGAGCAACCTGAAGACGATGGCCTCCAAGCTGGTCAACGACAACTGTACCGTCATCTACAGCATCACCACCCCGGCGGCCCAGGCGGTTGCCAACTCTACCACCAAGACGCCAATTATCCTCGGTGCGGTCACTGATCCAAAGGGTGCCGGCTTGGTTAAGGACAACAAGCATCCCGGCGGCAACATCACCGGGGTCTCCGATCAGGCCCCAATCAAGGAGCAGATTAACCTGATCAAGGAATTCATGCCAAACATGAAGACGCTCGGGGTCATCTACACCTCTAGCGATTCCTCAGCCGTCGCCGGCTACCACCAGATCGTCCGTGAATGTAAGAAGCAAGGAATCACGCTGAAGGCCTACTCAATCGCCAACAGCAACGACCTCAACCAGGTTTCCGAGCAGATGCTCAGCCAGGTCGACGCCGTGATCGTCCCGACCGACAACACCATCGCCGGGGCCATGCAGACCCTGGTCAAGAACGCCAACGCGGCGAAGAAGCCGGTCTTCCCGGCTGCCGGAACCATGGTCAAGCAGGGCGGGGTTGCAACCTACAGCGTTAACCAGTACGACCTCGGTGTCCGGGGCGCCAAGATGACCGTCAAAGTTCTCAAGGGCAAGAAGCCGGCAGAAACACCGATCCAGTACGTTCGCCACGGTGAACCGGTCCTGAACCTCAAGCAAGCTCGCAAGCTCGGCCTGACCGTTCCAAAGCATTTCCAAAAAGAAGCACAGCAAGAAGGAGTGATCTACAAATGAATCTTATCGTTTCCTCAATCGGGCAAGGGCTGCTCTGGGCACTCCTCGGGCTCGGCCTCTACCTAACCTTTAGAATCCTCGACTTCTGCGACATGACCGTTGAAGGGACCTTCCCGCTGGGCGCGGCCACCGCGGTTACCGCCATCACCCACGGGGTCAGCCCGCTTCTGGCCACCCTGCTAGCGGTCGGGACCGGGATGATCGCCGGCCTGATCACCGGCCTGCTCTATACCAAGGGCAAGATCCCCAGCCTGCTCGCCGGGATCCTGACAATGACCGCCATCTACTCGGTCAATCTGCGAATCATGGGCAAGTCCAACATCTCGCTGCTGGGCAAGCCGACCCTGTTCAACGGG
Source organism: Limosilactobacillus sp. (assembly GCF_022482365.1). Classification (NCBI taxonomy): domain Bacteria; kingdom Bacillati; phylum Bacillota; class Bacilli; order Lactobacillales; family Lactobacillaceae; genus Limosilactobacillus; species Limosilactobacillus sp. The sequence goes on from NZ_JAKVPE010000001.1 coordinate 1,218,420, forward strand.
GCCCTCACGAACTTGCCCCAGTACTTCGATAGCGTCACGCTGGGATTGATCGTGATCGCCATCGTCACCATCCTGATGGTTGCCTTCCTCGCAACCGACTACGGCCAGGCCTTCATCGCCACCGGGGACAACCCGACGATGGCCAAGGCATTCGGGATCCACACCGACAAGATGGTGATCGTCGGTCTGATGGTTTCCAACGGGATGGTCGGCCTCTGTGGCGCCCTGATCGCCCAGAACAACGGGTACGCCGACGTCAACATGGGGATTGGGACCATCGTTATTGCCCTGGCCTCAATCATCATCGGTGAGGTGGCCTTCGGTGAACTGACTCTCAACCAACGGCTGGTTGCGGTCACCCTGGGTAGTATCATCTACCGGCTGATCCTGCTGGCGGTTCTGCAGCTTGGTTTTTCCGCCAACGACCTCAACCTCATTTCGTCGATCGTCCTCGCCATCAGCATGATGATTCCGCAATTCGAACAGCACCTCAACATTAAGAAGCCAATTCTCAGGGGGGTTCAGCCACATGAGTAAGCCAATTTTAGAGTTAAAAAACGTTCAGACCGTCGTTAACAAGGGCACTTCCAACGAGACGATGATTTTGAAGGGAATCAACCTGGAGATCAACGACGGCGACTTCATCACCATCGTCGGGACGAACGGGGCCGGGAAATCCACCCTCTTCAACGTCATCGGTGGCAACCTGCGCGCCGACAACGGCCAGATCCTGCACAACGGCAAGGACATCACCTCTTCCAGCGAGGAGGACCGGACCGCCTTCCTCTCGCGGGTCTTCCAGGATCCTAAACTGGGGACGGCACCGCGGATGACGGTCGCCGAAAACATGCTGCTGGCCACCAAGCGGGGCGAGCGGCGCCACCTGATTCCACGAAAGCTCAAGCAGAACATGGCCCGCTTCACCAAGCTGGCCGCCACGATGAATAACGGCCTGGAAGACCGGATGACCACGGCGACCGGGGCCCTCTCCGGTGGTCAGCGTCAGGCCCTGAGCTTCTTGATGGCCACCCTCAAGCGGCCGGATATCCTGCTACTGGACGAACACACCGCCGCCCTGGACCCTCACACCAGTTTGAACCTTCTCCACGCTACGAACGAGCGGATCACCCACGACCACCTGACGGCCCTGATGATCACCCACCACCTGGAGGATGCTCTGACCTACGGCAACCGGCTGATCGTGCTAAAGGACGGTCAGATCAAGGCCGACTTCAGCGGTCCGGAAAAGGAACAACTGACCGTGGACAAGCTGTATCAGTATTTTGAAGATTAATAAAATCGGAAGAGCCAGCATTTCTGCTACCCTTCCGATTTTTATTTTATCTTTATAAAGCTTTTTTCACAGTCAAACTTTATTCCGCTTGCCATTTTCCGAGGCGCCGCAGGTTCATCCGAAACCCACGAGCAGCCCAGGCAACCCAGTGGCTGATCCACTGCTTGCCCATGCTCAGCGGCCGCGAAATCTCTTCGTCATAGTCATCCAAATACAGGTTGTCATACCGATCGAGGTGACCAAACGGCTGGTGGTTGATCGCAAACCGATAGGTGGTCTCACCGCTCGTCGCCGGTTCAACCTCAACCCGCTCTTCCTTCATTACCTTCAACAAATCCTTGTCCGTCATTTATCAGCGCCCCTTTCATTCATTCTTCACCTCCATTATAGGGGGATTGGCCGGCCACGTTAAATTGCGCGCTCTGCTTAGGCCCGTTATGATAGTAATCAGAGGTGAAGAATATGGAACCAAATACCTACCAAGAATTGCTCAACTGGCTGCACGGCCGGCATTACGAGCTGCAGGCCACTGACGGCCGCTTGCAGCTTTTGCGCCAGGGCCAAGTGATCGCCGTGGTAACCCCGCCCGATCGCTACCAGGTACAAAACCTTGACCTGAGCTTTAACGACTGGGTGGAATTCAACAAATGCCTGCGCAACGTTCGCCACTACCTGGTGGCCACGGGCCAGGCAAAATAGGACATTCTTAAGCATCATAAAAAGCCCCGGGCCATTTCCAGATGGTCCGGGGCTTTGTAATCAAAATCAAGGAAATTGACAAAGTACTATCTTATTACCATTCGTAGTCGGTTGGGTCCTGAATTCCACGACCCGTGGCCTTGTCGAGCAGGATCCGCTGTTCGAAGTGAGCGACGTTGCGCTTCGTGGCCTTGACCATGTCAGGGTTGACAGAAACGTAGTCGATCCCACTTTGAATCAGGAAGTTCGTGAATTCTGGATACTCGGACGGTGCCTGCCCACAGATGGAAACAGTCCGACCGTCCTTGTGAGCGGCCTTGATCAGGTGCCGGATAGCCCGCTTAACGGCCAGGTTCCGCTCATCGAACAGGCTGGAAACCGTGTCGTTGTTCCGGTCACAACCCAACAGAAGCATCGTCAGGTCGTTGGAACCGATGGAGTAGCCATCAACGAACTGGTTGAACTGGTCAGCCAGGATAATGTTGGACGGGATTTCGGCCATCATGTAAACCTTGAAGTCGGCGCCCCGAACTAATCCCTGGTCGTGCATAATTGCCGTGACCTTCCGAGCTTCGTCAACGGTCCGGACGAATGGGATCATGACGTTCAAGTTCTTCAGGCCGAACTCTTCACGAACCTTCTTAACGGCAGCCAGTTCCAGCTTGAAGGCTTCCACGTACTTTGGGTCGTAGTAACGGGAGGCACCCCGCCAGCCCAGCAGGTCGGCTGGTTCGTGTGGCTCGTACTTCTCGCCACCCTTGAGCTTCCGGTATTCACTGGACTTGAAGTCGGACAGCCGCAGGACAACCGGCCGTGGTGCCATGGCCCGGGCAACCTTGCTTACCCCGTCGGCCAGCATGTCGACAACCTTCTCCGGGTGTCCCTGGTCAATCAGGTAAAGCGGGTGTTCGTGAATGTAGGTGGTCCAGAGGAATTCTTCCCGCATCAGGCCAATCCCGTCGGCTGGCAGGGTTGAGTACTTCTCGGCCAGCTCTGGGTCCCCAAGGTTCATCATAACCCGGGTAGCGGTTGGTGGGAAGGTCTCGGCAGCAACGACTTGGCCACCGGCAGCGGCCTGGGTCGTCGTTGGCTTCTTGAGCAGGGATTCAACCTTGCCCTTGTAGACAACCCCGTTCTTGGCGTCAACCGTAACAACGTCCCCGGTCTTGAAGACGTCGGTTGCGGCCTTGCCCCGACTCTTGGTCCCGACGATACATGGGATCTCCATTTCCCGGGAAACGATGGCGGCGTGACAGGTCATCCCACCGTTGTTGGTGATGATCCCGGCAGCCTTCTTCATTGCTGGAACCCAGTCAGGTGAAGTCATCAGGGTAACCAGCACTTCGCCGTCCTTGAATTCATCGATGTCCTTTGGGCTGTCGATGACGTGAACGACACCGCTGGCCACGCCTGGGCTAGCTGGCAAACCACGAACTGCAACCTCGGCATCACTTTCGGCAACCACGTTATCATCTCCTGCTGATTCTTCCGACTTCTTATTCTTGTTCCGCTGTGACCAAACCGTCTCTGGACGAGCTTGAACTAACCAGAGCTTGTTGGTGTTGGCGTCAAGGGCAAATTCCATGTCCATGTAGCAGCCATAGTGCTGTTCTATCTGCTTGACGTAGCCCGCCAGCTCCAGAACCTGGTCATCGGTCAGAACCGGCTTGTCTGCCAATTCGGCAGGAACCGGTTCTTCCTTGGTACCACCCTCAGGCAGCCGAACCAGCTCGACCGGCTTGGTGGTGATGTTCTTTTCCACGATCTTCATCGACTTCTTGTCGACAACGAAGTGATCCGGCGTCACCTTCCCTAAGACGATGTATTCACCGAGACCGTAGATGGTATCGATCACGATCTTGGTGTCATCCCCGTTGGTAACGTCGACGGAGAACATGATCCCCGAGGCCTTAGAGAAGACCATCATCTGAACCGCGGCCGACAGGGCAACCTTTTCGTATGGGAAGTTCTGCTTGTGCCGGTAGTAAGTTGCCCGATCCGTGAAGAGTGAGGCGTAGCACTGCTGAACACGGTTAACCACGTCGTCAGCCCCGTGGATGTTCAGGTAGGATTCCTGTTGACCCGCAAAGGAAGCATTTGGCAGGTCCTCGGCCGTGGCAGACGACCGAATAGCAACGAACGGATCCTCCTGATTCATCCGCTTGGCCAGGTCGGCGTAGGCCTGCTTGATGTCAGCAGCTAAGTCATCCGGCATCTTGGCCCCGGTAATCAGGTCACGGATCTTGGTGCAGGCGTCGTGAAGCTCGTCGGCATTTTCGTAGTCCTTGATCTGGTCCAGCAGGGCGTTGACCTGGTCATTTAGGCCGGTCTTTTCCATAAAATAACGGTAAGCGTGGGCCGTAGTAGCAAAGCCGTACGGGACAGGCACGTTCATCGACGAGGTCATCTCCCCCAGTGAGGAAGACTTCCCACCGACCAGGTTAACGTCCTCTCGGTGGAGCTCATCGAACCATAATACATTAGCAACATCGCGATTTCCCATAATACTACCTCCTCTGGATAGCTTGTGAAAGCGGTTACAACTACAATTACATTGTACCCTTTATTTATTAAACGTGGGACGTCAAATGTGTCTTTTTGTCTCTTCTTATAACAAACTTAATATTATGTTCGATATAAAAAAGCTGATGGCCAAATTAATATTTGGCCATCAGCTTCGATTTTTTATTCATTTTCGGTCAGTTTGCGGTCAAAATAGTGGGCTAATTTGGCCTCCGGGTAGACCCCGGTGACCTTTTCCTTAGCCTGCCCATCGCGGAACAGGACTAAGCTCGGAATGCTCATCACCTTGTAGCGCTGGGCAATTTCCTGGTTGCCGTCAACATTCATTTTCACAAACTTGATCTTTCCTTGGTACTGAGCTTCGAGCCGGTCCATGATCGGGTTCATCATCTTGCAGGGCCCACACCAGGGTGCCCAGAAGTCGACGACCGTCAGTGGCCCCGCCGTCAGTTCGGCGAAGTTTTCTGCGGTTGCTTCAATTGCCATTTGTTTATTCCTTCTTTTTATTATTCGAGCGGCGCACAAAGTAGATCACAATCGTCAGCGCGAAGACTATCAGCATGAAGATCCCAAAGATGCTGGACGGAATCTCGATGTCAATTGCCGGAATCGTCAAGAAAAGCTTGACGGCAATGATGGCGATCAGGCAGTAGGCCATCGGCTCCAGTTCCGGAATCTTCCGCATCAAGCGCATGATAATCTCGGCCACGCCCCGCATGCAAGCGATCCCGATCATCCCACCGATCAGGACGATGACCGGATTGGACGAGATTGCCAGCGAGGCCAGAACCGAGTCGACGGAGAAGATGATGTCCATGAACTCAATCTGGGCCACCACCGACCAGAAACGCTTGCGCCCGGTCAGGTGGGCGGCCGTGCTGCGGACCTGACGAACCCGTTTGTGCCCGAAATATTTATTTTTGAAAAAGCGGTATACCAGATAGATAAGGTAGGCGGCGCCAATCACCTTGATCTCCCAAAAGTTGATCAAGTAGGTCCCGACCCCAATGATCAGGAAACGGAACAGGTAGGAGCCCCAGATCCCGTAGAACAGGGATTCCTCTTGTTCCTTGAGCGTTGGCAGCACCCGCGTTTGGGCCGCCAGCACGACGGCATTGTCGACTGACAGCAAACATTCGATCATCACCAGGGAAAAGATGATTAGCCAGTCCTGGCCCGAAGTGATGACAGTTGACCAGTTATGTGGATCGAAGAAGGGTCCATATAACTTTTCTAAAAGTGACAATTAGTGTCCCCCTTTAAATTATTTTTTATCTACCTAATTCAACCCATATTTTACCAGATATTGGGCAAAATATGGGGGCAGGGGGGCCGTAATTTGGATTTTCTTAAGGGAGAATGGAACGACTAAACGCTGGGTGGCACCGTGCAAAAGCATCTTTTCCGGTGAATTCGGGTTGTAGATCGGGTCACCGACGATCGGGTGTCCGCTGTGCGCCAGGTGAACCCGGAGCTGGTGGGTCCGCCCCGTCGCCAGGCGCAGGCGAACCAGGGAGCGTTCGGGGCCGGCGGCGAGGCTAGTATAGTAGGTCAGCGCCGGTTGGGCATGCAGGCCGTCGACGCTGCGCCAACGGGGGTCCCGCGGGTTGCGGCCGATCGGCCAGTTCCATTTTCCCTGGCCGGTGAGCCGCCCTTCGACCACCGCCAGGTATTCCCGGTGGATTTCTCCCGCGGCGATCAGGCGATTGAGTACCGGCACCACCACCGGGTTCTTGGCGACGATCATTGCCCCGCTGGTCTCCAGATCGAGCCGGTGGACCATGTAGGCGCCGTCCCCGGTTCCCCGCAGGTAGCCGGCAACGTCATTCATCACCGTGCCCTCTTCCCCCGCCTGGTTAGGGTGGCTCTTCTGCCCCCGCGGCTTGTTGACCACCAGGAGGTCCCGATTTTCAAAGAGAACCGCCAGCTGCGGGGCCGGGGTCGGGACATAGTGGTTGGCCCCCGGCGTCCGGAATTCATCCCCGCAAAAGAGGAGCTGAACTTGATCGCCGGGATAAATGGGCCGGTTCATCGTCTCGTAGCGCCCGTTGACCAGGACGTGCTGGCGGCGGCGCAGGAAATGAATTAGTCGGTCCGGCAGCAGCCACTGATCGTGCAGGAGCTGGCGCAGTGAAATGACCGGCTGTTCCGGGCGCAGCCGTTCGGTTAGTTGCCAGCGAATGTCTGCTGCCACCTACTTCACCTCCCGGACGCTCAGCCGGTCCGGCACGTGGTAGACCTTGGGCTTGGTCCAATTCAGCATGTCGTCGGTCAACTGAAGCTTGGTAATGTCGCCACGGTGGTAGGACTGGAAATAGTAGCTCCGGCTCTCGGCCACCGTCACGGCCCGGTAAACGGAATAGGTCGGCTGATGGCGGCTGTTCTGCGGGACGGTCACGCTGTCCAGCAGGTGCCACTCGCTGATCAACCCGGTGGCCTCGTCGGCGGGCACGTCCGCCCGTTCTTTCAGGTAGGCCGCCCGGACAAAGCGGGCACTCGGCGAGTAGTAGCCGGGTGGGTTGGTCTTGCCAGAAAGACGCCCCGTCGTGACCCGGGGTGTGTTGAGTGGGACCGTTCCTGCCGCAAACGCTGGCGTGAAGTCCACGTAGCGTTCCATCTGGGCTAACTGGCGATCAAAGTCAGGGCTGTTGGTGACCACGCCAAGCGGGTTCTCGATCACCCGCAGCGGCGTCTGGCTGGGTTCAATCACCACGATCCGGCCAGTCCGGTCGGCCAGGGCAAAGTGCAGCTCCGGGTTGCCGTACTTGGTATCGCTGTTTTTCTCACTCATTAATTCGACCTCATCCAGGTGGTCAATTAAGTCCTGGACCGAGCGGAAGTTGCCCAGCACCCAGAAGATAAACTCGTAGGCCGCCAGCTGGACCTTGGTGCTATTGCGTTCGTCCTGGTAGTGGGCACCGTTATCAAAGGTCAGCTTCTGGGCCATCAGCCCCCACTCGTTGACCCCGTCGGACACGTCGACGCGGCGAGCATCCAGACTGCCGCCACCGACCAAGGCATACTTATTTTCATAGACCCGGTGATCGAAGGCCGTCGCCCAGCGAAAGTGCCGGGGAATAAATAGGGGCGAAACCGCCAGGACCGGCCAGTCCATCGTCCGGGCCAACAGGTGGGTATGGTCCAAGGTCACCTGATAAATACTGGTACACATCATCCAGCACCCCTTTCGTGAATTTCTTAATCTTTCCAAATAGCTTTGAAAGATAACGTGGAAAACCAAAGGCTAGCTTCGCGTCGTAACCGTGGGACTAGTGTCTAGCTACGGCCGAAAGCCGACGCCTTCAGCGCCGACTCCCGTCCTAGTAGCCTCTCGTCCCACTTTAGTGGTTATTTCCCACTCACTTTTTTATTTTAGATTATTTCCCGGGAAATTTGCCACTATTTTGTCTTCGCCATCCCCGTCAGCTTTACTTTTGGGAGCAAAAAGAGTTGAATAGTATTTGTAACTAAAGGCAAGCAACGAGGAGATGAAGTGATGTTAAGTGCCGAAGCAATCAACGACCGGAGTAAGTGGATCAGTGTTTTTGAGCCCCTGCCCCACGAACGGGCGGACCTGATCAAAAAGTACGAGGTCACGAAGGAACTCCTCGACTACGCCATCGACCCCTACGAAAAAGCCCGGGTCGAAATCGATCCCGATGCCGGCGTGACCCTGCTGATCTTCGACGTCTACGTGCCCACCCACGCGGTGACGGCTCCGCAGACCGCCCCGATCGGCATCATGCTGACGGCCAACAACATCATCACCTTCACCAACGCCAAGACCAACTTCGTCAACGGGGTGATCGCCAACCAGCTCCGGATCCTCAAGCGTCGCGGACCGATCACTGATAAGCTCAACCTGGTCTTCCCGATTCTCTACCGGCTCTCCACGAGCTACTTCGGCCCCCTGCGCCGCGTCGACCAGCAGCGGCAACAGATTCAGCGCAATATCCAGCGCCGCACCGGCCGCAAGGCGATTGGTGAGTTCATGGAAATTGAAACCGGCCTGGTCTACATTCTGACCTCGCTGAAGGGCAATGTCTCCCTGCTTGAGGAGTTCAAGCGCCGGTTTGCCGACCAGATGTCGACCCGTCAGAACAACGACCTTGACGACGTAATTGTCGAAGCACAGCAGGGACTGGAGATGGCCCAGATGACCTCCGACGTATCCGAGCGGGTCTCCAATGCCTATAGCAAGGTGATCGACAGCGACCTGAACCAGACGATGAAGTACCTGACCATCTATTCGATCGTCCTCTCCATCCCGACGATCGTCTCCGGTTTCTACGGTGAAAACGTCAAGCTGCCGCTGGCGAACGGCCAGTATTCCTGGGTGATCACCCTGATCATCACCCTAATTTTGATGATCATTACCATGATCTTCATGATTACGCGAAAATGGTGGAAATAGAAACGAGACCGGAAGAAAACTTTTCTTTCTGGCTCGCTTTTTATTCTTAATAAAGATAACGTGGGAAAAAGCGAGCTCCTAGTGTCTATCCACGAACGAAGGCCGACGCTTGCAGCGTCAACCTCCGCTCGCCGATAGCCATACGGAGCTCTTTAAAGCTTTTTCCCACTTCTAAATTTAGAAATGCCCCTTCACATCCTTATCCGAGAACGAGTGCGGATCCGGCATGAAGGAAATATCAACGTCGATGATGCCGAACTTCTTGCGCATCATCCGTTCAATCTCTTCCGACAGCTGGTAGCTCTCCAGGACCGTCATCTTTCCGTTGACAATCAGGGTGGCATCCAGCGAAACCACGTTCCCGTTGTAGTGGGCCTTGAGTTCGACCACCCGCCGGACGTGCTTGACCTTGCCAATTGCTTCGGCGTACTGTTTTTCGGCCGCCGGATCAAAGTAGTCGGCCAGGTTCAGGCTGGTTTCAAAGAAAATCTTCAGTCCGGAATAGAGGATGAAGAAACCAACGATGATACTGGTGACCCCATCGAGCCAGGAAAGCTGAAAGAGCAGGGCCCCGCCGATGGCCACCATCGTGCCAATGCTGGTGAAAGCGTCACTGAGGCTGTCCTGGGCTGATGCCAGCAGGGCCGCATTTTGCAGCTTGCGACCGGTCTGCCTGTTCATGTACCAGACCACGAGCATGATCACCGAGGCGATTCCGGCACCGATCAGGGCCACCGGATCGGGAACCACCCGACTGGCCGGATTGAGCAGGGCCCGGATCCCGCTAATGATGACGCTCAGGGCGATGGCAATCATGACCACCGCCGTTACCAGTGAAAAGACGGTCTCGTAGCGCCAGCGAACAAACTGGATCCGCTGGTCGCCGCCGAGGTGCTGCTGGTACTTGGGTCCCGGCAGCTTGACCCCCGCGATGTCATCATCATGGATGTCCTGGGCAATGTGGAGCCCCATCATCAAGAGCACCGTCGAGATGATCCCCGACAGGTTGTTGAAGGCGTCGGCACGCAGGGTTTGCGACCGGCTGATGGCCGCCAGCCAGTATTCAATCACCGAAATGCTACAGTAGGCCACCACGTTATAAATCAGGTGGCGCTGGGCGGCCCGAATCTTGGCCAATTCAGCGGCCTGGTTGGACTCCCACTGCTTCATCTCCCGGGTAACGTGTTTCTTGAACTTACTCAAACTCACTACTCCTCATGCAAAGTTACAGGGCTATTCTACCACCAACACGAAAAGGCGAGCCGTTTTAGACTCGCCTTTTCGTGTTTTTGCTATGAATTAATTACAGGTTGTCCCCACGTTCGAACTGGAACTTAGAATTCAGCAAGGTCTGGTGAATCAGGCTACTCAAGAGCTTGTGGGTCGCTTCGGTAACGTGAGCGGCCGACTGCTTGTTTTCGGCGGTCAGGTAGTCGATCAGCTCCTGGCCGGACTTGCCGGCAGCACCGGCCGTGATGGCGTCGACCCGGCCGACACCGTAGCTTTGGCACTGGTCACGGTAGTCGTTGACCTCGTTGATGAATTCGTGGTAGCGCGGTTCAACGACCACTTCCAGCAGCTTGTGCATCCAGTAGGCACTCTTGGCTGGTTCGGCATCGTCGGTTGCCAGCTGGTAGTTGGCCGGCGTGTCGTCGATGTTGGTAAAGAATGGCACGTACGGGCTGTAGCAGTAGAAGCCGAAGTCGATCCACTGAATAGCAGCATATTCTGCCGGTACATCGTTGCGGATCTGCAGGATGCAGGAGCTCTGGTTCCGGTCCAGGGCGATGGAGCGGAACTTGCGCTGCTCTTCCGGCGTCCCGGAGGCAAAGGTGCCCATCGGATCGTACGGCGTGCCGTTGTAGTGGGAGGTCAGGAATTGTTCGACGTCCTCGACGGCAATCTTCTTTTCGGCATGTTGAATGAACGGAATCTTCTGGCTGGTTGGTTCCTGCTCTAATGACGGCGTGAAGAGCTTCTGGCCGTACCAGGACCGCGGCGTGTTGTAGTAGGCATCGGCCTCGTCCTGAGTGCCGAAGATGTTCCGGAAATTAAAGGTCCCCGGGTTCGGGTTGAGATGGTACTTTTCAACAAAGTCCCGGATGCCGCTGGCAAACATGTAGTTGTCGGGATCGTCAAAGTCGATTTCCTCGATGCACATGATGTTTGGCGCAATCGCGTAGGCATCGTCAGGAATCCGCTGGGCAACCCACTGGTGACCACCGGCGGTTTCGAGGTACCAAACCTCGTCGTGATCGCTGAAGGCAATCCCGTTGGTTTCGCCGGTCCCGTACTTTTCAATCAGGTGTCCCAGGCGGGCAACCCCTTCGCGGGCAGACTTGATAAATGGCAGAACCAGGTAGAGCATCGAATCCTCGTTGACCCCGTTTTTAACCAGTGGATCGTGGCCGAGCACCCGTGGATTAGTCATCTCGGTTTCGGTCGAAGACATCGCCACGTTGTGTTCGTTGATCCCCTGCTCGTCCCAGCGGCCAATGTCGGGAACCCCGTTTGGCGTCGCCGTGAACCGGCAGCCCTGGCCTTCGAGGTCGACGGTCAAGCCGTTGTACTTGGAAACATAGTGTTCACCGGTATAGTCCTTGGCCGGGAAAACCTTGAATGTCTTTGGATTGACCCCGTCCTCGGCATCCTCGTCCCGGGCAATAATGGTGGAACCATCGATGGTGGCGTTCTTGCCGACCAGCATGGCCGTACAGCTGCTCATCTTTTTCTTCATTTATTTTCTTCCTTTCTTTCTACCATATATAAGATTAATAACTTTTAATTATCATACCACGTTATCTCATCAGGCGTTAATATTCTTTCGGCCAGATCAATGAACGTTAGCCACACCCTCATCAACTTATTTCATCAAATCCCGAACGAAACCGTTTTCTATCCTTGCATCCCCCAACTTTTCGTGTTAGGATAAGGCCACTTCAAATTAATCGATAGCCTATATAATGCCGTAATATGGACGGTAGTTCCTACCCAAAGCCGTAAACTTTGGACTATAAGCGAATTGAACGAAAGCTCTTTTTGCTTTTTCCAGCAAGGAGAGCTTTTTTATTTGGCTGTTGATCAAATTCAATTAATTTGGGAGGAAAAATTTGTGAAACAACCTATGACTGTTTCGACGCACGTTAACCTGCGGCACTTTAGTTTTGCTGACCAGTGGAAAAACTTTGTCCTCGGCTTCCAGCATCTGCTAGCAATGTACTCCGGGGACGTCCTGGTTCCGCTCTTGATCGGGAACTACCTGCACTTCTCGACCCTGCAGATGACCTACCTGGTCTCCATCGACATCTTCATGTGCGGGGTGGCAACCCTGCTCCAGCTCAAGCGGACGCCGCTGACCGGGATCGGGCTGCCCGTCGTCCTCGGCTGTGCAGTGCAGTCCGTAGCCCCGCTGGAATCGATCGGCGGCAAGCTCGGCATCACCTACATGTACGGGGCCATCATTGCCGCCGGGATCTTTGTTTTCTTGATCGCCGGCTTCTTTGCCAAATTAAAGAAGTTCTTCCCACCGGTCGTCACCGGTTCCTTGATCACGATCATCGGCTTTACCCTGGTCCCGGTCGGCTTCCAGGACCTCGGTGGTGGATCGGCAACCGCCCACTCCTTCGGTGACCCGTCCAACTTGCTGATCGGCTTTTTGACGATCGCCATCATCCTGCTCTTTAACGCCTTTGCCAAGGGCTTCATGAAATCGATCGCCATCCTGCTCGGCATCCTGCTGGCTTCCTTTATTGCTGGCGCCATGGGCTTTGTTTCCCTCAAGCCGGTCAGTGAGGCAGCCTGGTTCCACGCCCCGCAGCTCTTCTTCTTCGGCGTGCCCCGTTTCAACCTCAGCGCCATGATCACCATGATGCTGGTTTCCCTGACGACCATGATCGAATCAACCGGGGTCTTCTTCGCCTTGAGCGACCTCACCGGGCGGAAACTGACAACCAAGGACCTCAAACGGGGCTACCGGGCCGAGGGGATCGCCGCCATCCTGGGTGGTCTCTTCAATACCTTCCCGTATTCGACCTTCTCCGAAAACGTCGGCGTCCTCAAGATGTCTGGCGTCAAGACTCGCCGGCCCGTTTACTACGCGGCCTTCATGCTGCTCCTGCTGGGACTCTTGCCAAAGGTCGGTGCCTTGGCAACGGTCATTCCGACGCCGGTCCTGGGTGGTGCCATGATCGTCATGTTCGGGATGGTCGGCGTCCAAGGCGTTCAAATCCTGCACAAGGTTGACTTCAGCAACAACGCCAACCTGTTGACCGCCTCCGTCTCCATCGGGCTGGGACTCGGAATCACTATGTACCCGCACATCTTCCAGTACCTGCCAACGGAAGTGCAGATCATCCTGGGCAACGGGATCGTGGTCACCAGCGTTTCCGCCGTTCTTTTGAACCTACTTTTCAACCACCGGTGGGCAAAGCGGTCTGCCGACTAATCTCATTTTTTTCTCATTTGCGTGTTGACTTTCTCATTTCGACACGCTATGATAATTGCAACAATTATCGTTTCAGTAGCTGCTCTGTTGGGTGTCAGAGAGCCGGTGGTGATGTGCGAACCGGTCAGGCAGGGTGAGTGAATTATCGCGAGGATTTTGATTGTCCGGCCATGATCAGTGCCGTTACCACCTGATAAGAGTGCGCGCCGAATCGCAGTGCGTAAGTGGGTGGTACCGCGGTAATTATCGTCCCGTTGATTTATTTCAACGGGGCGTTTTTTATTGGAAGGAGTATATTTATGAAAAAAGTCAGTTTCGGTGAGTCAATCACCATCCTAGTCATCATGCTAATCATCCTGGGGACGGCCGTCATTCACTTCGGCCTGTCCCCGCAGATTCCGGTCCTCTTTACGATCGCACTGCTGATCTTTTGGGCTCGGTTCCGGGGTGCCGCTTGGGACGATATCCACAAGGGAATCCAGGACGGGATCGGCACCGCCATCATCCCGATCTTCATCTTCATCCTGATCGGGGCCCTGATCGCCGTCTGGATTAAGGCCGGGATCATCCCGTCGATCATGGTGGTCGGCTTCAAGCTCATCAGCAGCCGCTTCTTCATTCCTTCGACCTTCATCGTCTGCTCACTGGTCGGCCTGTCGATCGGGAGTGGCTTCACCACCATTTCCACCATCGGAATTGCCCTCTTCGGGATGGGGGTGGCGATGAACGCCAACCCTGCCCTGGTCGCCGGGGCAATCATCTCCGGGGCCGTCTTCGGGGACAAGATGTCGCCGCTGTCCGATTCGACCAACCTGGCCTCAGCCATCGCCGGCAGCGACCTCTTCGCCCACATTAAGAACATGATGTGGTCCACCATCCCGTCATTCATTGTTTCCTTCATTCTCTTCTGGATTTTGGGAAATTCCAACGGCCAGATGAGTGCCGGCAAGATTGCTCGGACCACTGCCGTCCTGCAGGCCCACTTCAGCGTTACCTGGTGGGCGATTCTACCAATCATCCTAATGTTTGTCTGCGCCTGGCGCCACATTCCGGCGATTCCAACGCTCTTCATCAACATTCTGGTGACGGTCGTTATGATTTTCTGCCAGGACCCGCACGAATCACTGAAATCCCTGACGAACCTGATTTCCGAAGGCTTCGTCGCCCACACCTCGGACGCCGGGGTCAACGCCCTGCTCTCCCGGGGCGGAATCACTAGCATGATGGGGACCGTCTCCCTGATCATCGTCACCCTATCACTCGGGGGGATCCTGATGCAGTTCCACGTCGTCCAATCGGCCATGGAACCCCTGGTCAAGCGGCTGCAAAAGCCTGGTCCGCTGGTGACGACCACGATCTTATCCGGGATCGGCATCAACCTCTTCGTCGGTGAGCAGTACCTCTCCGTCATCCTGCCTGGGAAGGCCTTCAAGCCCGCCTTTCAACGGATGGGCCTGGATCCCCTGGCCCTCAGCCGGGTGCTGGAAGATGGTGGGAGCGTCATCAACTACCTGATCCCGTGGGGCGTGGCCGGTTCGTTTGCCGCCTCGACTCTGGGCGTGCCGGTGCTTCACTTCCTGCCCTTCGTCTTCTTCAGCCTCTTCTCGCCGGTCTTCTCAATCCTGAGTGGATTTACTGGTGTTGGATTGAAATGGAAACAGAAACCAGTAATTAAGAATTAATCAAAAATGCGCTATGTGATTACATAAAAGTAATTACATAGCGCATTTTTAATTATAGTTATTTTCTGATTTGAATACTTCTTTTTCAATTGCGTATTTGTGCAAAGATCTTAAAAGCTGTTCTTTTGGCTCTTCAATATTCGAATTTGCTAACAAAAAACTGATATAGTAATCCATAAATTTTTCTACCTGACCGGTAACATCACTAATTTTTTGAAGATTAATTTGTTCTGCCATACCAATAACAAGAGCATAAAAAAAGTCTAAGCAATATTTTTTCTTATTACTTTTTACTATGCCCTCTTTAATTAGTGAATCAAAGAATAAAGCATCACGTTTGTGAGTACTTCCTGCCCAAACTACTTTATTTAACGTTGGGTCTTGAAATACCGGACTATCAAAAATTTTTAAATACACATCATGTTCATTAAAAACTTCTTGAGAGTGGGCAGAATAAAAAGCATAGTTATAAATTTCAGGTTGCTGGAAAGCAAAGTAAGCATACCTAGTAATCATGGTAATCCACTGATAGTAAGATTTCTGTTCCTTCTTTTTTAAGATAGTTGCCAAATCAGCAAGATACGGACTGATAATGTGTAAGATCGCTAATGATAATAATTGTTCTGAATCTCTGAAGTAATTATAGATGGAAGCACTATTCTTTCCTGCCTCTTTCGCAACATTCCTTACAGTAAAATTAGCTATTCCTAATTTTTGAATGACTAAACAGCTTTGTTCAACAAAATACTTTTTCTTTTTATTACGTGTTGCAGGCGTATCTTTTGTTCGCATTTCTTATTAACTCCTCGTGATTATCTTATATGCTTTAAGCTGTGCCCAATAAGTAATCGGTTACATAGAGCGTGATTATTTTTTAATTCTTATTGTAATTATACACCAAAAGTTATAAATTAAACATGTGGTTAAAATAAACAAGCGATTATTTTATAGTGATGAGGAGTGAAATTATATGATTCAGGTTTCAGAAAAACAGGTTTCGTCTGTATTGACAGCTAATAAAACTCTTGAAGCAATTCGTGAAGCATATAAAGATAATGCTAACGGGCAAATTTATATGCCGGACCGAATGTACATGGATATACGTGGAAAGAAGAACATGGGACAGTGGTTAATCGCTAATGATTTGAAGAAGCCATATTTTGGTGCCAAATTTTCGGCGGTTTTTCCAAACAATCGTAGCAAAAATCTTCCTGTTACAAACTCACAAATTAGTTTATATTCAGCAAATGATGGACAACTGCTGGCGTTAATTGACGCTAACTATTTAACTGCTATTAAAACCGGTGGTAGTGCTGCCGTCGCCACTGACTTATTAGCAAATAAAGATGCGAACACCTTGGCGGTTATTGGTAGCGGCTTTCAAGCATATGCACAAGTAAAAATGATTCAGCACGTTCGCCATTTAAACAAAGTAATCGTTTTCGATTTATCTAAAGACCACTACAAGAAATTCAAAAAACAGATCGAAGATGCTCAGGAATATCCATATGATATTGTCTATTCCTCTTCTGCAGATGAAGCAATAGCTAGCGCAGATATTATCTGCACTTGTACACCATCTCATACACCAGTATTTCACGGTCAAAAACTAAAAGATGGTGCTCATATCAACGCAATTGGATCATTTACCCCTGAAATGCAAGAAATTGATACAACAACAGTTCAAAGGGCATCCAAAGTATTTACAGAACACGTTGATGGGTTGTGGAAAGCGGCAGGCGATATTTTGATTCCATACCAAAATCACGATATTAACAAGGCGAAGGTTAATGGTTCAATCGGCGACATTCTGGTTGGCCAGAAAACAGCAAGATTAAACGATGACGAAATCACTTTATATGAAAGCGTTGGTTCAGGTGTACTAGATATTGCACTAGGTATTCTTGTATACGAGTCCCTCACACATAAGTAAGGAGGGAAGATTATTTTGGATAAGCAAATTGATTATAAAGATGCACCAATGGTGAAAGTCGATTGGCAAATCTTTATTGGCTTCTTTCTAGGCCAGATTGCCTGCAGCTACACATTAGGAGTTGCCGGAACTGCACTTAACCGTGCACAAAATATTCTCAACATTAATAGTTTTTGGATGGGATTACTCGGTGCCGGAACTTTAATCGGTCTATTTGGAAGTTTATTCGTTGGACACATCGCCGACAACATTGGCCGAAGAAAGCTGTTCTTAGTTGACATGTGGGCATTAGTTATCATTTCCCTGTTGCAATTAACGACAACGAACCTAACTTTCATATTAATTATTAGGATTTTGCTTGGAATTTGTATCGCAATCGACTACACGGTTGGTAGCTCTTTAATGACAGAGTGGCTTCCAACAAATAAGTATTCAAAATTTCAAAGTTTTCTTTTGTTATTTTGGATTACCGGTTATGTTGTTGCCTATTTAGTAGGAACTTTCACACCTAATTTAGGGCCTCATACTTGGCAAATAATCCTTGCTTCTACTTCTATTATCGGATTACTACCAGCCATTCAACGTTTAATAGTACGGCAACCCGAATCACCTAGCTGGTTGATCAATAAAGGGAGGAATGAGGAAGCTCAGACGCTCATTCATAAATACATTGGTAAGAATTACTTTATCACTGACCCCGGTCAAAAGACGCGTAAAAAAGTCTCTTGGAGTGAATTATTTAGTAAACGCCTATGGAAGCACACCGTCGTAGGTGGAATGTTTTATGCTTGCCAAACTTTCCCATTCTTTGGAATTAGTATTTTTCTTCCAATTTTGATGCAAAACATGCATATTCATAATCCTTATATGTCAGAAATCCTTTATAACCTTTTTATGATTGTTGGGGTTGTAATTGGAATAATTATCTTCCTAAATTTCAAGAATAAGTTAGCCACTGGACTCAAATAAATAATACTGACCAATTGATTATTGGTTGATGGAGCTGTGATATCTCTTGGTAGAAGGCCTTACGATAGATATCCATTGACGAATGTCCATTAAACATAGCTCGTGGATAGTGATTCATCCAATCATTAGTCGCTATGATCTGAGCACTACTATAGTTATTTATAGCTTCACCTTTGGTAATCTCCTTGCGGAGAAACCGGTTATTGATCTCATTGGATCCACGTTCCCAAGGGGAATACGGATCAGCATAGAAAACATGATCGTGAACTTGTGTTAACTCACTAAATTCTGAACCGTTGTCAGAGGTTATTGTCTTAAAAATGCGATAGTAAGCATCTGTGCCCATTTTCTGGCGCAAATTTATAAAGAACTGATTTACTGCATGCGCAGTTTTACCAGCAATTTTACTCGTGATATTAACTCGTGAAAGGCGATCAGTCATTACTAGTACAACACTGTCATTACCGTTTTTCTGTCCCTGAACTGTATCCAGTTCCCAATGGCCAATTTCGGACCGTTGGTCCGCAGTTTGAGGTCGTTGAGCAATATTAGGCCCTAAGCACCTTTTAGCTTGCGGATGAGTTTGATGATGCTTACGTTTAGGTTTTTCAAAGAGGTCTAAATTGGACGTACGAAGCACACCCTCATTAATCCATTGATATAAAGTTACAACCGACTTTGGGATCAGGGTGCCATCATTCATTAAATCTCGAGCCTTATAAATAACCGCTTGTGGGGAGTAATGGTGGTCGTCAAACTCACCAAGCATTAGCTGATCAGCTAATCGTAAAAATTGCTTTGAAGAATAATATAAGCGACGACGACCAGAATGGCGGTGATGTTCAAGATATGTGGCCTGACCAGCTTCATAACTATAGATGTAGTAAGAATATTCGTAAATCTTACCATTAGATTTTTGACGACGAAGTTGGCGGACCGTACCACGGTTGAGCTCGTTATTAATTGTTTGATGATTAACTCCTAATTGGCGACCAATTGCGCGATTGGAAAGTCCTTGCGACTTTAAAGTCGCAATCATCACACGTTCTTCTTTAGTAAGATGAGCATTCTTTTTATGAGTAGTCAATAAAATAGTAGACATGGTATCATTTAAGTGCGTCATTTGACGGACATCCTTTCATATAGGTTTGGTTCACTTAATATGATACCTGATGTCACGCCGAATGGCGTTTTTTATTTACCACCAACTGGGTGGCTAACTTCATTCTATAATCTACCGAATAATTATCTTTAACCGAATTCCCAGAAGGACATTTTTAATTTCAACATTCTATCTTTCAGCAACACTCTTATTAATTATGACTTGCTGGCGTAACGCACCCACAATAGCTACCCTAGTCTTATTTAGCCTATTTTCCGTCACCTTATCTTCTTCATTGGTGCTGGAAAATCCGTACCCGGCAGAACTGTTTGAAACAGCGTTGCGAGGGTCAGGTGTTGGAATGTGTATTGCAATCAGTCGCATCGGTGCAGCGGCCGGAACATTCCTTTTGCCAATTATTACAACAAATTATGGAATTGTAGGAACGCTTGGAATTTGCACCATCGTTCTTATAGTTGGTGGTGTAATTTGCCAGCTTTGGGCTCCAGAAACATCACCAAAATTTATCAATAGAAAATAAATCAATGCTTTCCTGAAAGGTGGTGGTGCTTTATAAGCACACTTAGAAAGTATTTCGTTGCCTCAGCTAGTTAACTTAAAAAGGAGATTGTTACAATGGTTAAAGCAAAGCGTACTCTTGAAGCGGTAGAAACTCATTCCGGTGAACCAATGCGGGTTGTTACTGGTGGATTACCTGACATTCCAGGCGATTCCGTCTATGAAAAGACAAAGTGGTTGGCAAAACATGATGATCAAATTCGGAAATTAATGCTACGTGAACCTCGTGGCTATGCCCCTCTTTGTTGTAATCTAATTGTTCCATCTAAAAAAGCTGCAGCCGGCTTTATTGTCATGGAGCAAACAGAATATCCAATGATGTCAGGTGGAAATGTTATTTCCGTTGCAACTGCATTACTTGAAACAGGTAAGATTCCAATGCAAGAACCAGTCACCAAGTTTGACTTGGAATCTCCAGCTGGTCTGATTGGCATCACAGCAGAATGTCATGATGGTAAAGTTACCCAAGTTACATTCAAGAATGTTCCTGCATTTGCCGTTTACCTCGACGAAGAAATTGACGTTCCACATTTAGGTAAGGTCAAAGTGGATGTCGCGTGGGGTGGTATGTTCTACGTCATTGCCGATATTCGTCAATTCCAAAAGCGTGGAATGGATATTGAACTCAAGCCAGAATATGGTCGCCAAATTGCTAAAGTATTAGCACTAGTCTTAGGTGCAGCACAGGAACAGCTTCCAGTTTCACATCCTGATTATCCTGGTGTTGGCATTACTATTGCTGAACTCTCTGGTCCAACTGACAATCCTAATGCTGACTGGAAGAATGAAGTTCTGGTTGCCAATGGTAAAATTGATTTTGATGATCCTGCTACCTGGACCGGTTCTCTTGACCGTTGTCCTTGTGGTACCGGTACTTGCGCAAAGATGGCAGCATTATATGCTAAAGGTGAATTAAAATTAAATGAACCTTTCCGTCACGAAAACGCTCTAGGAATCGTTTATACTGGTAAGCTGACTGGAACTGCAAAAATTGGAGATCACGTTGCAGTTATTCCTACTGTTGGTGGTGAATCGTGGATTACCGGATTTAGTAAATGGATTTTAGACGAAAGCGACCCATTCACTAACGGTTACACCATGGGTGACATTTGGAGCAGTGAAGTTATGGAAGACGATGCTAATACAGATGTTAAACATTAATTCAAAATCAAATTATTAGAAGGGATAGAGAAATAAGTTAATTTGCTCCCCTACCCGATTTAAAAAGACTGGTGAGAATTTCTTCTCATCAGTCTTTTTCCTTAATATTAATCGTACTGGTGCATGTACTTGGACAGGCGCTTCAATCCCTCGCGCAGGGTTGCTTCCGGCGCACAGTAGCCGAGCCGGACGTGCCCCGGCGTATCGAAGGCATCCCCCGGCACCAGCAGAACCCCCGTGTCATGGAGCAGGTTCTCACAGAAGGTGTGGATGTCCACCGGCACGTCCAACTTCGGGAAGGAGGTCGAGACGGCCCGCGGCATTACGACGCTGGCCCGGTCCTCATGGTCAATCCAGTCCTTGTAGATGGCCAGGTTGCCCAGCACCAGCTTGCGATTGCGGGCCAGAACCTGGTCACGATGACGGAGAACATAGGTAGCGAGCTGGTCATTAAAGACCCCGCCACAGATCATCGTGTAGTCCCGGAACTTGCGGAAGAGGTCCGCCAGCTCGGCATTGGTGGCCGTCCAGCCGATCCGAACGCCCGGTACCGAGTAGGTTTTGGACAGGGAGTTGGTCGAAATACCCTTGTCGTAGAGGTCCACGATCGGCGTGAAGTCCTCTGGGTGGTCCAGCGGCAGGTAGACCTCGTCGACCAGAACGTAAGCCCCCACGGACTTGGCAATCTCAACGACCTGCTTCAAGAAGTCCTCGTCCAGGATCGTCCCGGTTGGGTTGTTGGCGTTGTTCAGGCAGATCATCTTGGTGTTCGGCCGGATCAACTGCTTCAATTCCTCAATGTCAGGATACCACTGGTCTTCTTCGTGAATGTGCCAGTAGTCGACGTCCGCGCCCAACGACTTCGGAATGTCGTAGAGCTGCTGGTAGGACGGGTACTCGGCAATCACGTGGTCCCCCCGGTTGATCAGGGCATAGAGGGCCAGGTTGTTGGCTCCCGTGGCACCGTTGGTCTGAAGAATATTTTCCGGATCAACGTGCTGGTAGAGTTTGGCAACCTCCTGCTTGAATTCCGGTGAACCCTCGATCCAGCCGTAATTCATCTTCTGCTGGTCGAGCATGGCGTAGAATTCCTCGCCGCCCTTGCCATCGAGGTTCAGCAGCTCGTGCATCGTCAAAGACGCAATCGTGCTCTGTGAAATATCATAGGTTGCGCTCTTTTCCCACTTGTTCAACCAGGATTCAACGCCGAATGGTGCAATTTCAACCATGATTTAATTCCTCCTTAATTAATCGAGATCGTGCCGTTGGCAACCAGGACCAGTGAAATGATCGCAAAGATCGCGATCAGGACCATCGCCCATTTCTCCTTGGCACTAACTGCGTGATGGTATTCCTTAGCAGCCTGCAGGTAGAAGATGAAGCCCGGAATGAAGCCGACCGAGACGATCATGACCTGCTTCCAGCCGGACAGGACCATTGCCATCAGTTCAAACAGGGTGGCAATCAGGCCGATGGTGAATTGGCCCCAGTCCTGGTGCTCCCAGCTGTACATCATCTGGTAGATTCCCACCAGCAGGTAGGAGATCAGGATGGCCGCCGTACAAAGCGTGTAGGCAAAGTTGTAGGCGTAGGACGTGAAGAGCAGGGAGAAGAGGAAGAGCGACTGCAGGACACCGGTGATAACCAGCGCTCGGGTCGGTGCCTTCTTGGCGTTGACCTTGCCCCATGAGGACGGCAGGGTCTGGTCGTCAGCCATCAGCATCAGTGATTCTGCCGGCAGCATCGTCCAGGACAGCCAGGAAACCAGGACGGAGATGATCAGGCCAATGCTGATCAGGGCGGCACCCCAGTTACCAACCAGGTGCTGCATGATTGCACCCAGTGCCGGTTGACCACCAGCGGCCAGTTCGGCCCGGCTCATGACCCCGTATGGCAGGACAGAAACGACGATGTAGATCGTCAGCAGGCTGACCAGCCCCATGATCGAGGCCTTTTCAGCATCGGAACGACTCCGCGCCCGACTGGTCAGGACTGAAGCCCCTTCGACCCCGACGAAGAGCCACATCATAACGATGATCGAGGACTTGACCTGACTAAAGACGGAGGTCGGGCCGCCCTTGATGTTCTGGGCAACGTTGCCCCAGAAATCCGCGGTGAAGATCCGGGCCTTGAAGCCAAGGATTACGCAGATGACGAAGACGATCAGCGGCACAATCTTGCAGATCGTCCCGATCGAATTGATGAAGGCCGCCGACTCGATCCCCTGGTTAACCAGGAAGGTCAGAATCCAGGTTAAAATAATTGCAATGATAATCGAAGTCAGGTTCTGACCATTCTTGAAGACTTTCGGGAAAAAGGTTCCCAAGGCACTCATCGTGATCGTCGCAAAGGCGATGTTGCCCAACCAGGCCGACAGCCAGTAGGCCCAGCCGGAGATAAATTCACCCAGCGGGCCAAACGCGGCCCCGGCGTAGGAGAAGATCCCGGATTCCAGGTCCGGCCGCTTCTGTGACAGGTTGTTCAGTGACAGGACCAGCATCAAGACCCCGATGCCGACGATTACCCAGGCGATCATCGCCGGGCCCGGTGCGGCCGCCGTGGCCAGGTCGCTCGTGATCCCGAACGCCCCGGAGCCAATCGTCGAACCGACGATCAAGAGCGTCAGTTCGGTCGCGGTAATTCCCTTTTTCTCATTCATTAAATCCACCTCGCATTCAAATTGATGCCCCAAGTTGTCGGCCAAATTACTTGACCCAACGTCAACATTATATCAACCGTGAAAAGCGCTTTCAATTTTAAAAAATTAAAGCTTGGCCCCGCCAAAGAGCAGGATCAAGCTAGTAAAATTAATTTAAATTAGACGTAAAACTACTTATCGTATTCCACGATCTGCAGGTCGTCATCGGTCAGGGTTGCCGTCGTCAGGCTGCCGTTCTTCGGCCGCACGGTAACGTCGTACTTGCCCCCACCAAAGCGTTCGACCAGGCTGAGCAGGGTGTTGCCGTGGCTAACCCAGAGGACGTTGGCGTCGTCGTGCAGACCGGCGTGCCGGATCAGGTCAAGGCCCTTGTCGACCCGGGCCCAGTATTCCTCATTGTTCTCGGCATCGTGGAACGGATCGGCCTCCTTCAACCAGTCCTTGGCCGTGCCGATCGAATGCGTGGTGACAATGTCGTGGAAGTTCTTCAGGCCGTGCGGGGCGCCGGCATTGTACCAGGCCATCCCCATGTTTGTCCCTTCATAGGACCCGTAGAACTCCTCCCGGAAGTACGGCGAGGTGACCGGCCACTTGATCGAGTCGGCCTCGTTCATGTTCAGAATCGTCTGGATCGTCTCCATCGCCCGGGTGGTGTCGCTGCAAAAGGCGGCGTCAAAGTGAATGTTCTTCAGCCGTTCGCCGGCCTCCTGGGCATTCTGCTTGCCCTTGGCCGTCAACGGGGAGTTGCTCCAGCCCTGCAGCTTGTCATAGATGTTGAAGTAGGTCTGGCCGTGCCGGACCAGGTATAGGTTAAGTTTTGTCATGTTGATCCCTCCACTATCTGTTCCCATTGTACCGCTTTCATTTAGAAAATCATAACCATTCTTGTCGCGAGCTTAGGACTTTGTTCACAGATTATTCACATTCGTTCTTTAAGATTAAAAGCATAGAAAGAAGGAATTACTATGACATTAAAGGACACTAGCCAGCCCGACATAGTGGCCGCACGAATTGTGGCCGTCAATGGCAGAACTGTAAAGGTCGTCACCGAAGACGGCCAGAAATTGCGAATTCCTCTCACCAAGCAGTACCGCCGCGACAAGACGATGCTGGCTTCATTAAAAGACATTCTCAACGCTGGGATTTGGATCCCGGTTAACCGCCACCTCAAGCGCCTCTTCCATTACGACTGGTTGGCAGCTCCGGCGACAGTCCCGGTAAAGAATTAAGTTTTCTCAACGATTAAATGAAAAACAATGTTTCCGCCCAATCTGTGATAAAATATTTTTGATTTGCTAAATTTCGTGTAGCAGGTTAAACAAACATTTTGATTGCGAGGAACATTCCTAATGAAAAAATTAAGCAAATTTGTGGACACTAGGATTGGTTTTTTTACTCTCCTAGTCGTCCTTTTTTGGTTAAAGACCCTGTTTGCTTACTTTACCGATTTTAAATTAGGGGCGGAGGGGCTCTTTCAATACCTGATTCTCCTCTTTAATCCCCTGGCAACCACGGCTCTGGTCTACAGTCTGGCTTTTTATTTTAAGCGTGCGCGCTTCTTCTACCCCGTCATCATGGGGCTGAACATCGCCAACACCCTTTTGCTCTACCTCAACGTCATCTACTACCGGGAGTTCACCGACTTCATGACGATTGCCACCATGACCGGCTACTCCAAGGTCAATCAGGGGCTGAGCGGGGCTTCCCTGGCCCTGACCAACTTCCATGACGTCTTTTACTGGCTCGACATCGTCATCATCCTCCTGCTGATGCTCTGCCGCAAGATCCACTTCGATCCGCGGGCGGTCGGCAGCCGGCTGGCCTTTGCCTTCACTTCGCTGTCGCTGGTCCTCTTCGGCGTCAACCTGTCCTTTGCTGAGATGAGCCGACCTCAGCTGCTGGGCCGGACCTTTGACCGGACCTACATCGTCAAGTACCTGGGGATCGACGCCTTCACCGGCTATGACCTGGTCAAGTCTCAGCACATCAACGAGATGCGCCAGAGTGCTACCAAGTCGGAGCTGAAGAAGGTCAAGAACTTCACTGACAAGCACTATGCCAAGGCCAACCCGAAGATGTTCGGGATCGCCAAGGGCCGCAACGTGATCGTCATCCACCTGGAGAGCTTCCAGCAGTTCATCATCGACAAGAAGATCAACGGCCAGGAGGTCACGCCCTTCCTGAACTCGCTCTACCACAGCAACGAGACCTACGCCTTCGACAACTTCTTCCACCAGGTTGGTCAAGGGAAAACCAGTGATGCCGAAAACCTGCTGGAAACCTCGACCTTTGGCCTGCCCCAGGGTTCGCTCTTTGCCACCCTCGGCAGCGACAACACCTTCCAGGGGGCCCCGGCAATCTTAAAGCAGCGGGCCGGCTACACCAGTGCCGTCTTCCACGGTAACGTCGCCAGCTTCTGGAACCGGAACAACGTCTACAAGAACCTGGGCTACCAGTACTTCTTCGACGCCAGCTACTACGACACGTCCGGTGATAAGTCGACCGGTTACGGCTTAAAGGACAAGCTGCTCTTCAAGGACTCCATCAAGTACCTGCAGACGCTGCAGCAGCCGTTCTACGCCAAGTACATCACCGTCACCAACCACTTCCCGTACGAGCTCGACGACGAGGACAAGGACCCGAACTTCACGACGACCGACACCGGGGACAGCAACATCGACAACTACTTTGTGACTGCCCACTACCTCGACCAGTCGCTCCAGGAGTTCTTCAACTACCTCAAGAAGTCCGGCCTCTACAACCATTCGATCATCATGATCTACGGTGACCACTACGGGATTTCCAACAGTGAGAACTCCTCGTTGGCCAGTGTCCTGGGCAAGAGCGCCGATGATTGGAACGACTACGACAACGCCCAATTGCAACGGGTGCCGCTGATGTTCGTAATTCCAAATTCCGGCAATAACGGTCACATCGTCCATACTTACGGGGGCGAGGTCGACGTCCTGCCAACCCTACTCCACTTGCTAGGAATCTCGTCCAAACGCTACATCCAGTTTGGGACCGACCTCTTCTCTAGTCAGCACAAGCAGATCGTGGCTTTCCGCAACCAGGACTTCATGACGCCACGCTACACGGTCGTTGGCAACACGGTCTACGATAACAAGACCCAAAAGAAGGCCAAGCTGACCAAGAAGCAGAAGGAAAAGATCAAGAAGGATCACAAGCTGGTCAACACCGAGCTGCGGTTATCGGATTCACTCAATGAAAAGAACCTGCTGCGCTTCTACCATCCGAAGGGCTTCAAGGCGGTTGATCCATCAGACTACAACTACTCACGTGGCCTGCAACGAGCCCAAAAGATCGAGAAGAAGAAGGGCAACCAGTCCACCAGCATCTACTCGAGGAACAACAATCAGTCGACCGAGGATGATTACAGCACGGACGCACCGGAGCAGAACCACTCCTCGACCGATTCCAACCGGATTAAGATTACTAACCCGGACGCCAACAACAAGTAAATACCGCCTGAGCTTTTCGGCGAGGGGTAAAATAAAGGGAGCAGCCCAACGTTCATTGGGTGCTCCCTTTATCTTTTGAGGTGATTTCTAAAATGATTATTCAACAATGTACCAAGCTGACGCCCCAGCACTGGCAGCTTCTCTTGCTGGCCGATCCCGAGCGCGCCGCTATTCAGCGCTACATCAATAGCAGCACCATTTTTGAGGCCCGTCACAAGCAAGCGCTGATCGCCATCATCGTCCTGCAGCCGCGGAATGACCGCAAGCTGGAGATCAAAAATATTGCGGTCCATCCCCATTGGCGGGGCCAACACGTCGCCACCCGCCTGCTGGAGTTTGCCCAGCAGTACGGCAGGCAACACGGCTACCAAAAACTCCTTGTCGGCACCGGTTCCACCAGCTTTACCCAGCTCTACCTCTACCAGAAGGTCGGCTTTCGCGTGGTCGGCATCGACCGGGACTTCTTCGTCCGCAACTACCGCCAGCCGATCTACGAAAACCGGCTCCGCCTACGCGATATGCTAATCCTGGCCCTGCCGTTAGTGGAGTAGCCGCTGGAAGAAGTTACCGCGCAGGATGCTCTGCGTGCTGGTCAATTGGTAGGTCAGGGCCTTCTTGTCAACGGATTTCAGGCCCGGGCCGGACAATTCAAGGCTGCCAACCACCTGGCCGCGCTTGAGGGGGGCCTCAAGCTGGTTCTGCTTGTTTACAAGCTTGGTCCGGTACTTAACCGCCATCGTGTAGTGCCGGGGGCTGCTGGTGCCCCAGGCCGTGACCTGCTTGGGGCCTAGTGAAGCCTGGTGCTGGGCTCCGTCGGCGATTTTTGGCTGGCGCAGGTTGGCAGCGACCTTGACCGTCTGCAGGTGATAATTTTGTTTGAGCATCTGGTACAGCCGCTGGGTTTGCACGAAACGGTTATCCTTGTTTTGCCCGTTGGCATGCAGCACGACCGTGATGATCCGGTGCCCCCTGTAGCGGCCGGTGCTTACGAAGCAGGCCCCCGCCGCATCCGAGGTCCCGGTTTTGAGCCCGTCGATTTGCACCCCGGGGACCGTGTACTTGCCGCCCGGCAGCATCTCATTCAGGTTCTTGCCCACCTTGGACTTGCCCTTGGCGATGTAGAAGGTTGCCTGCTTCTGGGCGGTCACCTGGAGCAGCTGGGGATAGTGGTTGACAAAATAACGGGCCATGATCGCCACGTCCCTTGCTGTCATAGCATTTTCGGCGTTATCCGAATACTGGTTTGACTTGAGATTCTTCAGGTCGCTGTTCGTCAGGCCGACCGGGTTCACAATCGAATAGTTCTTCAGGCCAATCTTTTGCGCCTTTTGCTGGAGCTTGATGGTAAATTCATCCATGCTGTCGCCCGCCGCCGTGGCCAGCGCCAGCGTGGCTCCATCGGCCGATTTGACCAGGGCCGCGTTTAACAGTTCACGCACCGTGTAGGATTCCCCCGACTGCAGACCGATCGCTGAATAGTTCGGGTCGTTGGAGACGGCGGCGATGTCGTCATTTACCTTGACCTTGGTATCACCGGTGATCTGCTTATTTTTCACCTCGTCCTCCACGACCATCGCCGTGAGCAGTTTGCTGACCGAGGCGATCGGCAGCTTCTGATCGGCATTTTGCTCATAGATCACCTGACCCGTGGTGGCATCCACCATCATTGCGGCCGAGGCGTCGATCTGTGCCTGGGCGTGGGCCGGAACGGTCACCACGCTCCAAAGCACCAGGATCGCTGTCATGATAATTGTCCAAAATTTTTTCATTGATTTTCTCCCAAAGTATACTGATTGGTTTCAAATACGCTAAGATAGAGGATAGACTACACACAAAGGAATCAATATCTAATGAATCGCGAACTAAAGCATCTCTTTTACCTGATCGCCATCTTCTTCACAATTAGTGTTGTCATCATTAACGTTCATACCTACCTGAGCAGCAGCAAATTCATCCCGGATGCCAGTCGGACCAGCCAGGTCGCAAGCGCCAACCGGCTGCGGCGTCCCAATCGCAACCGGCCTTCCGAAAACAAGGCCTATCCTAACCTCCGCAAGCAATCTCACCTGCGGATCATCGCGGTAGCCAAGCTGCAGAAGGTCTTCGTCTTGAGCGGTCACCGGGTCATCTACACCATGCACGCTCGGGTCAACGCCAGTCCCCAGGCCACCAGCAGCCAGGGCCACTTTGGCCAGCAGATTAACTACGTTGGCGGACGTCAAGCCCTCGGTGCCAGCAATTGGGTGGCACTCAACCACCACCTTTACTTCGTCGTGCCCGCTACGATTGGCCAGCACGCGGTTGCCAAAAATTGGCTCAAGCAAAACTTTAATTTTCCGCGCACGATCCAAATATCCCAAGCTGACGCCCACTGGCTGCAAAGTCTGCCCAAGGGAACGCCGGTCACAATTCGCTAAGGGAGGTCCACCATGCTCAAACAAATTTTCACCCGGCCCTTTATTCAGCACCTGCTGATCAGCGACGGGGGCCTCATTCTCCTAATTATTTTGTACAACCTGCTTAGCCTGCTCATCCCACTGGTCAGAATCTCGCTGGGAAGTGCACTCCTCATCTTCATCCTGGCCAACCTGCTCATCTGTGGCTTAAAGGCTACCACTTTCTGGCTTAATCAACAATCACAACCTTAGTTCCGGTTGGCAGGTTCTGTTCAATCCAACGGGCGTCGGCAACCGAGAGCCGAATGCAGCCGTGGGAGCCCTGCGTCTTGCCCAGCTTGGCCGCCTCAACCTTGTTGTAGGAGCCGTCCGCCGTCGTTGGGACGCTGTGGAAAAGGTACTGCCCGTGGTCGTGCCAAGAGGTGTAATAGTTGGCACCGACCTGCAGCTGCGAGTTGAAGAAGTGATCGCCCCGCTCGGATTGAACATGGAAGGTCCCCGTCGGCGTCAGGCTCTTCATCTTACCGGTCTGCTTATCCTTCTGGTAGACGCCCCCGCAGCTATACATCGTGTAGAGCAGCTTGTTGCCGTCATAGATATAGGTCCGATTGGCCTTCAGCTCCACCTTCACCCAGAGGTTTTTGGCCTGTTTCAGATCGGGATAGGGAACGGTCTCTGAGGACTTATGCCAGTCGATCGGCGTCCGCATGTGGCTGCTCTGGCTAGTTGCCGCCCGGGCCGTCCCCCAGTTGGCCGGGCCAAAGAGCACCAGGCCGACCGTCAGCAAACAAACAAGTGCAAGTACAAATCGTTTCGTTTTTTCAAACAATTCTTTTCCCTTCTTAATCAAAAACTATATTGATCAACACTACCATGGTAGTTTAATGGGTACCGACATGCAATCACCTTTGCCAATAATCTCAAAACGCAGCAAGTTGCTTTTCTAAAGCAGCCTGCTGCGTTTTTCTACTTTTGCTTGATATGCATCGAAGAACTGTGGGTGGCCATCCGCTTGTCCGGATAAAGCTGCTTGGCCAGGGCGGTCACCGCGGTCGGTGCCTCACCAAAGGCGGTCGCAATCAGGGCCGCCTTGCCGGGATAGGTCACCCCGTCACCGATGGCGTAGACGCCGGGCACACTGGTCTGCATCGTTGAATCCACCTTTAGGAGACGGCGCTCACTGGCCAGGTCCAGCGACCACTTCGACAGGGCCGCGTTATTCGAGGTGAAGCCGTAGTTGACCACCATTTGGTCCACCGTCAGAGTCGTCTCCTCGTCGCTGCGCATCTTCTTCAGCCCGATCGTCACCGCCCCTTCAGCCGTTGTTTGCAGGCTCTTCGGCAGGTAGGGCGTCATCACTTGAACTGAAGACTGCTTCAGGCGCGTCACCGTGTGCTCCAACCCCCGGAACTGGTTGCGCCGGTGAACCAGGTAAACCTCCTTAGCAAGCGGCTCCAGCATCAGCGCAATGTCAATGGCAGAATCGCCGCCACCAAAAACGGCCACCCGCTGCCCGGCAAAATCAGCCTTGTGGGTGACAAAGTAGTGTAACTGGTGCCCTTCCAACTCTTTAGCGCCATCCAAAGCCAGTGGCCGGGGAGTGAAGGCACCATTCCCCAGGGCGATGATCACGGCCTTGGAATGTGAGGTACGGTCAGCGGACTTAATCGTAAAGGTCCCGTCGTCCTCCTTGACCACGTCGTCGACCGTCTCGTTGACAAACTGGTCTACGGGAGCAATCTTCAGCTGGTCCTTGAGGTGGTCAACGAGCTCCTGGCCCGTAACGCCCGGCAAGCCGGCTACGTCCCAGATCTGTTTTTCCGGGTAAAGGGCAGCCACCTGGCCCCCAAGCTGGGGCAGGCTTTCAATCAGCTGGGCGTGCAGCTCGTGCAGCCCGCAGTAGAATGCAGCAAACATCCCGGCGGGGCCCCCACCAATAATAGTTACATCATATTGTGATTCCGTCATCAAACACGGCCTTCTTTCTTCAAAACTTTGTTAAACTATTATAACATCTCGCAAAATAATTAAATTATTTTTGAAGCGCTACCAATTTTAACGTTTTACCTATTGTGTTTACCGAAAAACTAATCTATCATTAAAAGTGTAAATAAACTTTTCTTATTCTTTGGAGGGACTAAATATGGCTAAAAAGAAAATGATTCTTGACCTGGATACCGGTGTTGACGACGCTTTGGCAATTGCCTACGCCCTGGCTGCCCCTGAGGTCGACTTGATTGGGATCGTTAGTGCATTTGGTAACAATCGGCGTGACATCTGTGCCCAAAACAGCCTGAAGCTTCTGGAACTGTTGGGTCATCCTGAGGTTCCGGTTTACAACGGTGCCGACCACTCCTGCACGACCGACCACTTCGATCCAGAACAAGTTTCACTGGACATCCACGGTAACAACGGGATCGGTGAAGTCGAACTGCCAGACCCACAACGCAGCGTAGAAGAAGAGTCCGGCGTGGACTTCTACATTGACGCCGCCCACAAGTACGGCAAGGACCTGATCATCATCCCAACTGGTCCGATGACAACCCTGGCCGCTGCCCTCAAGAAGGATCCTGAAATTGCCCACCTGATCGGCAACGTCACCTTCATGGGTGGTGCCCTGACCGTTGAAGGGAACGTCAGCCCCGTTGCCGAAGCCAACATCCACCAGGATCCAAAGGCCTGCAACGAAGTCCTGACCTCCGACCTGCCACTGACGATGGTGGGCCTGGACGTTACTCTGCGGACCCTGCTGACCAAGAAGGAAACCGCTAAGTGGCGTGAACTCGGCACCAAGGCTGGGAAGGCCTACGCCGACATCACCGACTTCTACATCGACGCCTACTACAACCTCGACATCGACAAGAACGGTTGTGCCATTCACGATCCACTGGCCGTTGGTGTCGGGATCGACCCATCCTTCGTTACCACGCTGAGCCTCTTCGTTAAGTGTGTCTACGAGGAAGGTCCTTACTACGCACGGATCATTGGTGACAACGCCAAGTTGAACGATCCAAATCCAAACGTTAAGGTTGCCATCAACGTGGATAAGGAACGTTACTTAAACGTCTTCATGGACCTGCTGACCAACCTGTTCAAGGAACACTAGTCCACAAAAATAAACACTTCTAACCAAAAGGGATGAAGCCGCCAATGACTTCATCCCTTTTGTTATTCCGTAATCTTCTCCAGCATTCTCTTGAGCCGCGCCAAGGCTTGGTCGCGGTCGTCCGGCACCAGCAGGCATTCCTTGATGGTGGCGTGGCACAGGGTCATCACCGCCCATTGCGTGTCGGTCTGCGGCTCCAGCTGCGTCCCGTTTTCCTGCGGCAGCATCCCCTCGTTGGTCAGGAAATGGTTACGAACAAATTGGTAGTAGGGTCCCTGGTGAACCCGGTCGACGAACTCAGCGACCATTTGGTAGTAGTCCAGCGCGGCAAAGTGCTGCCCCGCCTGGCCCAGGGGAACGTGAATCGCCACCAGGACTTCTTGCAGGAGGTAGAGGTAGGCATCCGTCAGATCCGCAAAATACTTATAGAAGGCGCCGCGCGAAATCTGGGCATCCTTGATGATCCGGGCCACCTCGGCCGTCGCCAGGCTGTGCTGGCTGAATTCATTTAATAGGGCGGTCCGAATCCGCTGCTTTTTAGCGTCCTTGAGGTTGGTAAAGGTTCGACTTGGCATTGGCATTCCTCACATCATGTTTCTAATTACCAGGGAGACGGCCAGCACCAAGGCCCCGATCCCAACGATGATTTGCATCAAACGGCCGGGGAGGTGCCGGACAATGATCGGCCCGAGGATTCCGCCGAGGATGTTTCCCAGGAAAAGCGGGATCACGTAGTTCCAGTGGATTCCCGCCTCCAAGAAGAAGATGATGGCGGCCATCGTGTTGGTGGCCGTCATGGTCACGTTCTTCAGGGCGTTATTGATGGCAAAGGACTGCTGACTGTTGACAACGGTCAAGAGCGTCAGCATCATCACTCCGGCACCCGAGTTAAAGTAGCCGGCGTAGAGGCCGACCAAAAAGATCCCGACCCAGGCCAGCGCCCGGTGCAGGCGGGACCGACCGAATGCCCGACTGTTTTGAACCAGTTCGGGGCGAGCCTGGCGTGGCCGGTGGGGAAAGAGCAGGACGATCCCCGCGGCCCCGATACAGAAGGGTACCAGTTCCTTAAAGTACTTGCTCGGCAGGGTGAAGAGGAGAACGGCCCCGATCATTGACCCTACCAGAACGACCGGGATCATCAGCCACATCTGCTTGCGGTTGTGACGGAGCTCCCGGGCCGAGGCGAAGACCGAGCTGTACCCACTGGCCACCGTCGAATAGCTACTGGTCACGTTTGCAATCACCGGTGGCAAGCCCAACGCCAGCAGCGAGGGGTATGATATTAACGATGCTAGTCCCGCGGCCGCGCTCGTGATCCCGGCACAGATGCCGACAACAACCAATAAAGCAAAAAAAGTTAATCCAGACATTCTACAACCTCACAAATTTATTGACACCAACTATTATAGACGCTGTCACCCAGTCCTGCACCTCTTTCTCTAATTTGAACTTTATCCCCAAGTTATGTATCATAAGTAGTGAGATTAATACGATGTCTGGGGTGCCGGATGGCTGAGATAATACCCATTGAACCTGAACTGGACAATACCAGCGGAGGGAGATTCGGTAAATAATAAGAGAAACAATTCTGCCCCACAATGACTGCATTGTGGGGCCTTTTTCTTACCCGTTGACCGCCTTAATCTAAATCTCACTTTAAGGAGTCTTTCTGATGCACAAAAGAAGTTTTCACCTACGCGATATCATTCTGCTGGCCCTGATCGGGATCATCTTCGGGGTCATCTACTACGCGGCCAGCTTCGTCTACAACGGGCTGACATTGCTGCTGACGCCAATCGGCTACGGCCCGATGGCTAACGACATCACCATGGGAATCTGGTGCATGGCCGGTCCCCTCGCCGGTTTCATGTTCCGCCTGCCCGGCTCGTCCTTTCTTGGCGAGTTTCTCGGAGCGGCCGTCGAAATGTTTCTCGGTGACCAGTGGGGAGCTTCCAACCTGATCTCCGGGGCCGTCCAAGGGGTCGCCACCGAACTGGGCTTTACCGTCACCCTCTACAAGCTTTATAACTGGCTGACCGTCCTGACGGTTTCGCTTTCGACGACCCTGATCACCTTCGGCTGGGACTGGTTCCGGAACGGCTACAGCCACTTCGCCGGCCACATGCTGATTGTGATGTTTGTGGTACGCTTCCTGTCGATCTTCTTCTTCAGTGGCGTCCTCAACAAGCTGATCATCAACATGCTCAACCGGGCCCACGTCATTAAGGAGTAAGCCAATGAACGCTATTCAAACCGACCGGCTGACCTTTCGTTTTGAACACCAGCAGCCAATCCTTGACCAGGTTGATGTTGAATTTCCGCTGGGCCAGAGCGCGCTCGTCGTCGGTCCCTCCGGCTGCGGTAAGTCGACCCTCTTGAAAATCATTGCCGGCCTGTTGCCGAAATACGGGGGCGAAGTAACCAGCGGGCGGGTCGTTGTCCCCACGGATAGCGGCCACCGTCCCCGGATCGGAATGCTCTTTCAGGATCCGGCCATGCAGTTTGCCATGGACACGCCCCAACACGAGATGGAATTCACCCTTGAGAACTGCCAGGTTCCCGCAGAAAAGATGGCGGAACGAATCCAGCAGGCGGCCGCGTTTTGCCAGGTGACGGATTTCCTCGACCGCAAAATTGCGACCCTGTCCGGTGGCCAGCAGCAACGGGTTGCCCTGGCCGTGGTTCTGGTCATGCGCCCGGAAATCCTCCTGCTGGACGAACCCTTCGCCAGCATCGACGAGGCCAACCGCCGTTTTTTGATCGCCCAGCTAGCCAAATGGCAGAAGCATTCCGGCCACACCCTGATCGTCACCGACCACGACTGCCATGGTTATTCCAGATTGGATCCGCGGGTCTACCGCTTTAACGACCACCAGGTTCAATTGATCAGCCCCGACCAGGGACGGGCCTTGATTGCCCAGGCCGACAACGCCAGCCAGGAACCGCTGCACACGGCCGTTCCCGATTCTACGACACCGGCGATTATGCGACTGGACGGTTTGACTATCGAACGGGGTGACAGCCGACTGATCAAGGACGCCAGCCTGCCGATCGTCGAAAACAAGATTACCCTGCTGACCGGAGCCAACGGGGTGGGCAAGTCGACCCTCTTCAAGGCCCTGACCCGCCTGATCTCTTATCGGGGAAACATTTCCTACCGGGAAACCGATATTGCCAAATTATCACCCGGGAAATATCACCAGCAGGTTGGGATGGTCTTTCAGCAGGCCAACGACCAGTTCCTCAACGTCACGGTGGCTGAAGAACTGGATCTCAGCGCCAAGCACCAGCGGCAGCCGGTCCTAACCAATGACCACCTGCAAGCGATCCTGGAAGATTTTGGCCTGGCGGGAATGGAAAACCGGGTCGTCTACTCCCTCAGCGGGGGCCAGCGCAAAAAGCTTCAGCTCCTGGTAATGCTGATGATCGGCCACCCGGTTCTGCTCCTGGACGAACCCTTCGCCGGGCTTGATCGAAAATCGCTTGCGGTCGTGATTGACCTGATCAAGCGTTGCCAGCGGGCCCTGCCACAAACAATCGTCATCATCAGTCACCAGCTGGCCGGACTCGACCGCCTGGTTGACTACCACCTGCACCTGGCTGACCAGCGCCTGACCTACCTGGGAGGTGAATAACCATGAATCCAAGCTTGAAACTCTTTCTCGCGGTGATCATCGCCCTCGAGGTGACCTTCACCACCCACCTCTACACCAACGTGGTCATCATTGTCCTGGCCCTGATCTACCTGCTCGTCCACCACGTCAATGGCCGCCACCTGGTCATGCTGCTCCTGATCACAGCCATCCCGGCCCTGGCAATTTTCGCAACGATTGCCTTCTTCAGCCCCCAGCGCAATGTTTACTTTGCCTGGGTCCTTGTCACCCGGATCTACGTCTACGTCACGGCCGGGTCGGCAGTCAGCCTGACGACAACGCCCCTCCTGCTCGTCCGGTCGCTGGAACAGGACTGCCACCTGCCGAGCAAATTTGCCTACGGGATCCTGGCCGCCCTTAACCTGCTGCCGAAAATCCGCCAAGAAGTCAAGATCATCCGGATCGCCGGACAGATGCGGGGTGTGACCTTGCACTGGTGGTCACCGACCCTCTACTTCAAGGCAATCCTGGCCGCCAGTCAGTGGGCCGACTCGCTCGCCCAGGCGATGGAGAGCCATGGCTTTCGCGAGGGGGCGCCCCGGACGGCTGCCCAGGCGATCGCCATCACCAGGCGCGACTGGTTGCTCTTCGGCGGTGGTTTGATCTTCCTGCAGGTAATTATCGTTGCCCTCCCTTAGCCGATCGGGCATAATATAGGGAAAAGGGAGGAAATTAGCATGCAAAACAATACCACCAACCGGATCGTGAATGCCCTGTCCTACCTCAGCATTCTCTTCCTGCCGGTCATCTTTCCGCTGATCGTCTGGATCGTGGCCCGGGCCAGCGACGACCCATCCATTGTCAAAAACGCCCGCAAAGCCTTTTGGTCACAGATCTTCCCGCTCTTCTACGTGATCTTCGCGATCCTGGTCCTGAGCATTGCCTCGCTCAGCAGTACCCTCGCCCATTCCGGGGCCGTCTTTGGCATCCTGCTGACCTTTGCCCTCCTGATCGCGCTCCTGCTCTTCATCTACAACATCGCCATGGGGGTCAAGATGCTGCTGGGACGGGAATAATCAATAAGGCTGAGAAAGTGTTTTCTCGGCCTTTTTCTAGTGAGTGAATAAATTTTGGAGGGAGAGAAATTGACATGGAATTAGTACTCGGCACCATCCTACTGCTGGCCGCGGTGATCGCCGCCAACGTTGTCCACCTCATCTATCCGCGCATCCCCTTGGCGATTTACCAAATCGTTGCCGGGATCCTGCTGGCCAGCCTGCCCACGAGCGCGACCAACTTCACCATGCATCCTGAATTGTTCATGATGGTGGTGATTGCGCCATTAATGTTCAACGACGGGCAGAACCAGTCCTTCCGCTACCTCTCGAAGAATACTCGCGCCATCTTTTCAATCGCCATCATGCTCGCCCTGGTCACGGTCATCGTCACCGGCTGCCTTTTGCACCTGGCCATGCCAAAGGTCTTTCCGCTGGCCCTGGCCTTTACCCTGGCGGCCATCATCACCCCGACCGATGCGGTAGCCGTCAAGTCACTGACC
The DNA here is from genome assembly GCF_022482365.1 of Limosilactobacillus sp. Taxonomy (NCBI): domain Bacteria; kingdom Bacillati; phylum Bacillota; class Bacilli; order Lactobacillales; family Lactobacillaceae; genus Limosilactobacillus; species Limosilactobacillus sp. The sequence goes on from NZ_JAKVPE010000001.1 coordinate 1,256,014, forward strand.
ACCAACGTGACCATGCCGGAAAACGTCAGTGGCGCCCTCGAATACGAATCACTGTTCAATGATGCCTCCGGGATCGTCCTCCTCGACCTGGCCCTGACCGCCTACCAGTCTGGCCAATTCTCGCTGGGCCACGGCCTGTGGATCTTTGCCTACGTCTTCTTCGGCGGGATCATCTTTGGGGCCGTTCTCGGCACGATCCTGATCAAGTTGCGGACCCGGCTGATGCGCAACCATGTCGACATCGGTTCAATCGTGATTCCGATCAACGTCATGACGCCCCTGGTGGTCTACTGGCTGGCCGAAGAACTGCACTTCTCCGGCATCCTGGCCGTCGTGGCCGCCGGGATCGTCCACAGCATTCTCTACGACCGCCTGCGCCTGACCTCAACCAAGGTCCAGATCGCCACCACAACTATCTGGACGATCATCAGCGACGCTTTAAACGGCCTGGTATTCGTTCTCCTCGGGGTCCTTCTGCCCCAGGTGCTGCGACGGACCAGCCTGCTCAGCCTCACCAAGCTGATCGTCATCGCTCTCCTGCTCTACCTGGTCATGACAGCAATGCGCTTCGTCTGGGTTCGCTGGCGGCTCGTCCGGATTGGCTCCACCCCGGAGAGCCTCAGCAAGGACAGCCTGCTGATGGCGATCGGTGGCATCCACGGGACGATCACCCTCTCCTTGGCCTTCTCCCTCCCAGTTGCAATCAATGATCACGCCTTTGTCTTCCGCAACTCGATCATCCTGATCGCCGCCATCGTGATCCTCATCAGCATCCTTGTCGGTGCCGTGGCCTATCCGCTCCTGCTGCCGGCCAAGGCCAAGAGCTTTACCGAGGAGGAATTTCACCACCAGTTGACGGCAACCGTTCAGTATGCGATCAACCAGCTCAATAACCGGTCCACCGCCCACCGGGAAAAGGCAGTGGTCATCGACCAGTTGAGTACCCAGCTAAACCTTTATCACCAGTTGGACCAGCAGCGTTACCAGCACCTTATGGCAGCGGCCCACCAGGTCGAGCTCGACACCGTGGACCAGCTCAACGCGGACGGCGTGATCACCGATCGGGAGGCCAACTTCTACGCCCGCTTCATCAGCCACGCGGTCTTCCGCCACAGCCAGCACGGCTTCTGGGAATACTTCCGGCTGCTCTGGCACCGAATCAAGTGGCGCCACTTCCAACGCAGACACCTCCAGCACCACCTTGACCAGAATCCGCAGCTCAAGCAGGCGGTCCAGGACAAAATGACCGTCGCCAAGCAAAATCGGCAGGTCGTTCAGCGGATTCTCAAGATTACCAGCAAAAAGGTCAACCAGTATTTACAGAGCGTTGAGACTCCTGAAAACGCCAATGAGGTTGCCCTGGTTCGCCGGGCCTACCTCCAGCAGCGGGAACTCTTTTCCCGGGGCCAGGAGCTCGATAGTGACACCGTCAATCACCTCTTCATCGACGCCTTCCAGTATGAACACAGCTACGTCCAGGAGCGCCAGGCCGCCGGCAAGTTAAAACCGGAGCTGGCCAACGCCCTCAACGAACAGATCTCAACTGACGAACTTGTCTATGTTCAGTCATTAGACTAAAAAAAGTCGCGCCCGCAAGCGCGACTTTTTTATTATTTTACGTACTGATTCAAGAACTGAGCAACCTTCTTTGGGTACTCGTGCGGGTAGTGAGCATAGGAGGCCGCGTGTTTGGCGCCCTTCGCTACCCAGAGCTGCTTGGGCCCGCGGGTGGCCGCGTAGTTCTGGTAAACCATCTTCGTCGGCACGAAATGGTCGTCGCCACCGTGGATGAAGAGCATCGGCCGGTGGTTGTGGTGCAGCATTTTAAGCGAGCTGGCCTCACTGGTGAAGAAGCCGTTCTTGGTCCGGTTGATTCCACTCAGAATGGCAATCAGTGGTCCGCGAATAAACTTCGGCAGGTGGTAGAGGTTCCCCGCCTCGTAGTTGAGCTCCGCGTTCAGGCTGGTGTAGCCGCAGTCCTCGACGATCGCCTTGACCTGGTGCGGCAGGTGAAGCCCACTGGTCATCATCGCGGTAGCCCCGCCCATGCTGGTCCCGAAGATGACGACCTGGCTCCTAGTCCCGTTGTGTTGGATCAGCTTATTTGTCCACTTCCGGACGTCATAACGTTCCGGCCAGCCGTAGCCGATGTACTTGCCCTGGCTCTGCCCGTGGGCCCGGGCATCCGGCATCAAAACGTTGTAGCCCATTTGGTGAAACATTGCCGCGTACTCGCCCATCTTTTCCTTTCTCCCCATGAAGCCGTGGAGGATGACGACGTTCTTGGTCGTCTGGCGGGCCGCCGGCAGGTAGTCCGCTACCAAGCGGTAGTGTCCGCTGGCGGATTCCATCGTCCAGGTTTGCTTATGGGCGTGCTTAAACCACATCTTCTGGTCATAAAGCGGGTCCGACCGGCTGATCCGGTTAGAATTGTTGATGAAGGACTTGTGGCTCGGCACCATCGCGACATTGAAAAAGTAGGCGCCCGCTGCCAGCATGGCCACCACGATGACGGTGATGATCCCAATCAGCCAGTTGCGCAGCGGATGACGTTTCTTCTTAATTGCAGTATTCAAAATAGTTAACCCCATGTCATATTTTTGATAATGGAATCAGTTTAGCACACTTTCCGTGGTTTTGCATGTTGTTTTTCCTGCCAAGGCGGCGGAGCAATGGTAAAATAAGAATGATACAGTAAGGAAGTGAGCGAATGTTTCCAGAAAGACTGCGCGCTTTACGAAAGGGCCAGAAAATAACCTTAAAAGAACTTGCCGAACACCTCAACGAGAATCTCGGACCGGGTGAAAAGCCCAACACCGCCTCCCAGATTGGCAACTGGGAGCGGGGCATCCGGAACCCGTCCTACATTGAGGCCCGCAAGCTTGCCGAATTTTTCAACGTGAGCCTCGACTATTTGACCGGGAAAACCGACCGCAACGACTTCGATCTTGCCAAGCTCTTCTTCTCCGATCGGGACCTGACCTTTAACAACACGATCCTGTCGAGTGACGATCGCTACGAGATTTTCCAGCTGATCGACGGCTACCTCAAGGGCCGCAACAACCGGCACGATACCGATAAGTTCTACGGCAAGCAGGAACAACTGAACCTCAAGCTCAAGTAAGGAAGACGCAATGAATCCAAAGCAAGTTAAAAAATTAAGGAAACGGGTCAAAAAGGCCCACCGCACGGTCCAACAGTCACCCTACATTGCGGAATTGACGCGGGACCGGGAGCTTTTCAACGACTTTCCGCCGGTCACCTACCTGATCAACAACGCCCTGGAGAGCGACCGTCTGCTTAGAGCCGGCCTCCTGCCCCAGCCACTGCCGACGATGTTGCTGCCGGATGACATCCAGGACACGATTTTTCAAAAGGTCAACCAGCAGTATCCCCAGGGTGATCCCCGTGGCGACCGCCTGTGGAACAAATATAACGAAGAGTTGCCCAAACTCGACGCCGCCCTGCGCAATTTCCGCGACTACCTCGAGGACACCTACGGAATGTGGTCCTACGTTAACGCGCCCTTCGCCCATGCCCTGTCCGACTACCTGAACGGGGCACCGGTCCTGGAGATCATGGCCGGCAACGGCTACATTTCCAAGGGGCTGCGCAATAACCGGCCGACCCAGCAGATCTACACCACCGACAGTCAGGATTGGGTCAAGGAAAACGAGACCGGCAAGCACCCGGTCACCGCAATCGAAAAGCTGGATGCCATCAGTGCAATCAAGAAGTACGGCGACCAGGTGGATTACGTCATCATGTCCTGGGCTCCCGACAAGGGCGATACCGACTGGCAGGTCCTTCAACTGCTGCGCCGGGACTACCCGGACGTCAAGCTGCTGGTGATCGGCGAAAGAAACGGGGCCACCAACTCCAAGCAGTTCTGGCAGGAGGCCGTCTTGAGTCAGGACGAGGCTCTTAAGCGCGTCAACGTCCAGCTGCACTCCTTCGACCTGATTGACGAACAGGTTTACCTCGCCAAATAAGTGAAACCAAGGGCAGATTAAAGGGCCGGGATCATCATTTTTTGAAGATCCTGGCCTTTTCCTCTAGAATTGTTGGCCAATCTCGGATACACTAGACTGAGTCTGAATTTTTAAAGAAAGGAAGTTCGACGGCCACGCTGCCTGTCGACGGTGATCACCATGAAATATCGCCTGCAAGCCATTCTCTTTGTCTTCGTTGCCTTTATGCTCGGCTGTAACGAGTACATGATCGTCGGGGTCCTGCCCGACATCGCCCACGAGTACCACGACTCCCTGTCTGCCCTGGGGCTTTTGGTAACGGTCTTTGCCCTGATCTACGCCATCTTTACCCCGATCATTACCTCAATGGCGAGCCGGTGGAAACGACACCACGTTCTGCTGACGCTGATGGTGGTTTTCTTTGTCGGCAACACCTGGTCGGCGCTGGCCACAAACTACGTCTCCCTCCTGCTCTCGCGGATCCTGACGGCAACGGTGGCCGGGGCGATCATCTCGCTCGTCCTCGTAATGGCCAGCTTTGTTGCGCCGCGGGAGAAGCGGGCCAGTCTGGTCTCCTGGGTCTTTGCCGGCTTTAGCATCGCCTCGGTCATCGGGATCCCGATCGGGACGGTCATTAGCACGACCTTCTCCTGGCACGACAGCTTCTGGATGATCACCGTTTTGACCATCTTCGTCTTTGCCGGCCTGGTCTGGCTGGTGCCGCGGGACACGCCCCAGTTCAAGAGCACGCTGGGCAAGCAGTTTGCCCTGCTCAAGGACGGGCGGGTGATCCTCGGGGTGATCTTCATCGTAGCGATCTGCGCGGCCGACTACTCGATCTACACTTACATTCGGCCCCTGATCACCAACGAGATGGGCTTTAGCAACGCCTGGCTGAACTGGCTGCTGTTCGGCATGGGGATCTTCTTCATCATCGGCAACAAGTTCGGTGGCTTCCTGGCCGACCGCGGTGGGGTTCACCGCCTCAGCGGGATCTACATCGCAATGACCATCCTCTACCTCGCCTTTGGCCCGCTGCTGAGCTACAAATGGATCGCCATCCTGATCGTCGCCCTGCTCTGCGTAGCCTTCTCCTGCTACGGTTCCTCGACCCAGCTGATGTTTTTGGACATCGCCGAAAAGGACTACCCACAGTCCCTTGACCTGGCCTCGTCTTTGAACTCGATCTTTGCTAATATCGGCATCTCGCTGGGTTCCTTTACCGCATCGACTGCCGTTCAGTTCATTCCAATGCACGATCTCGGCTACGTCGGCTCCCTCTACGGCATCCTGGCCACCGTCCTGGTCATCATCCTCAGCCGGAAGTATACGGGGATGCGGTATTAAAATTTATCACAAAGTATGAAAAAAACACGGCATCAAATAAATGATGCCGTGTTTTTGTGTGTATTGATACTATCTCAGGGTCACCAGCGACGTCCACTTCGCCAATGCCCAGGCGCCCCACAATCCGGTGGGTTAACGCGCCCCACAATCGAAAAAGTATTGGCAGCAATTTGGGTTGCTACCAGACCTCTCGACTCATCGCAAAATCTATTATAGCTCGTCAACCGCCAATCGGCAAGCGCCTAAGCCCGGGCCTCCATCACGTCGGCCAGGTGCGAGGCAACCCATTGCTGGGCTTTTTCTACCAGGTTCGCAACGCTGCCCGCCTGGTCGGTTTCATTAGCCAGTTCGTCGATCCGCAGGCCGGACTTGTTGACGTCGTCACTCTCCATGACCAGGTAGAGGTTGACCGGGTAGGCCGGGCCCTTGTCCAGCAATTTAGGCACCAGACGCTCGGCCTCTTCCATCGGCACGTTGATCAGATTGGTCTCTAGGCGCAGGCTGACCGGATCACCCTTCTTCATCTTGACGTTGACCAGGTACTGGCCCAAATAGCCTTTGTCCAGCTGGTCAATCACGAACTCGATTCCGGCTTTTAATGTCGTCTTCTGTTGGGCCTGGGCCGCCGTCTTGTCGACCGTTTCTTGCTCAACCTTGTTGGCAGTCAGCAACTCAAGGTAATTATCGACCGTTAGTTTCATTCTTCTTCGCCTTCTCCATCAACTTTTCAATCCGCATCTCCGTGTATTCGTGCCGCTGCTTAAATCCGTAGTAGACACCCGCGGCGCCGAGCAGGATCCCGGCAACCCCGAGGGCCTCGACGAACAAGCCATAGGCGCTGGTCCGCGGCCGCACCATTTCAAAGGCAGCCAGGCTGGCGATCGCAAAGTAGAGGTTAATAAAGATGGTCGCATAGCCACAAAAACGCATCTTGACCAGGGCCAGGCCGTCGACCACCCCGGCCAGGATGATGAAGATCAGCAGGCGGGGCCAAACGGCCATTGAAGTCAGGGATTGACCGTGTTGAATAAACATGATGGCATCGAGAACCATGGCCACCACCGCCGCCACGGAGGACACGGCAATGACCTTATCAGAATTTTTCATTGATATTTCTTCTCACTTTCTCGTGAACTTTGTGGTACGCAAAATGGGACTACCACAAATCGTGTTATAGTCCCATTTTACTAGATATTCTGCTAAAGCTCAATTAGGCCAGGAGGTCCGCGATCTCATCGGTCGGGATCCCGGTAATGTATTGCTGGGTGCCGGCGTCTTCCAAGACCTTCTTAATAGCGTCGTGGTCGTACTTGACGCCCTTCAGCTTGTCGGCCAGTTCGGTAACGTCCTTTGGCCCGAAGAAGTCACCGAAGAATTTGATGTTTTCGATCACGCCATTCTTAACGTCGATCCGGGCATCAATTGTCCCCATGTCGAAGTGCTTCCGCCGCTTCGTCGTGAACTCAGGGTTCTTGCCGTAGACCCAGTCCCAGTTGTTGTAGTACTGCTCGTAGATCTTATCGATTTCCTTTTGGTCTTCAGGGGTAACCACGTACTGCTTGTCCTTGATCTCGTCTAAGCTGTCAACGTGGAAGAGGCCCTTGATCAGGTCGTCTCTGAAGGTTGGCACGTCAATGTCCTGGTATTCCTTTGCCAGGTATGGCCGCAGGTTCGTGACCCGGGAACGAACGGACTTGATTCCCTTGGATTCGATCTTGTCCTTGGCAACGTGGAGGGCGTCGGCAACCACGCTCAGATCAACGTTGAGCATCAAGGTCCCGTGGGAGAAGGTCTTGCCGTTCCGTGAGTACATAGCGTTGCCGGAGAACTTCTTGCCGTCAACCAGGATGTCGTTTCGGCCGCTGACCTCGGCGCTGGTAGCCCCCATCTTATGAAGCACGTCAACGATTGGCTGGGTGAAGGACTTAAAGTCCCCGAATTCCTCGCTGTCGCTTGGAACCACAAAGGAGAAGCACAGGTTCCCCATGTCCTGATAAACCGCGCCACCACCGGACAGGCGCCGGGTTACGCGAATGTTATGTTCCTTAACGTAGTCCTGGTTGATTTCTTCTTGAGTGTTCTGATTCCGGCCGACGATAATGCATGGCTCTTCGTAGTAGAACAGCACCAGTGGCTCGTTACCGAAGTCCTTGTCGTTCATCAGATATTGTTCTGTAGCTAAGTTCATCCCGATGTTGTGGGACGTCATTGAAACATAACGCATAGTGTAACCCCTCTTTATAAAATCATACTAAATGCTATGAATTGTCATTTAGTTTCCATTAACGTAGTGTAGTCTTCTTCGCAACCGTTTTCAATAATTTCCACTCGAAACAGTTAATAATTATATCGAAATGCAGGAAAAAACCTTATAATATAGGTGATTACCTAACATTCAAAGGAGTTTTTGATTATGGCAAACGACTTCCAATACCACAACATCATGGTCGCCGTCGACGGTTCCCAGGCCACCAGCCAGGTGCTTGACGCCGCCATCGACAGCGCCCTGCGCAACAACGCCCACCTCGACATCTTAAACGTCACCCAGGTCGACCAGATCACCGATGGCTACAGCAACGCCGTCCTCAGCGAAAAGCAGACCTTCGATGCCGTCCACACCACCCGGGAACGGCTCGACGACCTGAAGGCCAAAGCCGAAAAGGCCGGGCTCAGCGACGTCAGCATTCACATCCGGTTTGGTAACCCCAAGCGGGTCATCGCGCGGGAATTTCCGAAGGACCACCACAATGATCTGATCGTGATGGGCACCACCGGCCTGTCCGGCGTGGAACGCTTCGTGCTCGGTTCGGTTACCAACTACGTCAACCGGAACGCTCTCTGCGACGTGATGGTCGTCCAGGTCAAGAAACAAAAGTAATTTTTGAGGGGGACTTAATCGTGAAGAAAATCGTTACCGGCATTATCGCCCACGTCGACGCCGGTAAGACCACCCTTTCGGAGGCCCTCCTGTTCAAGACCGGAGCCCTGCGCAAACTCGGCCGGGTTGACAAGGGAGATGCCTTCCTCGATCCCGACCAGTTGGAAAAGCAGCGTGGCATCACCATTTACTCGCACGAGGCCCAGTTTAATTACCAGGATCTCGGAATTACCCTGCTCGACACGCCCGGTCACATCGACTTCGTGGCCCAGACCGAACAGGTCCTCCAGGTCTTGGACTACGCAATTCTTGTGATCGACGCCACCAGCGGGTTGACCGGCAGCACGACCAGTCTCTGGCGGCTGCTCGAGCGCTACCAGGTGCCGACGTTTATCTTCATCAACAAGGTTGACAGCGTGGGAGCGGATCCCCAGGCGGTACTCGACCAACTGCAAAGCCGCTTCTCCGCTGGTTGCCTTCCCTTCGATTCACCGCTAGCCTCCGGAACCATCGAGGACATTGCCAGTCAGGACGAGAAAGCCCTCACCGAGTACCTAGAAAACGGTAAATTGACGGACGCGACGATCCAGCGCCTGATCAAGCAGCGGTTGGTCTTTCCGTGCTACCGCGGCTCGGCCCTCAAGCTCACCGGGATCGACCAATTCCTGGCGGGATTGAAGCGTTGGACGCTGCCTTTTGTGGCTCACCAGAAATTCGGTGCCCGGGTCTTCAAGATTTCCCATGACGGTAACGACCGCCTGACCTGGGTCCGGGTCACCGGCGGGAAACTCCGGGCTAAGGCCGAATTGGCAGACGGGCAAAAGGCCGATCAGCTGCGGGACTATAACGGCCGCAAGTTTACCATCCAACAGGAGGTCGCACCTGGGGACGTCTGCGCCATCGCCGGACCGAGCGCGACCTTTCCCGGTCAGGGGCTCGGGAGCGAGCGGGACCAGGATCAGGTCCAATTTCAGCCGGTCCTGACCTACGCCGTTGATCCCCGGGGCAACGATATTCACCACTGCCTGGTCGCCCTGCGGCAGTTGGCCGACGAGGATCCCCAACTGCGGGTTTCCTGGAGCGAACACCTCCAGGAAATCCACGTCAACCTGATGGGAACGGTCCAGCTGGAAATCCTCCAGCAGCTGCTCGATCAGCGTTTCGGACTTCAGCTCGACTTTGATCAGGGGCAGATCCTGTATAAGGAGACCATCACCGGTCCGGTCGAGGGCGTGGGACATTTCGAACCCCTGCGCCACTATGCGGAGGTCCACTTGCTGCTGGAACCGGGCAAGGCCGGTAGTGGCGTGCAAGTGGCCAATACCTGCCGGACCGACGTGCTCAGCCACAACTGGCAGGAGCAAATTATGACCAGCCTGGGAGCCAAGGAGCACCTGGGCGTCCTGATCGGGGCCCCGCTGACCGACGTCAAGATCACCCTGGTCGGCGGCCGCGGCAGCATCGTCCACTCGGTCGGCGGTGACTTTCGCGAGGCTACCTGGCGGGCGGTCCGCCAGGGGCTAATGGAGCTGCGGGCCCAGGGCAAGTGCCAGCTGTTGGAGCCGCGCTACCGTTACCGGTTGACCCTGCCCCAGGAAATGGTCGGCCGGGCGATCAATGATATCCAAAAGATGCACGGCAGCTTCGAACTATCAGCCGACGGCGCGTTGACCACCATTACCGGCACGGCCCCGGTGGCCACAATGCGTGACTACCAGCAGGAGGTTCGCAACTACACCCATGGACAGGGGCAGCTCGAATGCATCGTGGCCGGCTACCAGCCCTGTCACGACGCGGCGGCTGTTGTTAAACAGCACGCCTACGATCCGGTGGCCGACCTCGCCAACACCCCGGACTCGGTCTTCTGTGCCCACGGCGCCGGCTACCCCGTTCGCTGGAACCGGCTGCCGGAGATGGCGCACTTTCCATACCAGAAGAAATAGTAAAAAAAATCATCTTTGCCAATCGGCAAGGATGATTTTTTTACTTCTCTAGAATGTGGGCCAACTGGTGCAGGACGGCCTGGTCATCGTTCGTGCCGATTACCTGGCTGGCCGCCCGCTGAACATTGGCCGGAGCGTTCCCCATCGCGTAACTGGTTCCGGCCAGTTCAAACATCTCCAGGTCGTTTTCACCATCACCGAAGACCGCCAATTCCGCGGGATCAAGTCCCCACCGGTCGAGGAGGAGCTTGAGTCCGTACGACTTATCCATCCCCGGGATGATTAAATCGATTGCCCCGTAACCGCTGGCCGTGGCCCGGATGACCCCGGCGAAGCGAGTATCGATGGCGTGGGAAATCTCCCGCAGCCGGGTCGGCGGTACCGTCAGGGCAAATTTGAAGATCAGGTCATCCTGAATGTCCGCAAAGGTGCTGATCTCACGAACGCGGGTATAGAACTTCCGCATCCCCCGCTTGAAACCCTGGGGTGCGTCCTTCATCACGTAGGCGCTCTTGCGACCGCAAATGACGCCGTGAACGCCCGGCAGCTGAGAAACATATTGCCAGACCGCCAGAGCATTCTCCGGGGTCAAGCGACCACAGTACAGTTCCGTGCCTTTATCAATCGTCAGAACCCCGTTCTCCGCCACGAAGGCCAATTGATCGGCCTCCGCCGGGAAAAGGCTGCGTAGGAAATAGTACTGGTCCCCGCTGGCCACGATGAACCGAATCCCCTGATCGTTCATTTCCTGGTAGACCCGCTGAAACAGCGGCCGGTCGTAGTCCCGGTTGTTCGTCAAAAAGGTTCCGTCAATGTCGGTTGCTACCGCACGAATTGTCATTAATTATTCCTCCTCAATCTTCAACAGCAGACCATACAGGGCGCCCAGCAGGTTGGCCTCGTTCCCAAAATGGGCCGCCATGATTGCGGGCATCTGAATGTCGTCATGAAGGCGCCGGTCCTGGGCCTGCAACTGCCGAAACTGGCGCTTGACCTCCGTGATTAAAACCGGCTGGGCACTGATCCCCCCGCCGAGCAGGACCCGGTCCAGGTCGACCACCGCCTGGATGTTGACGATCAGGACTGCCACCTTCCGGCAAAAGTCGCTGAAGATTTTCCAAGCCGCCGGGTTGTGGCGGTTGATCTCGAGAAAGGCCCGGCGACCATCTTTCGGGTCGGGCAAATAGCAGGCCTGGGCGACCGCCATGATCATCCGCACCGCCGATGTACTGGCCCCCACCGTTGCCGTGTGGGGATCGGCGAAGTCGGCGTTATTGATGATCGCGCTCAGCTCACCCGCGCGGAAGTGGGGCCCGTGCAGTAGCTGGCCGTTGATCACCATGCCGCCACCCACCGAGGTTCCCAGGGTGATCACGGCCCCGTTGGCCACCCCCGTGAGGTTGCCCAGCCACATCTCGGCCAAGGTGGCGCAGTTGGCATCGTTGCCGACATAGACCGGCCGGCCCGCATAGCGCCGCAAGTAGTCCGCCAGGGCAAATTCACCCATGAAGCCCAGGGCACCGGTAAACCGGACCTCGCCCGTCACGGGATTGACGATGCCGGGCACGCTGACGCAGAGGGCCGCAGCAATCGGCTGGCGATCAATAATCGTCGTCAGGGCGTGCAGGAACGGGCCCTTCTGGTGTGGCGTGTCCACCCGTTTTTTAACAATGATGTTGCCCGAGTGGTCGATGACGGCGCTCTTAATTGCCGTTCCACCCACGTCGATGCTCAAGTATTGCCGCTGCATCCTGCTCACTTCCTTGCGCTTAAATTCTATTCACATTATACACTACTGCCGCCGAGGAGTTAGCCGCCAGCAAAGCAATCCGAAAACGGTGCCGACCAGGGCAAATGGCAGCCAACCCAGCCCCAAGTCATAAAGCGGCAGGCAGTGGTTGGCAAAGCTGATCAAGTCCTGGCTGCCCCTCAATTTCCGGAGCACCGGCGGGAAAGAATTGACCATGTCGAAAATGGCCGGTACGAAGGTGAAGAGCAGGGCACTTCGGTAAACGATTGGGGCGTTGCCGAAGAAGGGTGAAAACATCCCCAGCAAAACGAGGACGATCGCCAGCGGATAGAGCAGCATCAGCACCGGCGTCGACCAGAGAACGATCTTGTCCAGTCCCAAATTAGCGATTGCAAAGGACAACAGGCAGTTCATCCGTAAAAAGGCCTTGTAAGAGATCCTCGGGAACCGCTCGTGGAAATCCTGAGAAAAGGCAATTACTAGCCCCATCGCCGTCGTCATGCAGGTGATCGTCGCCAGCGTCAGCAGGAGGGCGTTGCCGAAGTCCCCCATGTAGTAATGGGCAACCTGGTTGAGCGTCGTTCCCCCGTTTTCAGCGATCGCAAAGTGGTGCCGGCTGGTGGTCCCCAGGTAGATCAGGCCGAGGTACATGATTCCAACTCCCAGGCAACCGATCAGACCGCCCTTGGTGGTGGCAAGGGAAACCGCCTTGCTGCCCTTAAAGCCCATCTGGGAAACGGCCACGACGATCGTCACCCCGAAGACCAACATGGCAAAGGCATCCATAGTGTTATAGCCCTGCAAGAAGCCACTGGTAAAGGCGTGGTGCACGTAGGCCGTCGTCGGCTGCGGCGTTGACAGCTTCCCCATCGGCCAGATGAAGGCTAGCAGGAAAATCACGAAGAGCATCACCAGGAAGACCGGATTCAAGACCTTGCCGATGATCTCGGTGATCTTCCCCTCCCGCGTCGCAAAGAAGTAGACCAGGAGGAAAAAGGCCCCGGTGTAAAGAGCCAGACCCCAGGGCTGCATTGCCGCGCTCAGGTAGGGGGCCACCCCAATGGCATAGGGAACCGTTGCGGAACGGGGCGTGGCGCAAAACGGCCCGATCGTGGCGTGAACCAGCAGGAGAAAAATCAGGGCAAACCAGGGGCCGACCGGCAGGGCCAGCTCAAAGAGGCCCCGTGACCGGGTGATGCTGATCGCCAATAGGGCAAAGAGCGGAAGCAGAACCCCAGAGAGGATAAAGCCCGCCGCGGCCGGCAGCCAGTTTCTTCCGGCCAGTTGCCCCAAGTGGACCGGGAAAACCAGGTTGCCGGCGCCGAAGATCATCCCAAAAATCAGTGAGCCGATGACCAGGTAGGTCTTACTCGCCGTTTTGAATCTATTCATGTTACTTCATTCCAATCTTTTTTAATAACCGATCTATTATAGCATAGTGCGCAGCTGAGCAAGTTAAGCCCTTGAAGTCGCTATGTTCACATAACTGACGTTTTCTTCAGCGAATGGCACAAAATTTCACTGTTCCCTCGCCAATGATAGCGGTTTGACCGAATAGTCATTATTATTGTCTTAGTACTTTTTAAACGGGAACAATTATATAATGAATGTTTTTGTTTTAGAGGACCAGTGGATTGAACAGCAATACCTCAGAAAGGTCCTGGAGCGGATTAGAACGCGACTCCACCTCACATCCTTTAATATCACCGCTTGGTCGTCGGTCGCGGAGGTGATTGCCAACCTGCCCGCACCCAGTGTCCATAACGTCTACTTGTTGGATTTGGAAGTCGATGGCGACAAAAAAGCCGGCCTTAAACTCAGCCAGCTGATTCGCCAAAACGATATTTTGGCCACCATTATTTTCATCACCGTTCACGACGAGTTTCTTCCCACAACCTACAGCTACCGGACCGAGGCCCTGGACTTCATCGCCAAGGATCAGGACAACATCGAGGACCGTCTCTATAAGGACTTTCAGTTCGCGGTGGAAAAGATCAATCACGGTCCCCAACCACGACTGGTCTTCAAGACGGCCGCGGGCTATTTGCGGATTGACTTTGCCAACATTCTCTATCTCGAGCCCAATCCCGCCAATTCGCATCAGGCCCTGCTGCATACCGTTGACCACCAGATGATCACGGTCAGTGGAACCCTGAACGAACTGGAAAAGCAATTTCAGACGCTCTTCCGCTCTCACCGGCATTTCCTGATCAACCCAACCCTGGTGGTTTCGGTCAACCTTGGCAATCACACCCTCCACTTCAAGGGCGAGACGCGTGACTACCCGTTCTCACGGCTGCGCACCAAGGAGCTCTTAAAGAGCCTTAAGCAGCTCAACCAGCCGTTCCAGATCATTTAGTCACGCCACCACTGCTGTTTAGCCAGCGAAAGTAACGAATTGAAGGCTTGTCGGTGACGTAACACCGCCCACTGTATTTCAATTTTCCCGTTTTCGTCTGGCAGTTCAGCACCATTGTCGGCGAGGCCTTAAGGGTAAAGGTACCGTTGGCTCGATTATCAACGTACTGAACTTGTCGCGCCCGCCGGTAATCGTTATCCGTTCGCAGATGAGAAACCAGCGCCGCCGTGCCGTCAATTCCGGTCGCAGTCGCCTTCTTTTTGGCGCCGATCAAGTAAAATTTTGAAACGACCCGCCGGTGCTGATCAAGCAGCTCGACCTCCTGGGGTGCGGAGTTGAGGAAGGTGGAGTAGGAGAGCGGTTGGTTGTCTTGAATGATTACTCCCAAAACTACCAGCGCCAAAATAATCCCAAAGGTTGCCATCATTGCCAGCCCACGCCGCGAAAGACGGTGCGTGGGGCTGGCCTTTTTTCTTGGCTGGGGGAGGGGAGCGCCGCAATTGCTGCACTGCCGGCTGCCAATGACGTTTAATTTGCCGCAGCGTGGGCAGGTAACGCTAAGATCATGATCCATTATTGTATTCCTTTCATCGTAAAATAGTATAATTAAAGTATACATCGATCTTAACAGAAAGCCGTCTATTATCCATGACATATATTAACCTGATTAATCCCTTCGTCTTGACGCCCTCACTCGGTTTCTTAATCGTCTGGGCCGTCAAGATTTGTGTTTTTTATCCACTGACCTTCTGGGGCACCTTTAAGCACCTGGGGCAACGTCGCGTGCCCTTTGTCCTCTACCTGGTCATTGCCGTAGTCGCCTTTTTCCTACCATTTAATTTCTTATTAAACGACTATCTGCTGATCACTCTGATGATCAGTCTTTACTATTTTTTTGCCAACCACTCCGGTGAGACCCTCACTGACCTGGTTGCCACCTTTTCTTTCAGTGCCCTCCTCGACTACTTTGCCTTTTTGATCGGCTCATACGGTCTCAGCATCTGCAAGGTCCTTTTTTCTTTCAACGGCACCACGTTTTACTACCTCTTAGTCAATTTGCTCGTTCTGATCTGCTACGGCATCGCATTGCTGATGGTGTGCGCCCTGCGACCATTTTTCCAGCGCTACCTAGCACGCCTGCACGGCCAGCACATCCTCGCCGAATGGCTCCTCAGTCTTGGCTTTTTGCCGCTGAGTTACTATCTTTACTACGCCCAGTACCACCGCTACCTCATGCAGTCACCGACCATGTTGACCGGTGCCGCCTTCCATCGTGCTTCACCCGTCCAAATTGGGGTGATCGCAATCCTTGAGGTCATCATTTACGTCTTGGTGGTACTGCTCATTATGGAACTGGTCAGCCGCTACCTGGCTAACCGGGACCGGGCCAACTTTGCCGACTACCGGCTGGCAAGTTTGACCCGCTACACCAGCCAGCTCGAGGTGATGAATGATGACCTGCGCCGTTTTCGTCACGATTATAAGAATATTCTCTACAGCCTCACTAGTGCTCTGGAGACCAACAATCTCGACTTCGCCAAGCGCTCCCTCGCCCAGCTGTCCGCCGCGACCAACAAAAGCATTGATGTGCCGACCGGAATTATCGGGCCGCTGAAAAACATTCAGGACGCCGGGCTTAAAGCCGTTATCTTTAACAAAATCTCAACAGCCATGGAAAAAAAGATCGATCTGCAAATCGAAATTGTCGACCCGATCGACTTCAACCAGACCATGGAGCCCGTCGACACCATTCGAATCGTCGCCATCCTGCTCGACAATGCAATCAAGGCCGCAGCATCCGCTCCACAGCCACGGATCAACCTCAGCCTGTACGAAAACGAGTTTGCCCAATTCATCGTCGTCGGCAACTCCACCGCCCAGCAGGTTGACCTGGCCACACTCGACCACTTCAGCCAAACGGTCAGCATCATCGGCAACCACCACCTCGGACTGCGCAACCTGCGGATCATCCTCGCCCGCTACCCCGACGCCAGCAACGACCGCCGTGCAGATCCACACTGGTTTGAGCAGCGGATTATTATTCCGAAGCGACAAGAGACGACTAACTGATTCCTACTCCTGCTTAGAAACAACTACTATTAATTGGGGGATAATCGCCATGCTCCTTTCTTCCATCACCATCGTCAGCGCGGCCGTCTTTGCCAGCATCCTCGCCGGCTTCATTCCGCGCCTGTCCATCAACTACGTCTGCATGCTCTTCGGGGTCCTGATCGTCGTCATCGCACCGCTCAACCACCTGGTGACCCGCTTTGACGCCGGGCTCTTCATGTACATCGTGGCACCCCTGATTTACTTTGAGGGGCAAACCACCCGGCTCAATGCCGTTCGCCAATCAATTGGCAAGATCATCGGCACCGCGATCGTCCTGGTCGTCGCCGCCATGGCCATTTCCGGCTCCCTCCTTACGCTCTGGGGAGTGCCCGCAGCCCTGGCTTTCCTGATTGCCGCCCTGAGCACCCCCACCGATGCCACCGCGACCGCAGCCGTTTCGACCGGTCTAATCGTGCCAAAGCGGCAAAATGATCTGCTCAAGATGGAGTCGCTCTTCAACGACGCCTCCGGAATCATCCTGATCACCGCCTGCACCCTCTGGATCCAAAACGGGGCCTTCCAGTACCAGTGGACCATTCTCCACTTCTTTACGGCAGCGATCGGCGGCATCTTGATCGGGATCGCGGCGGCCCTGGTAATGATCACCTTCCGCCGGGGCCTGCAGCAGCTGAATTCCTGGGCGGCCAACGCCCAAAACATGCTCTTCATTGCGACCCCCTTCGTCGTCTACTACTTGGCGGAGGAACTCCATGTTTCGGGGATCATCGCGGTGGTCTGCGCCGGATTGATGCAAAACAGCGAAAGCGCCAGCTCCCGTTTCATTCACCCGCGTCAGTACCACAATGGGCTTGTCTTGATGGGGATGCTCCAAGAGCTGTTGAACAACATGGTCTTCGTCATTCTCGGCATCATCGTCTCCCGGGTCGTTTATAAGGACCTTGTCACCCAAAGCTACAGCGGCAGGTGGCTGCTAATCGGTCTGGCCCTTTACATTGTTAACGTCATCGTTCGTTATCTCTACGGACGCCTGGTTACCATGACCCGGCGCGGCAGCCTCATTTTTGCCCTCGGCGGGGTCCGGGGCGCCGTCACACTGGCCCTGGTCTACTCGGTTGCCGCCAGTGTCAGTGCTCATCAGTTCAACCAGGTCATCCTGGTGGAAACACTGGTTGTCCTCCTAAGCATGATCGTGCCGTCCCTGCTTTTCCCCTTCCTGCTCGAACACGACATTTCCGAGAAGGAGACTGCCCGCCGAATCGTCAGCATCAAGGAAAAGATGGTTGAAGAGGGAATTAAGGCCATCGAAAAGATCTACCTGCCACCGACAATCCGCGCCAACGTTCTCTACGACCTGCGTGATCAGCAGTCGAACAACTCCTTTAAGAAGTTTTGGCAGCACTGGCTCCACACTAGTCGCCAGCCGGAGCTCTCACCCGGCGAAAAGGAAATGGAGCAGCGGGCCTTGCGCTGGGCCTTCCGGGCGGAGCGGGAATACCTGGACATGATCTCGCAAAAGGAAAATCTTCGTGACTATGTTTACCAACTCTATAACGGCGTTCTGCTGGCCGAATCGATCCTGATTGATCCCGACAACGAGCTGCGTTAAAGATACATAAAAAAGCGTACCAGCACGCAAATGCTAGTACGCTTTTTGATTTATTAAGTGTTTAATTAGTAATCAGGCAGATTACTTAAGACCCTTCCAAGTCCAGTTGGTAACTTCAGGCATGTCCTTACCTTCTGAACGGATGTAGTGGTTGTGCTTGTTGATCATGTTGTCCATCTTGGCAACAAAGGCAGCACTCTTCTGTTCGTAACCAGCTACGCTTTGGATAGCATCCTTAGCAAGGTGGTAACGGTCAAGTTCGTTCAGTACACGCATGTCGAATGGAGTGGTGATGTCACCATTTTCTTCGTATGAGTGAATGTGAACGTTGTGGTTAGCACGTTCGAAGAACAGAGCCTGGATCATGTCACGGAAGCCGTGCCATGCGAAGATCACTGGCTTGTCGGTCGTGAAGTAACGGTTGAATTCAGCGTCGTTCAGACCTTCAGGGTTCTTGTCGGTGTTCATCAGCTTCATGATTTCCACGATGTTGATGTAACGAATCTTCAGTTCTGGGAAGTTGTCGTGCAGAATGTCAATTGCGGCAAGAGCTTCTTCAGTTGGTTCAGTACCAGCAGAAGCAAAGACAACATCTGGTTCGCTGCCCTGGTCAGTAGATGCCCAGTCAACGTAGCCAAGACCGTTGTCAACCAGTTCAGTAGCTTCGTCAATGGAGAACCATTGTGCACGTGGGTGCTTGGAAGTTACGAAGATGTTGATGCATTCTTGGTCGTTGAAGGCCTTGTTGGAAACAGCCAACAGAGAGTTAGTATCAGCTGGCAGGTATTCCTTAACGAGGTCTGGACGTTCCTTTTCGAACATGTGAGTCAGCAGACCTGGATCCTGGTGAGTGTAACCGTTGTGATCCTGCTGGAAGACCGTTGAAGTATCAACGAAGTTCAGGGCAGGGTATTGCTTACGCCAGTACATGTCCTTGGCCTTACGTAACCACTTCATGTGTTGAGTCAGCATGGAGTCAACAACACGACCGAATGATTCGTAAGTTGCGAAGAAGCCGTGACGACCAGTCAGGGTGTAACCTTCGAGGAAACCTTCAGCCTGGTGTTCGGACAGTTGAGAATCAATCATCCGGCCAGAGTGAGCCAGGTTTTCATCGTTTGGTTCGTGGATCCCTTCCATCCATTGACGCTTGTCATCGTCAAGGAAGGCGTAGAGACGGTTAGACTTGGATTCGTCAGGACCGAAGCCACGGAAGTTGTCTGGGTTCAGTTCAGCCATCTTGCTGAGGTACTTACCCCATTCCAGCATGTCCTGCTTTACAACAGAACCTGGAGTTTGAACGTCAACGGCGAAGTCACGGTAGTTAGGCAGAACCAGTGGCTTAGGGTCGATCCCACCGTTAGTGATTGGGTTCATTGCCATCCGGTGGTTGCCTTCTGGTGCGTTTTCTTCAACCAGTGCTACTGGGCGACCGTTTTCGTCGAACAGTTCTTCTGGCTTGTAGGACTTCATCCAGTTGATCAGCAGATCCTTGTGTTCCATGTCATCCTGGGATACCGGAATTGGAATCTGGTGAGCACGGAAGGAGTTTTCGATCGGGTTGCCGTCGAGGTCCTTCGTTGGGCCAGTCCAGCCCTTTGGAACACGGAAGATGATCATTGGCCATTGTGGCAGAGAGTCATCGTTGTTTTCACGAGCATTCTTTTGAATAGCCTTGATGTCTTCGATTGCTTCGTCCATCGTCTTGGCCATTTCTTCGTGAACGTCCATGTGGTCCTTGTAACCGGAGAATTCACCGTCACGGTCAGCTTCCTTGTATGCGGAAACGAAGAATGGCTTCCAGCCCATCCCTTCGAAGTACTTAGTCAGTTCTTCGTCGCTCATCCGGGAAAGGATGGTTGGGTTAGAAATCTTGTAACCGTTGACCTGGACGATTGGTAATACGGCACCGTCCTTGATTGGGTTGATGAACTTGTCAGAGAACCATGAAGCAGCCAGTGGGCCGGTTTCAGCTTCACCGTCACCGATTTCAACAGCGGCAATTACATCTGGGTTGTCCAGAATTGCACCAACACCGTGGGACAGGGAGTAACCCAGTTCCCCACCTTCGTGGATGGAGCCTGGAACTTCTGGTGCGGCGTGGGATGCAGTACCACCAGGGAAACTAAAGTGCTTGAACAGCTTAGCCATACCCTTTTCGTCCTGAGTAAATTCAGGGTAGATTTCGGTGTATGAGCCGTCCAGGTATGAGTTGTTCATCATAACCTGGCCACCGTGACCGGAACCTTCGATGTAGAACATGTCCAGGTTGTACTTCTTGATAACCCGGTTCAGGTGGGCATAAATAAAGTTCTGTGGAACAATCGTACCCCAGTGACCAATTGGCTTTGGCTTAACGTCTTCAGCCTTCAGTGGCCGACGCAGCAGTGGGTTGCTCATTAAGAACAAGGTACCTGCTGAGAGGTAGTTAGCGGCACGCCAGTAAGCGTCAACACTTTCCAAGTATTGCTTGGAATCGTAATCTACTGCCATTCTAATAAACACTCCTTCTGAATAAATCAATACGTTCGTGTGCTTCAAACAACTAACGTAAATCATTCAATTTACATCTTTTATGATAACCGTTTTTCGTTTAAAGTCAACCTTTTTCAAAATTGATACGGTCCAATTACCAAATCTTAATATTTAGGTCATAAAAAAGGCGCAAAGATCACTCTCTACGCCATTGAATTGCCTATTATTCAATTATTGCCCGCTTCTTATTTCAGCGGCAGCATGGTCGGCTGGTCCAGCACGTGCCGGTACAAAACAACAATCCGTGCAAAGGCCCTCAATCTAATCTCTACTTAAAAAAGTCTGCCTGCTTGAACTCTGAATCAGGGTAGTGGTAGAAGCCCTGGCCGGCCTCGACACCGGTATGGCCGGCGTCGATCATTGGCTTGAGCTTATCCATAATCTTCTTGAACTGCTCGCTCTTTGTCTGCTCGTACTGGTTGGCAACCACGGCATAGGTTGTCCGCAGCCCCACGATGTCCTGAATCATAAATGGCCCCAGCGGTGCCCCGTTGGAGAGCATCCAGTCCTTGTCGATCGTGTGCGGGTCCGCGACGCCATTGGCCCAGAGTACCATTGCCGCGTTCAGGAACGGAACGAGCAGGGCGTTCATGATGTAGCCATGCTGCTCCTTCTTCAGAACCACCGGCACCATCTTGATCGAACGCGCGAAGGCCACCAGGGCGTCGATGACTGCCGGATCGGTCTGCGGGTTGCCGACAATCTCGGCCACGTTGTGTTTCCAGATGTGGTTGGCAAAGTGCAGGTGGGCAAAGCGGTCTGGCCGGTCGGTAAAGCCTACCAGTTCGCTTGGCACGAAGGTCGATGAATTGCTGGTGATGATCGTCTTCTCCGGGAGCAGTGGGCACAGTTCGGCGTAAAAGGCCTTCTTGATCTCCACGGATTCGGAAACGGACTCGATTACCAGGTCAGCGTCGGCTACCGTCTGGGCCAGGTCGCTGCTGATTGACACGATGTTGGCCATCGCCTGATCATAGTCGCTCGCGGTGGCATCCATGTCCTTGATGAAAGTATCCTTGATTGCCGCTAAACGGTGCTGAGCACGGTCCACGTGACGGTTCCAGACCTTGACCTGGTAGCCGCACCGGGCTGCCTGAAATGCGATTTGACTGCCGAGTACTCCCGCACCCGCAACTACAACGTTTTTAATTTCCATAAACATTCCCTCCAAAAATAAGCCTCTGCATATCTTTATTATAACAGAAATGATACCGCTTTCACTATTAAGCATGCCTGAGCTGTGTTTTTGGACACTTCTTAACTATTGTCAATTTTATCGGCCAGCACGCGCGCCTCCCTGCTGATTCGGTGGTACCCTAAGAAGTAACTTGATTACGAAAGGGGGAAGAGCATTTTGCAGCAGCTCGGTTCAAATGGTGAAGCCGACATCGGCGATTTTGCGAAGATGTTCGCAGTCGCCACGGTGATGACCCAGTCCGTCATCTCATTTTTAATGACGGACCGCCTTCCCGTCGGCCAACAGTTCTTCCTCGGCGGGATCTACGAGACGATCAAGTTCAGCGCCTCCGCCTTCATCTTTGGCATCCTCTTCTCCACCATCCGGACCCACCCGGATGCCAGCTGGAAGGACTACCCCCGCTTCATGAGGAACCGCTGGCACATTCTCTTCGTTCCCTCCATCCTCTGGACCGTTACCTACCTTCTCCTCGTCCCCCAGCTCCAGCAGCACCGCTACTATCACAACCTGGCGACCTTCTGCTGGCAGTTCATCAACGGAAACGCGGCACCCCACCTCTGGTACAACGTGATGATGCTCCAGTTCATCATCCTGATGCCCTTCTTCTGGGCCCTGGCACGCTGGATCAACGGAAGCAGACGCCGCGCCCTGGCTGCAGGGATCCTGGCCCTGGTCTTCGAGTTCATCTGGAACTGCGTCTACGCCAGCCGGATCTTCCACGGTCCCGAGCAAACAAGCTGGTACATG
This sequence comes from Limosilactobacillus sp., assembly GCF_022482365.1. NCBI lineage: Bacteria > Bacillati > Bacillota > Bacilli > Lactobacillales > Lactobacillaceae > Limosilactobacillus > Limosilactobacillus sp. Next base: position 1,278,421 of record NZ_JAKVPE010000001.1, read on the forward strand.
TTTGACCGGATCTTTCCCAGCTTCATCGTCTTTGCCGTCTGCGGCACCATCCTTTGGCAGTGTTACCCAGCAATCACCGAATTTCTGCAGCGTCACTGGCTGACCCAGATTCTCGTCTGGCTGGCCCTGCTCTACTACGTCACCCTGAACTTCTTTGGCTACGGGCTGCCGGTCAGGCTGACCAACGCGCCCTACTACCTGCCCTCGATGATCTTCTACAACCTGGCAACGATCGGCCTGATCGCCACCTTTGCCCTCTACATGCAGAGATTTTGCAATCAGTGGCTGCCGCTGGTTCACTGGATCGCCCTCTACGCGCACCGGGCCTACCTGTCACACGTTTTCTGGCTGTACTGGTGCTGGCGCCTGACTACCGGCTGGCACTTACCGCTGGTGATTTGGTTCCCACTTTTAATTTTCTTGACGATTCTCCTCGCCTTTTGCTCGGCCTACTCTTTCCATAGGATTTGGGTGAAAATAAAGGACCTGCTGGGAATCCACCGCCACCTTGCCAATGGCTAAACAAAAAGGCCTCGCAAAATAAGCGAGACCTTTTTGCTATTCATAATGTGGTGCGGATACCCACACTCACTACTTTTCCTGATCCAGGTTTACGAAGGTGCTGTACTTCATGTAGCGGTAGTGGATCCGCATGTTAGAAACCTCAAAGGGCGTGCCATCGTCTAAGAAGAAGACCCCGCCCATGATGCCTACGGGCTCGGTCGGCTTCAGCTTCAAGAGCTCTTGGTCCTGCTGGTCCGACGGGGCGACGCTGATCGTCATGAAGGACTTGGTGACCCGCTTGCCCTTGCTTTCTTCAAGGTAATTAAAGATCGACTTATCCACGATCGCCGGCGACAGGGTTGGCACGATCTTGATCGGGATAAAGCCCGTTTCGATCATGAAGGGCTGCTGGTCAATCAACCGCAGCCGTTTGATTTGATAGACAAAATCGTTATCATTGAGGAAGAGTTCCTCTTGGATATCCGCGCTGGCGGGCACCACCTGGTAGTCCAGCAATTGGATGCTTTGTTTCTTGCCATCCAGTTGGAAACTGTCCGTGACCCCCAAGTTGTTACCCTCGTAGTGGAAGAGCGACTGGTTCTTAAGGTAGAGCGGGTTGATGAAGGTCCCCGAACCCCGCTTTTTGAAGATAATCCCCTGCTGTGCCAAGACACCCAGGGCCCGCTTGACGGAACTGCGGCTCACCCCATAAGTTTCGCTGAGGGTCCGCTCATCCGGGAGACGCATCCCCGGATATTCATCTTTGAGAATTTTTTGTTTTATATCACGCATCACAGAGCGATATACTAAGTCTGCCATGTAATTCAGCTCCTTGGGCCAATTTACTATCTGATTACTTTCAACCTCTAGTATAACAGACCTGGCAAAAATTGGTACCTTGGTGGCAAAAATTGGTCCGTTCCAGTGATTTTAAAGAAAGGATGCAAAAAAATTGAGTAAGAAAAATAAGAAGAGCAAGTTGAAGAAGACTCAGGTCGAACAGATCCTCGACAAGAACAAGGTGGCCTACCAGCAGTTCGAATTTCCAACCCACCAGGATGGTGACGTGCGGACGATGACGGTCGACCACCTCGACATCGACGAGCACCACATTTACAAGACCCTAGTTCTTTCCGGCAACGTTACCGGGCCCCTGGTCGGTGTCATTCCAATCGACAACCACCTCGATGAAAAGAAGCTCGCCAAGGTGTCCGGCAACAAGAAGGTCGACATGGTCCCATTGAAAAACCTGCTGAAGACGACCGGCTACGTCCACGGCGCCAACACCCCGGTCGGGATTTACGAAAAGCACCACTACCCAATCTTCATCGACAGCGTCGCTAAAAAGCAGGGCGAAATCTACGTCTCCTCCGGCAAGATCGGCCGTTCGGTGAAAGTTAACGCCGAGGATTTAGCCAAGCTGGTGCACGCCGAATTCGCCGACCTGGAGCAAAAGGAGGGTTAATTGACCCGCCGTCAGCCCCGGTTATAGAATAGAAGGGTAATACTGAACTTTAGAAAGGTCTTGAACAAATTGAAGAAAAACCTATCTGCCTGCACGACCGTCCTGGCCGGCAAGGAAGCCACCATCGACGGCTCAACCATGGCCGCCCGCAACGATGACACCTTTGGTCCGTTGACGCCCCAGCGCTTCGTCACCTATCCGGCCTATCATAACCACCCCAACCAGGTGAAGGCCTACCTCAACAAGTGCGTCATCGACCGGCCTGCCGATGGCTACCGCTACCAGGGGACCCCGAACGTCAACTACGAGACTGAAGGGGTCTTCGACGAGAGTGGTTTCAACGAGAAGAACGTCGGCATGTCCGCCACGGAGAGTGTTTACGCCAACGAACGCGTCCTAGCCTGCGACCCGCTGAACACGGAGAGTGGAATTAACGAAGACCTGATCGTCGCCGTCACCCTGCCGTTCATCGACAGTGCCAAAGATGGGGTTGCTTACCTGGGTCAGCTGGTCAAGAAGTACGGTTCCGCCGAGGGCAACGGGGTAATCTTCTCCGATAAGAACGATGTCTGGTACATGGAAATCGTCACCGGTCACCACTGGGTTGCCCAACGGATTCCGGATGATGCCTACGCCGTCACCGGGAACCGGGTTGCCATCCAACAGGTCGACTTCGATGACACCGACAATTTCATGTGGTCCGACGGGATTCAGGAATTTGTCGAGAGCAACCACTTGAACCCCGACAAGCACGGCTGGGACTTCCGCCACATCTTCGGGACGGCCGACGTCTTCGACCAGCACTACAACACGCCCCGGCAATGGTATGGTCACAAGCTGCTGAACCCGAGCGTTGAGCAGGATCCACTCGACTTCGACCTGCCATTCATCATGCGAACCGATCACAAGATCACCCTGGAAGACGTTGAAAAGATCCTCAGCAGCCACTACCAGGGCACGCCGTATGATCCGTTGGGCCACGGCACCGAGGAGGAAAAGCACCTCTTCCGGCCAATCTCCTTGAACCGGACCCAGAACTCCCACGTCCTGCAAGTCCGCAACGACCTGCCGGAAGCAGCCTCCACGATCATGTGGATGAGTTTCGGGATCCCGACCTTTACGCCGTACGTGCCGTTCTTCGGTAATGCTGACGACGTTGATGTTTCCTACCGGGAGACGCCGAAGGAACTCAACATGGACTTGAAGAGTGCCTACTGGATGTACCGGGCCCTCTCGATGATCGTGGAGTCCCATCACGCTGAATTTGCCCAGGACGACCTCAATTACTTGAAGGACGCCCGGGAATACTTCTACCGGTGGGTCAACCAAACGGCTCCCCAGGTCAAGGACATGGATGCTCGGCAGGCCAGCGCCTTTCTGAGCGGAGAGACCCACAAGATGGTTGCTGAGATGGCCAAGCGGACCAAGGATCTGATGGCCAAGCTGATCATGCACGGTCTGGAGTTGTCCAAGCTGACCTTCATCATGGACAAGAATCTTTAATTTAACTATTTTGCTAAAAGGCGGTTGCTGTGGCAGCCGCCTTTTTCTATTCATGACAAAGTCTGCTATGATAGATGTAGCTTTAAAATATGCAAAGGAGATCCTCACAATGTATCAGCCAATGCTTGGTCTTAAGGGCAGCAGCGCGCGCGTCCAGATCGACGACCGCTTGCAGCATGATCCCGTCGTCTACGAATTTTTCACCGCCGCCAGCGACTTTACTCCCGACGGTTACAAGCACCTGTATGATGCCGTTCAGTACGTGCAATCGCAGGGCATCCAGCACATCGTCCTTCACCACCCGATGAAGTTTCACGAGCACCACTCCGATGTCGTCGCCCCGGAGAAGGATTACCCGGACCTGTACCGCTTCATCGAAAACACGACCGAGCAGCTAATTCGTCTGGGTCATGACCTCCACGTTCAAATTCTCGTCCACGGCGGCTATTCGGGTCCCGAGGTCGCTCACATGGTAGACCTCTACCCGAATGTTCAGGCGGCCCGGCAAGCCGTTTACGACCGTCTCGACCGCTTTGCCGATGAGGGTGGGCAGCAAATCATGTTTGAAAACTCGATTGCCCCGGTCTTCGCCTACGGTCATCCCGACCAGGAAGATGAAATCCTGGCCCACCACTACCGGCTGGCCTTTGACACCTCACACTGCTTCATCGAGCTCCACGGTGACAATGCCGGTCTGCAGAAGTCGCTCCAGCACCTGGCACCCGCCGTCGTCCACTACCACCTCGTCGACTCGATGGGCCAGACCCACGACAGCCTGCAACTTGGCACCGGCAAAATTGACTGGGCGGGCGTGTTGCCCCTGCTCAACCCGGCTGCCACCAGCATCTACGAGATCAACCTCCACGATCAGACTAATTGCCGCGAACAGTTGGCCAGCCACACCTACCTGACCCGGGTGTTTGATCAGCTCCAGTCTAAAAGGGGGTAGCCAATGAACCTGCACATCAACCGGCGCCACCTCTCCCTGGTTCTGGCCCTCTTTCTTCTCTACCTGGCAATTACCTACTGGAAGACGGTTGCTAGGTTTATCCAGACCATTTGGTCCGCTGCTATGCCCCTGGTGGTCGGCTGCGTGATCGCCTACATCGTCAACCTCCTCCTGCGCCAGTACGAGCACCTCTACCTGCGGATCTTTCCCCAGCCCCGCGCCCAGCGCTTCAAGCGGGTGTTTGGGATCGTCCTTTCCTACCTATCGATCATCGTCATCGTCGCCCTGGTGATTCGGCTGGTCATCCCCGAATTAGTCAGCTGTATCCGCCTGCTCTTCTCCAACCATAGTCAATCGGTCAACAAGATCGTCAGCTTCGTCCAGCAAAACGGTCTCTTCAAGAATGTTTGGAAGCATCTCGACCTTCAGCACTTGGATTGGCAAAAGACCAGCAAGCTGCTCGGCTTTGGCGTTGGGGGCACGATGAAGAAGATCGTGACAACCGCCTCTTCGGTTGTCACGACGACCACCAAAACCGTCATCGCGATCTTCTTCTCGATCTACCTACTGATTTACAAGGAAAAGCTGGCCCGCCAGTTTTACCAGGTCATGGACACTTACTTTGGCAAGATCAAGCGGCCATTCATGCACGTTGTGAAGACCTTTGACGAGAGCTACAGCAGCTATATCGTTGGCCAGTGCAAGGATGCCGCCATTTTGGGGGTCGCCTGCTTCGTGGGGATGCAGGTGCTGCGGATGCCGTACGCCTCCATGATCGGCGTCGTCACCTTCTTCGGCGCCTTGATCCCGATCGTTGGTGCCATCCTGGGGGCCGGGATCGGGGTCATCCTGATCTTCGCCGTTTCACCCGTCAAGTCGCTGATCTTCTTGATCTTCATCATCGTCCTCCAGCAGTTCGACAACCGGATCACCTATCCCCTGGTGGTCGGCAAGAGCATCGGCCTGCCAAGCGTCTGGGTTTTCGCCGCCGTCATTGTCGGTGGGGGCATTTCCGGGATCCTCGGGATGATGCTGACGGTGCCACTCTTCGCCGCTATCTATAAGCTGGTGGCCGAGGACATCGAGCGCCGGCACCTTGCCAAAATTGAATAAAGAAAAAAGCTGCGTGAGAAATTTGAGCATTCTCGCGCAGCTTTTTTAATATTTGCCAATACCAATATGGTTAGCGCAGTTCTTCTGGAACCTCGGCTTCGGGCGCGTCCTTCGTCAGGTGGTAAACCTGCGTCGTCTCAACGCCAAAGTACTTGGTGATCAGCTTGCTCAACTCGTCCATCGCCTCGTTGGCGTGCGGAATCTGTTCCTTATTCACGGACTCGATGACGGCAACGACCTTGGTCGAGTCCTCCGTCAGCATCGTCCGCTGGGCATCACGCCAGTTCAGGCACCGGCAAACGGCGCCCTCGTCGTCGTACCAGCAAACCTCACCGGGCAGGGTTGGCTCATCCTTGTCGGCACCAACCGGACGGAAGGCTTGGCCGCCCTCGACCTTGCCCAGGTGCATCGTTCCCTTGATCTTGTCCCGGTCTTCCATGCCGACCGGCACCCCGTAGGACAAGGAAATGCTGTTGTAGACGTCCACCATCGGGTCGATTGGTTCGAACTTGTGCCCCTGGTTGGCACGCTTTAGCAGTGCTTCAACTGAGGCCCGGGCCCCCTTCTTCTTCTTGAACTGCTGGTAGGCCTTCCGCCACTGGTCAACAACCGGGTTCAGCCGGAAGGTCTCGTTGGTCAGGAACTGGCCGGCCTCCTTGGTTGCGTTTGCCAAGAGCTTGCGCCGGTCGTCCAAATTCTGGTCGGTGTCGTGGTTATCAATTCCGCTTGCGTACAGGATGTTCACCTGACCGTCCGGGAACAGTTCAAAAAAGCTGGGATCAACTGTTACTTTATCCATCATAATAAAAACCTCCTAGTACTTTCGCTTACCGCCATGCTTGACCAAGTCCCAGTCGCCATCAATGTTGTGGCGAATCCGGACCAGGTAGTCATGGACCTGCTGTGCTTCCTCATCGCTAAAGTCACGCAATGCCACCGCGTTCGAATGTTGATTCTCACGGATGATAAAGGGATAAATGTCCTTACCCTTTTGAGTAACGTACAGGCGCTTGATCTTCTTGTTTTTAGGATCGCTGCACCGCTCAATGAATCCCTTGTCCTCCAATTTCTTAACGGCACGGGCAATGGTGGTGCGATCAACCTTTATCAAGTTCGACAGTTGCTCGGAGATAATGCCCGGATGCTCGTAAATGCGCACGACGTAGAGGTACTGTCCCCGCGCTAAGCCAATCTGCTTAAACTCAATATTCGACATTGAATCCAATGCGCGCTCGATCATCCCGACTTCCCTTAAAATATCGATCATGGTAAAAATCTCTCCTCGTCCATTATCTTATCACCTTTTGTTGCAATTGCAACAAAAATATAAAAATAAAAGAGACGGCACTATGCCGCTCCTTTTTAGCCCTTCTCCACATCCAAGGGCTGCTGGTGATCATGCATCTCGGCGAAAATGTGCTTGGCTTTCAAATGAGCAAGCACCGCCTGAATAGCTGCCTCCATCAATGCCTGGCTGGCCGGATCAATCTGGCCGTTTGCCGGCGCTGCCTTTTGCCCGGCCAAGGTGGCCTCAAGGATCGTGGCAAAGTGATCGTAGGCCTGTTGTGGATAGGTACTGATCGTCACCTGGGCGATCCCGGCCCGGATGTCATCAATGCTAAAACTTACCTTGAAGAAGCCGATCAGCAGCAGATCGACCAGTTGGTTCACCGCGTACTTTTTCTTTACCGGGGCCTGGATAACCTTCTTTTTGACGTAGTTATTAACCATTGCCTTAGTCAGGGGCTCAACGTCAAAGGCGGCCAACTGTTCGTTGACCACGGTCACTACCTGGTCAACGTAAAGGCCGAGGCTAGGAAGCTCCTTCCACCGTGGCAGACGAATATCTTGGAGCTGCTTTTGCCATTGCTGGTAGTCGGTTAATTTTCTTTCCATAATTTTCCCTCATTTCGTTTTTGGCATAACGCCAATCGAGTGGTTGTCGTAACGGGCCGTGGTCAGTGCCGTTTGCAAAACGGTAGCCAGCGCTTGATCGCCAACACGTTCTCCCGTCATCGTCTGGCCCTCGTCGACGATTTGCAGCGGGCCATCTCCCTCGACGATCGGCAGGGAACGGACCACGACGTAGGGCAATTCCAGCTCGTCAATCATCTTGGCGGCGTACTGGTGGGCCCAGACCGCTTGCTGACCGTGCTTGCCGTACCAGTGCTTTACCTGGTCGGGGCTGGCGTCGTCGGCTGTGCCGGCAATCGACAGCATCACAATCTTTTGCGGCGTGAAAACTGCCCGGTCAATTGCCGCGGCCAGGTCCTGCACCTCATCGTCAACCGGTTCGTTGACCGTCGGTAGCCAACAGAGCAGGTCCCCCGCCTGGAAGTCAACCGCAAAGCTGCTGGCGACCACCGCCGAATACGTATTTTCCATTAAGAGACGGGCGAGCCGGTCGTGCCGGTGACTTACAATTACAATTCTTGTCATCGCTGCCTCCTTAGTAGGCCATCAGCTCATCTTCCACCGAAGCGTCCTCAATCCGAACATCGGTGATCGTACTCTGCTCCAGTAATGGCAGAAGGGCCTGGATGTTGCCGGTGTAGAGAAAGCGGGTCTCATTTGGCGCTTCCTCAAGCATATGGGCACCCATTTTTACCGCCAGTTCCACCGGCAGTCCCGTCCCGGTAACCGTCACCGTACAATCAACCCCGTCGCTAGCACGCAGGGCCCGCGCCGAAGTCAGGCGGCTGCCATTGAAGTAGTAGATCACGTCGGCGAAACGCATCATCGTCGAAACGTCGGTGCTCGTGAACAGAACCAGTGAGTTGGTCTTTTGAACGTAGTCACGGAGCAGGTTACCGATGGTGAGTCGGGCATCCCCCGGTAACGCGTCCAGGCCGTCTTGAAGCATCACAATCGGCCGACGCAGGGCCAAGAGAATCACCAGTTTTAGTTCCTGCTGCTGGACATCCGTCAGGCTTGCCAGCCGGGCGTCCAGCTGAATCCCCAGTGACTGGGCCAGCTGAGTCGTGGCCGCCAGTGACAGGGCATTGGGCTGGCGGCGCAGGGCCTTCTTAATCGCCTTATTGACCCGGCGCCCCCGCAGATCAATTTCAGCCAGACTGGCGATGTTAGCGGCGTGACGGCGTTTCAGGTGCGCGACATCCTGATCGTTCACCTGCGCGTTACCGTCTAGCACCTTGCCGCTCCCGGCGACGAGCTGCTCAATCGCGCTTGCTGCCCCCTGATCGTCGCTGCAAATCGCAATCATCTGTGGTGACGTCAATTCCATCGAAACCCCTTCAAGCTGATCACCCGACTTAGCTTCAAAGGTTAGATCATTTAATACAATTCTGCTCAACTTTTGCTCCCCCTACTGTGCACATTCTTACTTATAATTTTATCATTTTCTGTCCGTGGTCAAAGGGCCTTTCGCTATTTTTAACTAATTCGATCGGGCACCACATCGTAATTAGGGGCCTAAGCGTTGTATAATTAAAAGTATTCAAACACATCAAGCGATAAATCAAAAGGAAGAATCAGCAATGGCACCAATAAATATCATCTACATTTCACTTGAGGGCAATACCCGCGCCTTTCTACACCAATTGAGCGAGTATGCTCAGCAGCAGCACACCCTTAACGCCGAAAATCCGCTGATCACCACTAAAGAAATTAGTGACCAGACCATTCCCGCCAAGGAGGAAAAGCCCTTCTTCGTCTTTGTCCCAACCTACCTCACGGGGGGAAACGGAATCGATTCCGGCTATACCGAAATCATGACCAACGCCCTGGGTGAGTACATTGCGGATGGCAACAACGCCGACATGTGCCTGGGAATCGTTGGCAGCGGCAACCGCAACTTCAACGAACAATATTGTTTGACCGCCCGGATGTACGCCAGGCGCTTTAACGCACCGTTCTTGGCCGACTACGAATTGCGTGGTACTTCTCGGGATGCCGAGCGGATCTATGCAATCCTTAAGAAGCGTTGGGCAGAATTCAATTAAAAAACAAGGGAATGGGGAGGCGCTTGGCCAACTCATTCCCTTGTTTTTTTAATTATTGTTCCGGCAAATCGTAATCAGTGGTGATCAGCCAGGTGATCCCGTACTTATCAACTACCTGGCCCATCTGGCTGCCGAACATCCAGTCACCAAAGGGTACCGTCACCCGCTGATCCTCGGACTGGGCAAGCTGGTTAAACAACTGCCGGGCCTGGCTGGGGTCGTCGGTAAAGCTGAGCATGATCGACACCAGGCTCGACGTCTGGGGAGTTCCCATCGTGGCGTCGGCGCAGATGAACTTCTGACCAGCAATGGTAAATTCACCACGCAGGGTCGTTTGTTCCAGGTGCTCGCGGTCAGTCGGCATCCCCAGACTCTCCGCCTGTTCTTCATTTAACGATTGGTGATAGGTGATTTCCGCCCCAAATTCCTGGACATAGTAGTCCATGGCTTCCTTGGCATTTTCGAATGTGAGGTACGGGTATATTTTTGCCGTCATGTTTTTCCTCCGTCTCAAACTTCTTGTTCGATTATATGGTTTTCACCAGGTGGCGTCAAATCCACCGCCCCCGGCAAGAAGCGGATTAATACCTGCGCGGCAAAGAATGTGCCGGTTATTCAACCCCTGCTATTTGGGCTGTTTTGCGCCCCTCTCATCGTTATTTAATCGGGATCTGCCGGACATTATGCTATAATAAGATTGTTTAATTTAGTTTAAGGTTTTACCTAATCTCACAAAGAAAGGACGAATCTCGTGAAAAAAATTAAAAACCACAGCCCGCTGCTGCTCCTCGGGCTGCTCCTGCTCGGTGTCTGCATGCGTATGCCGATCACCGCAATTCCTTCAGTCGTCAAGGAAATCGCCGCGACCTTTAACGTCGCCCCAACCAGCTTGGGGATCCTGACGACCATCCCGCTGCTCTGTTTCGGCCTGCTTTCCGCATTGGTCTCTTCGACCGCTCAACGCCTGGGGAACGAGCTGACCTTGGAGATTGCCATGGTCCTGATGTTCATCGGTTCCTACCTGCGAATCATCAACTTCACTTGGCTGATCTTGGGGACGGCGCTGGTCGGGATCGCGATCACCTGCATCAACGTCCTCCTGCCAGCCATCATTGCCGATAAGTATCCGGACAAGATCGGGAGCGTCACCGGGATGTACAACACCGCGATGACCCTTTTCGCGGCGATCGGGGCCTACGCAATCACCCCGATTACTCATCAGAGCTCCTGGCAAACCGCGGTCACGATTATCAGCGCCATCGCCTTGATCACCGCCATCGTCTGGCTGCCAAACCTGAAGTACAACGAGCGGGTCGCCAACACGGCCGCTACTCAGGAAACTAAGGGGACCAACATGTGGAAGAACATGAACGCCTGGTGGCTCTTGCTCTTCTTCGGTGGACAATGCTTCGTCTTCTACAGCATCGTTGCCTGGCTGCCGTCCATTGCTATGGACGCCGGCCTGTCCAGTAACCAGGCCAGCCTGATCGCCGGCCTGCTCCAGCTCTTCTCAATCCCGTTCGCCTTCCTGATTCCGGTGATCGCCACCCGGATGACCAACCGGCAGCCAATCATGCTCTTCGCGGGGATCGTCTCGATGCTGGGCACGCTGATGATGTTCTTCCATGTCGGCTCCTTTGCCTATTTCTGCATCGTTGCCCTACTCCTGGGTGCCGGAACCACGACGACCTTCGTCTTAGCCATGACCCTCTTTGGCCTCAAGACGAAGAACGCCACCGATACCCGGAGCCTGTCCGGAATGGTTCAATCCGTCGGCTATCTGATTTCGGCGCTGGGTCCGATCGTGGTCGGCAACCTGAACGCACAGACGCACGGTTGGTTCGCCAGCCTGGTTGTCATCATGATTGCCGCCCTCTTCTTCACCGTCTGTGGGGTTCTCGCGGAACGGCACCAATATATTTAACATTTATCTAGGGACTGTCGTATAACTTCGGCGGTCCCTTTTTAATTGTCCAAATTTTAGTAAACAATTTTGTTCTAGACCAATAAATGACAAGCGGTTAGCAAATGACGATCATGACGCTTTTTCCCCCTCCTATTCCATTTCTGGGCCGCCTGACAAATCTGCGCAAACGGTTTCTTTTTTAGTGCAGAAGCGGCCTGAAGAGTATATAATTGAACCGTTATAGAATTTTCTGAAATTTCAGAAGGAGTGAACATTTTTGGCTACAGAAAATAAAGCTGTCATTACGTTATTTGGGGCAACCGGTGATCTAGCTAAGCGGAAGCTGTACACGGCTCTCTTCAAGCTCTACCAAAAGGGCTACTTGGCTGACCACTTTGCATTGCTCGGTACCTCCCGTCACGAATACAGTGACGACGAATTCCAACAACTTGTTCGTGACTCCATTAAGGACGTTAACGAAACCCGTTCAGGCGAAGCAGAAGAATTCTCTACGCACTTCTTCTACAAGGCACACGATGTCACCAAGCCTGAACACTACACCGCACTGAAGGAACGGATTGTGGAACTCGACAAGCAATTCGGCACCGACGGCAATCGTCTCTTCTACATGTCCATGGCACCACAATTCTTCGGTACCATCGCACTGAACCTGAAGAAGCAGGGGCTCTTAAGCGACGACGGTTTCAACCGCCTGGTTATTGAAAAGCCATTCGGCCGGGACTTTGATTCCGCTAAGAAGCTGAACGACGAATTGTCCAAGACCTTCGATGAAAACCAAATCTTCCGGATCGACCACTACCTGGGTAAGGAAATGGTTCAAAACATCCAAGCACTGCGCTTTGGTAACACGATCATCGAATCCCTCTGGAACAACCGTTACATCGACAACATCCAGGTAACCCTGAGTGAAAAGCTGGGTGTCGAAGAGCGTGCCGGCTACTACGACAACTCCGGTGCCCTGCGTGACATGGTTCAAAACCACATCATGCAGATCGTTGCTCAACTGGCAATGGAACAGCCTGTTTCCTTCACCGACTCCGATGTCCGGGTTGAAAAGATTAAGGCCCTGCGTTCTCTGCGGGTCTACACCCCATCCGAAGCCGCAGCCAACTTTGTTCGTGGTCAGTACGACGCCGGCAACGGCACGGAAGCTTACCGTGACGCCGACGGGGTTGACCCAGAATCCGGTACCGAAACCTTCGTTGCCGCCAAGCTCCTGTTTGACAACTACCGCTGGTCAGGTGTGCCATTCTACGTTCGGACTGGTAAGAAGTTAGCCGACAAGTTCACCCGGATCGACGTTGTCTTCAAGAAGCCATTGATCGACATCTTCGCCGACCCACGCCACGAAAGCGACCAATCCCTGAACTCCAACGTTCTGACGATCTACGTTGAACCAAAGTCTGGTTTCGGTCTGCAGCTGAACGCCAAGCGCGCCGGTCAGGGCTTCGTTACCCAACCAGTTGACCTGTCTTACCTGCAAAGCGACAACGATAAGAAGGAAGCGCCAGAACCGTACGAACGGCTCTTCCACGATGCTCTGGAAGGCAACCACACCAACTTCGCATCATGGGCTGAAATTGCCTACGCATGGAAGTTCGTGGACGTTATCCGGAAGCTCTGGGACATCGAAAAGCCACAGTTCCCTAACTACACGCCTGGTTCCATGGGCCCAGCTGCTTCTGACGAGCTGCTTGCCCGTGACGGCCGGAAGTGGGTTTACCAACTCAACCACTAAAAATAATCAAAAAGCTTTAAGGCTGCAAAGTCTTAAGGCTTTTTTATGTTGAATGGTTTTCAATTGCAGTATTTTACCGATTTGCTATAATGGTAACTGTGAAATGACTCACAAGTTTTGATATGAGGAGAGTGACTTGAATGTCTGATCAAAAAGCACAAATTGGTGTTGTTGGTTTAGCTGTCATGGGGAAGAACCTGGCCCTGAACATCGAAAGTCGCGGTTTTACCGTTGGTGTTTACAACCGGCACCGCAACCGGACCGATGAAATGATGAAGGACCACAGCGACAAGAAGCTGGTCCCAAGCTACACGATTGAGGATTTCGTCGCTTCGCTGGAAAAGCCACGGCGGATCCTGATGATGGTCAAGGCTGGGAAGCCAACTGACGCCGTCATCGACGAACTGCTGCCACTGCTTGACAAGGGTGACGTCCTGATCGATGGTGGGAACACCAACTTCCACGACACGATGGCCCGGAACGCCAAGCTTGACAAGTCCGGCATTAACTTCATCGGCATGGGTGTTTCCGGTGGTGAACTCGGTGCTCTCCACGGCCCAGCCCTGATGCCTGGTGGTCAAAAGGAAGCCTACGACCTGGTTGAACCAATCCTGACCCAGATCGCTGCCAAGGCCGAAGAAGATGGCAAGCCATGCGTTACCTACGTTGGTCCAAACGGGGCCGGTCACTACGTCAAGATGGTCCACAACGGGATCGAATACGGTGATGAAGAGCTGATCGACGAAAGCTACAACATCATGCGCAACGTCTTAAAGATGCCGGTTGACGACATTGCCAAGACCTTTGCCGAATGGAACAAGGGCGAGCTGTCCTCCTACTTGGTTGACATCACTGCCGACATCCTGACCCGCAAGGATGACATTGGTGACGACAAGTCCAAGCCAATCGTCGACATGATCCTCGACCGGGGTGCCAACAAGGGTACCGGGAAGTGGAGTTCCGAGACGGCCCTCGACGGTGGCGCACCACAGTCCGTAATCACCGAAGCCGTTTACGCTCGTTACATCTCAATGATGAAGGACGAGCGGGTGGCCGCAAGCAAGGAATTGCCTGACGTCACCGAGGACGTTTCCATCGCCGACAAGCAGGAAATGATCGAAAAGATTCGGGAAGCCCTCTACTTCGGTAAGGTTATGTCCTATGCTCAAGGATTCGAGCAGATGCGGATCGATTCCGAACGTTACAACTGGAACCTCAAGATGGGTGAATTAGCCCAGATTTGGCGTGCCGGCTGCATCATTCGGGCCCAATTCCTGCAAAACATCACCGATGCCTTCGACAAGAACCCTGACCTGAAGAACCTGCTCCTGGATGACTACTTCAAGGACATCACCAAGAAGTACCAGCAGGCTATCCGGGACGTGGTTTCACTGGCTGTTAAGGCTGGTGTCCCTGTCCCTGCCCTGTCCGCCGCTATTTCCTACTACGACTCCTACCGGGCAAAGGTTCTACCTGCCAACTTGCTGCAAGCCCAGCGTGACTACTTCGGTGCTCACACTTACGAGCGGGTTGATCGCCCAGGCAACTACCACTACAGCTGGTACGAAGAACAATAATTTATTCGATCGCTTTTAACATAAAATAGTGCAGTTCGATCAATTAGCGAATTAATCGACTGCACTATTTTTTTGCGATTAATAAACACAACGTCCCACCAAAATGCTCAACGAAAATTTGCAAAATGTTTACTAGGCAAATGATAAATTTTGTTATTTTCCGGGGCCCTTTCCACCGCCGCTAAGTCAGTTTACAGAACAGTTTGTGCCCAATGTGCACGATTGAGCTTAAATCACAAGTTGATTTCTCGTAAAACTTTACTAAAAAAGCATTGACATATTTATTGAAAGCGCTTAACATTACACTTGTAAGTTATTTCAAGTTGTTGCAGAAAAGAGGAGTCAATATGGATAGTTCAAAGCAAGAGCAACATGTTGTCCGCTCGCGTGTCGCGTACTCACTCGGGGCATTTGGACATGATGCTTTCTTTGCATTACTTTCTACTTACTTTATGATGTACGTTACCGGTCACTTGTTTGACTCTGGTAATAAGGCATTCGATAACCGCATGGTTGGTTATGTTACCATGATCATCCTGGTTCTGCGGATTGGTGAATTGATCATCGACCCAATGATCGGGAACGCAATTGACCGGACCCATACTAAATGGGGTAAGTTCAAGCCATGGGTTGTCGGCGGTGGTATTATTTCTGCCGTTCTGTTAGCCGCACTGTTTACGCCATTTGGTGGACTGAACCTCAGTAACCCAGTTCTTTACCTGATTCTGTTTGCTATTGTTTACATCATTATGGACGTATTCTATTCATTCAATGATGTTGGGTTCTGGTCAATGGTTCCAGCGATGTCCTTCGATTCACACGAACGTGACAAGATCGCTACCTTTGCCCGTGTTGGTTCAACGATTGGTGGTCAGATCATTGGTTTCGTAATCATGCCAATGGTTCTGTTCTTCTCCGTTAAGCAAAATGGCGGAACCGGTGATGACCGTGGTTGGTTTATCTTCGCCGTCATCGTTGCCGCCATCTCAGCTATCACGGCTGTCGGTGTTGGGATGTTTACTCACGAACAGCAATCACTGTTGCGTGAAAACAAAGAGCAGACGAAGTTTAAGGATATCCTGAAGATCCTGGTTAAGAATGACCAGCTGCTTGCAATTGCGATGTCCTACCTGTTCTTCACTACTGGTCAGACCCTGCTGAACAGTTTTGAACTCTACTACTTCACTTACATCTTAGGCAACTCACGGGCCTTCTCCATCTTGGGTGGTCTGAACACGGTTGTCGGTGTGATTTCTGTCTTCGCCTTCCCACTCTTCTCTGGTAAGATTGGTCGTCACAAGTTATTCTATGGCGCCGCTTCAATCGAAGTTGTGGGTGCCCTGATCTTTGCCTTTGCTGGCAAGTCCTTAGCACTGGTTCTGCTTGGTGCTGAACTGTTCTTCATTCCACAACCAATTATCTTCCTGGTTGTTCTGATGACCATTACTGACTCCGTTGAATACGGTCAGTTAAAGCTTGGTCACCGTGATGAATCATTGACCCTGTCAGTTCGTCCACTGCTCGATAAGTTCGGTGGTGCCGTTGCCAACGGTGTTGTTGGGATGGCAACCGTTGCTGCCGGGATGACCGGTGGTGCTACCGCCGCTACTGTTACTGCACACGGCGTTTCCATCTTCAAGATTTACATGTTCTTAATTCCAATTTCCTTAATCATTGTTGGTATTATTATCTTTGCCCTCAAGGTTAAGCTGGATGAATCTTCACACGCCAAGATCGTTGCCCAACTCGAAAAGACCTGGGGCAAGCACCTTGGTGACACGGACAGTGACGACACTGAAGCCACTGCTGCTCCTGCTCCACAGCCAGGCGTTACCGAAATCCCAGCCCCAGTTGCTGGTAGCTTAGTTGCTCTTAAGGACGTCAAGGACCCTGCCTTTGCTAACGGCAGCATGGGTCAAGGATTTGCCCTGAAGCCATCCGACGGTAAGGTTTACGCACCATTTGCCGGGACCGTTCGGGCAACCTTCTCCACGAAGCACGCGGTTGGTCTGGTTTCCGACAGCGGCGTTGCACTGCTGATCCACGTCGGGATTGACACTGTTCAGCTGCACGGTACTGGTTTCGTTACCTACTTCGACAAGGGTCAACACGTCGAAAAGGGCGATGAACTGATGGAATTCTGGGACCCAACCATTAAGAAGGCTGGCCTCGATGATACCGTCATCGTTACCGTCACTAACAGTGAAGAGTTTGACTTCGAACTGGAGAAGCAAGCCGGCGAAGAAGTCACCGTTAAGGACAATGTTTTGAAGGTCACCAAGAAGGATCTGGAAAACAAGTAATTGTCTCTTAATTAAACCAAGAGGCCGCGGCCCCAAATAAAAAGACTCGCTCGGGAGAAATCCCGAACGGGTCTTTTTTGCTTATGCTTGTTGCTTGGCCGCGTAGTTCTTTTGGTAGTCGATCAGCTCCTTGATGTCGTGACACTTTGCCAGGGCCGCCTGGTACTGCTCGTGGATGTCTGGATCGACCCGCTCGCCCTCAGCAGTCTGGATCATGTGGATCTCCTCGGTCCCCGCCTCCAGAGCCGTCTTGAAGTACCACATCTTATAGTGGAGGAAGTCCTGCTGGGCCTTGAGCTCCGCAATCTGCTTGGCAACCGCCTGCTCTTCCCTGGCCAGGAGCTCGTAACGATCCTCTAAGGTGACGTCACCTTCCATACAGAGGTCGATGAAGTGACGGATTTCACTGATCGTCATCCCACACTTCTTCATGCACTCAATTACTTCCAGGAAGTTAAGATCGTTGTCCTTAAAGGAACGCCGGCCGGCCTCATCGCGGTCAACAAAGGGCAGCAGCCCCTTCTTATCATAGAAACGGAGGGTTGAGGTTGGCACGTCCATCTTCTTTGCCACATCGCCAATTGAATATCTCATAAAAAAATCCGTCCTTCCTGTTGACTTAAACCATAGTTTAACTTGTAGTATAGCACTTGTAGATAAGAAACAGCAAAAAAGAGTTTAACAAAGGAGATTTTTATTATGAGTAAAACATGGTTAGTTACTGGTACCCACACCGGCTTTGGTAAGCAGTTAGCAATTCAATTGGCCCAGCACGACGACATCAACCTCGTCGCCACCTCCCGGAAGGCCGGGCAGCTGGACTACCTGGACCAATACGACCACGGCCAAATCGCCAAGGTGATCTTGGACGTCACCAAGCACGATCAGGTGGTAGCCGCTGTTAAGAGCGCTACCGAGCGTTTCGGTGGCATCGACGTCCTGGTCAACAACGCTGGGCTCGGTTACTTCGGCACCTTTGAAGAGTCTAACTTGGAAGACGTCAAGTACATGTTTGACGTCAACGTCTGGGGACTGGTTGACATGACCCGTGAGACACTGCCGATCATGCGGAAGCAAAAGTCCGGCGTGATCGTCAACTTCTCGTCGATCGGTGGTCTCTACTCCTTCCCGACCCTTTCCTTCTACCACGGCACCAAGTACGCCGTCGAAGGGATCACGGGCTCGATCGAAGAGGAAGTCAAGGGCCTTGGCATCAAGACCATGCTGGTTGAGCCAAGCGGCTTCCGGACCGACTGGGCGGGGCGGTCATCACACAAGACGATGCCGACCCACGATGACTACGAGCAGTTCACCAAGTTCATCGATGACATGGCTAACGGTGCCCACCACGAGCCTGGTGACCCTGTGATGGCCGCTGAGATCATCATTGATCAGGTCACCAACCATAGCGACCAGTTGCCAACCCACCTGCCACTGGGCAAGATCTCATCGGACCTGGCAATTGACAAGTACACCAAGTTGCTGCAACAATTTAAGGATGAACGTGAATTGTCACTCTCTGCTGATCGTCCTGAAAGGAATGATAACTAGTGTCTGAACTCGACAAGCTTGAAGCGGGCGAATGGTACAACTTCGGTGCTCCCGAGGTGGCGGCCCGCAAGCTCAACGCGGCCACCCTTGCCCAAGAATTCAACGCCATCCCCGAAAACGAAGCTGAAAAACAAGAGGCCAAGGCCCGTGAGATCCTCGGTTCCGCCGGAAAGAACCTGGTGATCCACTCCACCTTTAATTTCGACTACGGCAAGAACATCCACGTCGGCGACAACTTCCTGGCCAACTACAACTTGACCGTCCTGGACATCGCCCCAGTGAACATCGGTGACAACGTCTGGATCGGTCCGAACACCGATATCTACACCGTCAACCATCCCCTGACAGTCAAGGGGCGGCGGGAACGCCTGGGAATCGGCAAGCCAGTTACCATCGGCAATGACGTCTGGATCGGTGGCCATTCCACCATCTGCCCAGGAGTTACGATTGGTAACGGGGTCGTCGTGGCCGCGGGATCGGTCGTCACCAAGGACATCCCGGATAACGTCGTCGTGGGCGGCGTCCCGGCCAAGGTGATCAAACAGATTCAACAAGAAGACTAACCAAAAAATCATCCGTGAATCAAAAAACGATTCACGGATGATTTTTAATTCAGATTATAATCAGGCGCTTAGTCCTTAGGCTGGTCCACGTCGGTCCGGACAACCAGGACGTCAACGGGGGCGTTCCGCTTAACGTAGGAGGTAACGGAGCCCATGACCGCCCGCTGCATCCGAGAAAGGCCACTAGCACCCATGATGATCATGTCATTGTGGTGATCGTGTGGGAAGTCGAAGGAGATAATGGTCTTCGGGTTCCCCAGCCGAATGTGGATGTCTAAGTTGTCAAAGCCGTCCTTGGTCTTGGCGGACTTCAACAGGCCGTCCAGGTATTCCTTGGACTTGTCAACCAACTGGTAGGCAATACTGCCATCGGACATTCCGGCGAAGTTGTAGGCCATTGCCCGGGTGTCAATGACGTTTAAGATGTCAATGTGCGCCCCGTTTCGCTTAGCAACAAAGATTGCCCGGTGCAGTGCTTGCTCGGATTCTTTTGAGCCGTCGACTGGTACTAAAATGTTTTGGTATTCTTGATCCATAATAATAAGCCTCCACTTCAAACAGCTTTTGTATATATTGTAACATTATTTATAGCGCTTTCGTAACTCTGCTTGCCGAATCAGGCAACTTTTTGAAATCCTTTTGAAATTGACTTTTCGGTAGATTATAGAATGAAGTTAGCCACCCAGTTGGTGGTAAATAAAAAACGCCATTCGGCGTGACATCAGGTATCATATTAAGTGAACCAAACCTATATGAAAGGATGTCCGTCAAATGACGCACTTAAATGATACCATGTCTACTATTTTATTGACTACTCATAAAAAGAATGCTCATCTTACTAAAGAAGAACGTGTGATGATTGCGACTTTAAAGTCGCAAGGACTTTCCAATCGCGCAATTGGTCGCCAATTAGGAGTTAATCATCAAACAATTAATAACGAGCTCAACCGTGGTACGGTCCGCCAACTTCGTCGTCAAAAATCTAATGGTAAGATTTACGAATATTCTTACTACATCTATAGTTATGAAGCTGGTCAGGCCACATATCTTGAACATCACCGCCATTCTGGTCGTCGTCGCTTATATTATTCTTCAAAGCAATTTTTACGATTAGCTGATCAGCTAATGCTTGGTGAGTTTGACGACCACCATTACTCCCCACAAGCGGTTATTTATAAGGCTCGAGATTTAATGAATGATGGCACCCTGATCCCAAAGTCGGTTGTAACTTTATATCAATGGATTAATGAGGGTGTGCTTCGTACGTCCAATTTAGACCTCTTTGAAAAACCTAAACGTAAGCATCATCAAACTCATCCGCAAGCTAAAAGGTGCTTAGGGCCTAATATTGCTCAACGACCTCAAACTGCGGACCAACGGTCCGAAATTGGCCATTGGGAACTGGATACAGTTCAGGGACAGAAAAACGGTAATGACAGTGTTGTACTAGTAATGACTGATCGCCTTTCACGAGTTAATATCACGAGTAAAATTGCTGGTAAAACTGCGCATGCAGTAAATCAGTTCTTTATAAATTTGCGCCAGAAAATGGGCACAGATGCTTACTATCGCATTTTTAAGACAATAACCTCTGACAACGGTTCAGAATTTAGTGAGTTAACACAAGTTCACGATCATGTTTTCTATGCTGATCCGTATTCCCCTTGGGAACGTGGATCCAATGAGATCAATAACCGGTTTCTCCGCAAGGAGATTACCAAAGGTGAAGCTATAAATAACTATAGTAGTGCTCAGATCATAGCGACTAATGATTGGATGAATCACTATCCACGAGCTATGTTTAATGGACATTCGTCAATGGATATCTATCGTAAGGCCTTCTACCAAGAGATATCACAGCTCCATCAACCAATAATCAATTGGTCAGTATTATTTATTTGAGTCCAGTGGCTAACTTATTCTTGAAATTTAGGAAATTGACTTTTCGACAAAAATCTCCTACAATTTGAAAGTATATTAAGTAATGATTAGAAAATTAACGTTTTATCATATTTTAAGACAAACGATTGAGTGAGGCTAGTATTTATGGATAAAATTGATCGGAAAATCGTAAACTTGCTGCAGCAGAATGCCCGGGCCTCATTAAAGGATCTTTCCAAGGAGTGCTTCATTTCCTCGCCAGCCATCGCCGCCCGGATCACCAAGCTGGAACGGGCCGGCATCATCACCGGCTACCATTCCAGCATCAACATGGAGGAGATCGGCTTCCACGTTCGAGCCTTCATCCAGGTCCAGCTGGAACCACGGCAAAAGCAGGAATTCTACCCGTATATTCAAAGCATCCCCAACGTGATCGAGTGTAATTGCGTCACCGGTGATTACTCCGAAATCATGGAGGTTGTCTTCCCTTCAACCACCAACCTGGATGACTTCATCAACACCATCCAGCAGCGGTTCGGCAAGACCAGCACCCAGATCGTCTTCAGTACCAGTGTTGAGCACCGTGGGGTCGAATTGCAGGCACCGGAACAAGAGACTAAAGAATAAATAAATCGCCACTACGAGCTTATTGCTCGCGGTGGCGATTTTTTACTTATTTTTTATCTTTTCCGTAATTATCCAGGTACTCGTTGTACTGCTTCCGGTCCAGCTCACCTTCGGATTCACCGATGACCAGGGTGGCAATCGAGTTGCCGACCACGTTGACCGCCGTCCGGCCCATGTCGACGAAGCGGTCAATTCCGGCGATGAAGGTCAGTCCCGCCATCGGTACCCCAATCGTGGAGACGGAGGCCAGCAGGACGACGAAGGACGCCCCCGGCACCCCAGCCATCCCCTTACTGGTGATCATTAAGACGACCAGCAGGGTGATCTGGTGGGAAAGGGACAGGTGCAAGCCATACGCCTGGGCCAGGAAAATGGCGGCCAGGGATTGGTAGATCGCTGACCCGTCCAAGTTGAAGGTGTAACCGGTCGGAATAACGAAGGAGGTAATCCCCTCGCTCACCCCCATCAAATGGGTCTTCTTCATCAGCCGCGGCAGCGTCACCTCGGAACTGGCGGTGGTGAAGGCCAGGACGATTTCTTCCAAAATTACGTGCATCGTCTTCCAGTAGCGCAGGTGGAAAAGGTGGGCCGTGATGCCGAGGATGACAATGATGAAGATCAGCATCGTCAGGTAGGCGATCAGGATAAAGTAGCCCAGTGGCAGGAGGGCCTTCAAGCCCATCTCAGCCACGGTCATCCCAATCAGGCCAAAGACACCGATGGGGGCCAGCTTCATGACCCAGTTGGTGACCTTGAACATGACCTCGGCCACCCCGTTCAAGACGTCGATCAAGATCTGGGCCTTCTCCCCGACGGCAGCGATTCCCAAGCCAAAGAGGACTGAGAACAGGATTACCGGCATCATGTCCCCGTCGGCCATCGACTTAAAGATGTTTGTCGGGATGATCGACAGAATCAGGGGCCAGAAACCACTGTTATGGGCGGCCGACTTTGCCGTCGACATGTACTGCGAGATGTCCGTCGCGTGCAGGTCGTGGATATTAATGAAGGTTCCCGGGTGGGTCAGATTGGCCATCGTAATCCCGAGAATCAGGGCAATCGTCGTCAAAACTTCGAAGTAGATGATGGTCTTGCCACCGATCCGCCCGAGTTTCTTGATGTCACCGATGTTGGCAATCCCAACCGTCAGGCAGGAAACCACGATCGGCATGACGATCATTTGGATCAGCCGAATAAAGATGGTCCCCAGGCTTTGCATCGCAACAATCGCGTTTTGGTTATGGTAGGACAGGACCCCACAGATAATCCCGAGGACCAGGCCAATCATAATCTGCCAGCCCATGCTGAGCCGGCTAAAACGGTAATTTTTCACTTTTTCATCCAACCTCTCAGATAGTCTTGTTCTACTTTAGCACATCTCAGCCTAATTTTTGCAAAAATTTAACAATTTATCATTAAAATCCGAACGGTTAGAAAATGCCGCCCAGCATGCATTCACTTTTTATTTTACACAGGTGAAAGCGGTTTACATTTCGATAAAGTCAGGTAGGATTATATTTAGGAATGCTAATAAAGTCCAAAAGAAATGAGGTTATTCAGATGACAACCACTTACGTTAATGGAAAGATTTTCCTGGGGACCGACGAAACCAGCTTTGCGGATTCCATGATTGTTGATTCCGGCAAGATCAAGGCCGTGGGCACCGCACTGACTCCTGAGGGAACGGTGGTCGACCTACATGGCCAGACCGTCCTGCCCGGTCTGATCGACTGTCACACCCACCCCAAGTACATCGCCGACGCTCTGCACGGTACGGCCTGCACCCCGCCGAACGTCAATAGCATCAAGGAGATGCAGGAGGCCCTGCGTCAGTCGCCGAGCTTCGGCAAGGGGCCTGACACCTGGATCGAGGGCTGGGGATTTGATGAGACCAAGCTGGCCGAGCACCGCAGCCCGAACAGGGACGACCTGGACGCCGTCTCCACGACCCAACCGATCTTTATCTACCGGTCGGACTGCCACTCTTCAGTCGGCAACTCCAAGGCCCTGGAACTCGCTGGAATTGATGAGAACACCCCCGACCCGGTTGGCGGGAAGATCGAACGCTTCGCCGATGGCCGACCGACCGGCTTCATGCGGGAGGTGGCCGCATCCCAGCTGCTGATCCGGGCCAAGTCCGCCCAGAGCTACGAAAATGACGTCACCAACATGGTCAACAGCTCCAAGCACTACCTGGCAAACGGCCTGGTGGCAATCGGTGAAATGATGGGGCGGATGAAGCCTTATACCACCCTCAGACTCTACCAGGACGCCGTGAAGGACGGTTTCGCCCCGAAGGCATCAATCTACTACGTCTTCGATGAACTGGACCCAGAAGCGCCGCTCACGCCCAGTGGCGACCAGCAGCTTCGGGTTGCCGGCATCAAGGTCTTCATGGACGGCAGCATCTCCGGCGAGACGGCCTTCAACAAGGAGCCGTACCCGTCCGGCAAAATGGGCGTCAGCCTGACGAGCGTGGAAAAGCTCAAGCAGGAAGTGACCTTTGCCCAAAAGAACAAGCTCCAGATTGCCATCCACGCGATGGGCAATGCCGCCATCCAGCGGGTCATCGACATTACCAAGGACTTGCAGCCATGGCTGCCTGACATGCCATCAGTCCGGATCGAGCACGCCTCATTGATGACCGATGAGATGTTTGCCCAAATCGATGCCAGTCCGATGAACTATGCCCTGGTTACCCAGCCGATCTTCTACTTTGCCGAGGACGAGTCCTACCGGAATTACCTTTCGCCAGAGCAGTTCAAGACCGCCTACCGGGTTAAGACGATGCTAAACTCGTCTGCCCTGCTCGGCCTGAGCTCCGATGCCCCATGTACGCCCTGGGCGGAGCCTGACAGTCCCTTCTACAGCATCTACGCGGCGGTCACCCGGAAGGCCGCGAATGGCGACGTGGTCAACCCCGAAGAGGCCATCACGGTGCCGCAGGCAATTCTCGGCTACACCCGGGACGCAGCCAAGATCGGTGGCTTCGATCAAAATGGAACCCTGACGGCCGGCAAGGATGCCGATTTTGTAATTTTGAATAAAGATATCTTCACGACCACGCCAGAAGAACTGAAAGATGTTAGAGTTAGTGAAACATGGATCGGTGGACAAAAGGTCTACCAAAACTAACTCTCGACAGGAGCGTGCTGAATGAACGCGTGGATCACCACCCTCATCAACCACTATGGCTACCTAGCCATCACCCTTTTAATTGCCCTGGAAAATATCTTTCCACCCCTGCCCTCTGAAATCATCCTGACGATGAGCGGCTTTCTTGCCACCAAAAGTGCACTGACGATCGGCGGCGTGATTTTCAGCGCTACCGTGGGCTCGCTGATCGGTGCCCTGGTGCTCTATGCGCTGGGCCGCCAACTCACCGTGACCCGGCTGGGAAGCGTGCTTACAAGCCGGCCCTTCCGGCTGCTCGGTTTTCGCCACGACGATGCCCAAAAAGCTGTCGATTGGTTTAACCAGCACGGCACCGGCGGAATCCTGTACGGCCGGTGCATTCCCGTCATCCGCAGCCTAATCTCGATTCCGGTGGGGATTGCCCAAACATCGCTCCCCCGTTTCTGCCTGCTGACGACAATCGGAAGCGCGGTCTGGAACACCATTTTGGTTGGTCTCGGTGCCTGGGTGGGCGCATCATGGTCAAAGATCGTGACCATTTTCGACCAGTACACCACCGTGGCGATAGTGATCATGGTATTCATTGCTGCCTATTTTCTGTATCGGTGGTATCAAAAACGAATTAAGAAGTGACAAAAAGGCCCCGTTCGCGTTGTTGCGAACGGGGCCTTTTTTCGCCTCTGAATGGAAAAGCAGATTTCTAAAGTCCTTCCCCACTTTTTACTACAATGAAGGCTTGTCAATAAACTCAACTGGCAAAACTGTCAGGTCACTCTGGGTTGTCTTGCCTTGAATCTGGTGGAGCAGTTTCTTGGCGGCAAGCCGACCCATTAATTCAACATCCTGCTTTAGTAGAAAGATCCCACCCTGAACATACTTCGACCAGTCCCAGTCATCAAAACTAACTAGGCCAACATCTTCGGGAAAACGGATACCAGCAGAATGGAAAATATCAAGGATCGAGAAAAGCACCGGTCCCATCAGCGAAATTACAGCAGTCCGACCGCGCAAGCCTCTAATTGCCTTTAGTAGCTCACGATGAAGCCACTCGCTGCTATGCCCCTGCGTTTCAAGATCATAGTACAGCAAGCCGAAGTCTTCAGCAGCCATTTTGAGCCCGGCAATCCGGGGAATCTGTCCTGAGGCTTGGGCAAAGTGGGCACTGACCGCCAAGATGTTTTGATAGCCACGCTGTTTAAAAACCCGGCCCAGCTGATAACAGGCATCCTGGTTGGCACTTGTTACTTTCCCGATGTCATCAGGTTGATCTTTAACTTCTCGGTCAACCAGCACCAGGGGAACATCCCGACGCCGACATTCGGCGAATGAGTCATAGTTGATTGAATCAGGTTGAACAATAATTCCGTCAGCCCGCAGTTCAAATAGGCGTTGCAACGATCGTTGTTCGACGTCTAGCATGTTGTTAGTATTCATCATCACAATGTCGTAGCCCGCCGGTTTCAAAACATCATCAATTCCCTTTGCCAGCAAGCAGGAGAAGGTGTTGGAAACATCCCCTACTAGAAGCCCGACGACATAGCTGTTGCTTTGACGCAGTTGCCGGGCAGACGCAGTCGGAACGTAATTCAATTCCTTAATTGTCTGGGCAATTTTTGCCTTTGTCTTGTCGCTCATCTTCGAATATTTGCCATTGAGATAGCGCGAAACGGTGGTTTGGGAAACACCGGCCGTTTTGGCAACTTGTGAGATCGTTGCTCGTTTCACTGCTTTTCCACTTCCCATAATTAAGATAACAATTTATTATACCAGCTATCTTAGCAGGTAACCGCCATCAACTGGAATTGTTACTCCGGTAATATAATTGGCAGCGTCACTAGCCAGGAAAACGGCCACTCCCATCAGTTCAGACGGGTCGGCCCAGTGCCCGGCTGGAATGTGCTCCAGAATCTCTTTACTCCGAACGGGGTCTTCTTGCAGCGCCTTTGTCATCGGGGTGTTGATATAGCCCGGCGCGATTGCATTGACTTGGATGTTTTCCGGTGCTAATGCATCAGCGTATGCTTTTGTCAAGCCAACGATTCCGTGTTTGCTGGCCGTATATGGAAAGATAAACTTACCGGCCCGATACGACTGCATGGAGCCAATGTTAATGATTTTCCCCGAGTGCTGCTTGGCCATTTCTTTGGCAACCGCGTGCGATAGGTAATAAACCGCGTTTAAATTCAAATTGATCACTTTGCGCCAGTCAGCATCCTGAAAATCCCGCCAGTTATTGCGCAGCTGCATTCCGGCATTATTAACCAGGATGTCAATACTGCCCAGTTGCTCTAGCGCTGCGGCAACGATTTTGTCCGCGGCACCGTCTGCGGTCACATCTTGCGAAAGAAAACTGGCCTTACCGTCATGCTGATCCGCGAATTTGCGAATTTGGTCCCAGCCTTTCTCAGTGCGACTAACAACCATAACATTAGCACCGACCGTCAGCATCGCCTTAGTGTAGTACTCACCAAGGCCCGTTGCCCCACCGGTAATAATTGCGTTCTTCCCTTTCAAGGAAAAGCTATTCAAACTAAACATCACGACATCTCCCATCCTGAAATGACAACTATGCTAAGAACAGTGACATTGCGTAAACAGAGGCCAAACCAGCTAAGGCAAGGACCGAGGTCAGAGTTGACCAAGAAAGCAGCGTTTCCTTCAGGGACAGGCCGAAGTATTCCTTGATCATCCAGAAGCCGGCATCGTTTACGTGGTCACAGAAGACGGAACCGGCACCGATTGCCAGCACCATCAAGGCGGCCATCGCGGACTGAGAGCCAAATTGCTGTGCCATTGGGGCAATCAATCCGGCAGCAGTCATTGAAGCAACCGTCGATGAACCCAGGGCAACCCGCAGCACGGCAGTAATCAACCAAGCGGCCAGGATTGGCGACATGTTGGTGTGAGCAAAAAGCGTGGAAACATAGGTGGAAACACCACCGGCAACCAGGACCTGCTTGAAGGCCCCACCACCACCAATGATCAGCAGCATTGGTGCGATGTTCTTAACTGAGGTCGTCAGTGAATTGTTAATTTCTTTAATCGTCTTATTCCGGTGAACACCCATCGTAAACATGGAGAAGATCAGGGAAATCAGCATTGCGGCATCGGGAGCCCCAACAAATTGAATAAATTCGTTTACTGGGTTGCTCTTCGGCAGTACGAATGAGCAAATTGTGGCAACAGCAATCAGAATAACAGGCATCATGGCAGTCAGAACGGAAATACCAAAGCCTGGGGTGTCTTCCAACTTAAATTCCTTGTATTCTCCAAGGACGGAGATGTCAACGTCCTTCCGGTAAACGCGTGGGTAAACCTTTTGCAGAACCCAGTTGAAGACTGGCCCGGCAATGATAATCGTTGGAATTGCAGCAATGATTCCAAGCAGGAGAACGTGACCCAGGTTAGCATCGAGCATTCCAGCAACCGCCGTCGGAGCCGGGTGTGGTGGCAAGAAGGCGTGGGCAACATTCAACGTAGCAGCCATTGGAATACCAAGGTAGAGCAGTGGCATGTCCAGTTCCCGGGCAATGATAAAGATGATTGGCAAAACAACGACCAGCCCAACCTCAAAGAAGAGGGCCAAACCAATGATAAAGGAAGCCAGAATAACGGCAAGCTGAATCCAACGGCGACCGAACTTCTGAATCAAAGTCGTTGCAATCCGGTAACCACCACCGGCATCGGAAACCAGGGCGCCAAGCATTGAACCAAAACCAAAAATAATTGCTAAGTGGCCGAGCTGGCTGCCGATCCCGGCTTCAATTGCTGTTGGGATTTTAGCAATCGGCACTTTTAAGAGGAGTGCAATCAGGAACGACGTGACAACTAATGAAACAAAGGTGTTTAACTTTAATTTAACAATCAAGAAAATCAGAAAGATAACACCAATTAGAACGATAAGTAATGGCATTTTGTTTGCTCCTTTCCTACTTGTCTTCTGTCATTTGCTGAAGATCGGCAATTTTGGCATATGCCGGGGACATTAAATCAGCAATCTGTTCAAACACTGGTTGATATTTCTGGTAGACGGAAACGGCAGCCGCCTGTGGCTTGTAAACTTCCTCTTTGCCAATGAATTTTTGAACGGCGTCAAGGCTATCAATCATCCCGAGGCTCTTCATCGCCATCGTAATGGCACCTAAACAGCCCGACTCAAATGCATCGGGAATCTCAACCTGGCAATTCAAAATATTTGCCAGCATTTGCTTCCAGACTTTTGACTTGGCAAAGCCGCCGGTCGCAGTCACACTCTTCGGTTCACCCACCAGGTTCGTGACCGCCTTGTAGACGCTATGGATGTTCATATTGATTCCTTCCATCACCGCCCGCAGCATATCGGTCCGAGTATGGAGATTATTAAGTCCGCAAAAGCTGCCGCGTGCATTGGCATCCCACAACGGCGCGCGTTCACCACCGAGGTATGGGTTGAAAATCAATCCATGAGCACCAGCCGGAACATCAGCAATGACCTGATTGGCAAGCGTATACGGATCGATTCCCTCATTCTTGACGGCACTAGCGTCAACGAAATGCTCAACTGCCCACTGGAAAACCGCCCCACCGTTATTCAGCGGTCCACCAACTAACCACAGTCCGTTATCAATTGCGTAACAGAATAGCCGTTGCTGCGGATCGATTACTGGTTGGTCAGTGGCAACCCGGACAGCGGCGGACGTCCCAATTGTGATTGCCACCGTATTTTTCCTCGTAGCACCAACACCGAGATTTGATAGGGCCCCGTCAAATGCCCCGTAGACGAACGGGGTGTCTCGAGGAATCCCCATCGCTTCTTGGGCCTGAGCGGTCAAGCCAATTTCTTGAGCCGTTCCGCTGACGATCTCTGGCAGCTCTTCAGCCGAGACCTTTGCCAAGGCCAACGCCTGTTCATCCCAGCTGCCAGTATTGATGTTCAGCATTCCAGTACAAGAAGCAATCGAAACATCGACCTTGAAAACACCGAAGAGCTGATAAAACAGGTACGATTTAATATCGGCAACGTACTTTGTTTGCGCCCAGATTGCCGGCTTTGCTTTTTGCAGCCACATTAACTTAGTCAACGGTGACATCGGGTGAATCGGTGTCCCTGTCTTAACGTAAATCTGCTTGCCTTCCGGTGAACGCCGCAGATTAGCCGCAATTGTTTTTGCTCGGGTATCCGCCCAGGTCAGTGCCCGGGTCAGTGGCTGGTGATGCTCATCCAGCAAGATCACACTTTGGTTAGCGCTCGAGAAGGAAACCGCTAACAATTTTCCATTTGTTAAATCTGCCTGAGCAGCGACATCATGAATGACCTTCTCGACCGCAGCAACCAGCTGATCAGGGTTTTGTTCCGCCATTCCGAGCGGGTCACGGTATAGGGGATAGCCCTGCTTGGCCTGCCCAAGAACCGTTGCCTGTTCATCGTACAGAACAGCCTTGGTGCTGGTAGTTCCTACGTCGACTCCAATTAAGTAATTCACATCTAACCCACCTTTATATGCATTCTAATAGTTTTGAAAGCGTTTTTGTTTATCGATACACCAAGTATAATATATCTAGTTGATAGCGCTGTCAATAGTTTTAGAAAAATAATGAAATCGATTCCCTAAATAAACAAAATAAAAATGAAAAAGCCCCCGTTCGCTGTAATAAAACGAACGAGAGCTTCTTCATTTTACTTAGTTGTTTGACGCTTAATCAGGTGGGTCCCGACAACGGTCTTGCACGGGTCGTTATCCGGATTCTGCAGACGCTTGATCATCATGTCCACGGCGGCATGAGCCATCTCATCGGTGGCAACATGCACGGCCGACATGCTTGGGTAGACGTACTTGACCAGAGCCGTGTCGTTGAAACTGATCAGTGCCAGCCGGTCGGGGATCTCAATTTTGGCTTCCTGAACCGCCTTAAGGGCCCCAACCGCCATCGGATCATTAGCAATAAAGATCCCATGGGGCAGGCGATCACCAAGCTTGGCAATTGCCTCCTTCATCACCTGGTAGCCGGACATCGAGGTGTAGTTGCCGGCAAAGATATACTCCGGATGATAAAGCTTGCGCTGGCGCAGGTCACTCTCAAAGTAGAACAGCCGCAGGTCGGGAACGATCTCATTATCGGTCGTTTTTTCCGTCCCCGCCAACATTCCGATGTCATCAATCCCTTCATTCAGGAATTCGGAGATGACCGAGTGAACCGCATTTTCAAAGTCGGGCACGAGGCAGTCGTAGCCAGCAGCCAGACTGTCATAATCGACGAAAACAATGTTAGGAGTCACCAGCCGCAGCTTCTTGACCTGGGAGTCACTGAATTTCCCGATCGCGATCACGCCGGTAACGTCCTGAGGGATATCCTCCATGTTGTTTTGGTAGATTGGCACCGTCTGCAGGCCCTTTTGTTGGGCGGAACGCTCGATCTCCATTCGAATGGCCATGTAATAGAGATCATCGAGTTCCTGAGTCAGCGAATACCACTGAACAACCGCAATTTTCTGCACCCGGTTGTTTTGGGAACGCTTGTGCTTCGTGTAGTTAAAGCGTTCCGCGGTATCCAAGACCCGCTGCCGCGTCTTCTCGTTGACGGAAAGGGTCGCGTCGTTATTAAGAATTCGCGAAACGGTTGCAATCGAAACACCCGCTTTATTCGCAATGTCGCGCAACGTTACTGCCATTCCTAATTCAACCCTTTCCGTTTTAAGTACAAACTATTTTACCAACTTTTACTATAATTTTTCAACAAAGCGATCCCAGCCGGCTTGACCCGCGGCGTCATCCTTGAAGACCCCGGCATTTTCAAGCACGTTGGCAAAGACGTTGGCCAGTTCCTGTTCCATCACTTCGTCCACGTTGTCCTTGGTAATGGTCATCTTGGCCTGGATTTCTTTGGCCCATGGCAAGTGGCTGTCGGCAATCTGGTTGTCTTCGCCGAGCCAGAACTTCTTAACTTCGGCCAATTCACTCTTCAGCCGTGCTGGCAGGATTGCCCGGCCCATGACTTCGATCAGGCCGATGTTTTCCTTCTTGATGTGCCAGAGCTTTTCGTGTGGGTGGAAGATGCCCAGTGGGTACTGATCGCTGGTGTTGTTGTCACGCAGAACCAGGTCGAGGACGAACTTCTTGCCGTCACGGTGCATGATTGGCGTAACCGTGTGGTGACGGGTATCACCATCGAAGGCCTTGATGCTCAGGCTCTCGTCGCTGTAGTGATCCCAAACGTTGATGATGTGGGTTCCGAGGTCAATCAGTTGTTCAGTGTTGGCACTGGTCAGGCGAATGTCGCTCATTGGCCAGTTGACGATGCCGGCTTCGACATCTGGGAAGTCCTTGAATTCAAGCGGCTTCTTGATCTCAGCCTTCATCATTGGGAAGCTGTGCCGACCACCCTGGTAGTGTTCGTGGGCCAACATGGAGCCACCGACGATTGGCAGGTCGGCGTTGGAGCCAACGAAGTAAGCAGGAATCTGCTTCTCAATCTCGACCAGGTTGATCAGGGTCTGCCGGTTGATGTGCATTGGTTCGTGCTTGCTGTCCAAGAAGATGCAGTGTTCGTTGAAGTAGGCGTATGGTGAGTACTGGAAGCCCCACTTGTGACCGCCGATCATCATCCGAATGACCCGGTGGTTGCTCCGCGCAGCCTGGCCTAAGCGACCCTTGTAGCCTTCGTTTTCCATGCAGAGGGCACATTGTGGGTACTTCTTCTTGGTGTCGTGGGCAGCAGCAGCAATGGCCTTTGGATCCTTTTCCGGCTTCGAAAGGTTGATGGTAATTTCCAGGTTGCCGTACTTGGTTGGCTTGTCAAAGACGACGTTCTTCTTGATGGCTTCGACCTTGACGTAGTTGTTGCTGGTACACAGGTTGTAGAACCAGTTGGTTGCCGTGTCCGGTGACTGCTGGTACTTTTCCCAGAATTCGTGGTTAACAACGGACGGGCGTGGCGTCATCAGGTCATACAGCTGGTCGTTTAAGATTTCGCGCGCCGTCTGACCGTCCTCGATCTTGCCGCGTGAAACAGCCAGGTCGACCAGTTGGCTAACCAGGGATTCCCCGTCTTTTGCTTCAACGTCTTCATCACCGACAAAGCCGCGGATCTTGTTCAAGACGTAGATCCGGTCCAGCGGTTCATAAGCGCCGCTTGCAATGACCTTATCAGCATATTCTTCCATTAACTTCATTGAATCTCGTTCCCCTCATTTTCAGCGTTCAAACAAGTAAATACGAATTAAAGCTTGTGTGGGCCGTCGACAACTTCGGCATCGTAGAAGCTGGCGTCGTAACCGATCTTGTCACGGTAGATCTTGCCAATGTTCTTCTTGAATTCGTCAGCAGCAGACTTCTTGACGATCGCAATAGCGGAGCCGGCGAAACCGCCGCCGACCATCCGGGCACCCAGGCAGCCTGGTTGTTCCCAAGCATTTTCAGCCAGGGTATCCAGTTCCTTCCCGGTGACTTCGTAGTCGTACTTCAGTGAAACGTGGGAGGCGTTGATCAGGCGGCCAAGCTCTTCCAGGTCACCCTTTTGCATTGCGTCGATGGCCTTCTTGGTCCGTTCGTTTTCGCTAACGGCGTGACGGGCACGACGAATCAGGGTGTCGTCGTTGATCAGGTAGGTGTATTGGTCGAAGGTGTCGAGGTCAATTTCACCCAGCTTCTTGATGTCGAGCTTCTTGCTCAGACGCTTAACGGCCTCTTCACATTCCTGAACCCGCTCGTTGTACTTGGAGCCAGCCAGGGAGTGGGTCTTGTTGGTGCTCATGATGACGATTTCGTAGTCACCGAGTTCCAGTGGCAGGTACTTGTATTCCAGGGTGTTGCAGTCGAGGTAGATGGCGTTGTCCTTCTTCCCCATGCCGACAGCGAACTGGTCCATGATTCCGGAGTTCAGACCAACAAAGTCATTTTCCGTCTTCTGACCGAGCTTAACCAGTTCGATTTCGTCGATGTCGAGGTTGAATTCTTCCTTCAGCAGGTTCCCCATCAGCATTTCGATGGAAGCAGATGAAGAAAGGCCAGAACCGTATGGCAGGTAACCATGGATGTAGAAGTTGAACCCGTGGTCAATCTTGTAGCCGCGTTGCTTCAGGTAAACCAGCATCCCCTTGAAGTAGTTAACCCACTTCTCGTCCTTGGCAGTTTGTGGTTGGTCATCATTGATGTCAAAGGTGATGATCTTACTGTTTTCTTCCTTGGCGGAGTTAGCGGAGTAGATGGCAACCGTGGTGTCCTCACGCGGACCGTAAACCCCGTAAGTACCAATACTAATGGCACATGGGAAAACGTGTCCACCGTTGTAGTCGGTGTGTTCACCGATCACATTGATCCGGCCTGGTGAGAAAAAGACGTCCTTGCCGTTTTCGTTGAAGACCTTTTTATATTCATCTAAAAATTGTTGTTTATCCATCACAATAACCTCCATGCTTCAATCCAACAGATTGTAAAACAAGTGTAGTAAACTTTTACTAAATCTAATTTAGTCTTCTTTACCCGATTTGTCAATAAGCGCTTACATTTTTATTTTATAAGTTTTGCAAGCGCTTTCGCGAAATACCGGCAGACCGTCCATCTGCCGCGGCTTTGTGGTACCATACTTAAAATTAGAATTTGCGAAAGAAGGCTCGTTATGCAGACCTATTCCCCACAACAATTGCTCCCCCTCGCCAAGCGCACCGGCCGCTGGACCATTAAAGATTTTCCCGACGGTCCGGTCCTTTATACGACCAACCTGGGAAGCGTGCTCCGCTGTCAAGTGACCAAGAGCCACCATTTCATCGTCAACGTGGAGAACCACCATGCCCAGCTCGGCCCCAGCCAGCAGTACGCCGTGCGGATCGACGGCCAAGCCTGGCAGCGATTCCCGGCCAGCGGCGGCAGGACCAGCTTCACCATCAGCCCCGCTTCCCACACAATCGAGGTCATGACCGCAGGCAACAGCGATCTCGATGCGGTGTGGGACGGCGACCAGGGGTTTGCCATCCGCTCAGTTGAAATTGACGATGCGGGACAAATCACAATGGCAGCGGCCAAACCCGTCGTCGACTTCATCGGCGACTCAATCACGGCCGGCTGCTGGGTCAACGGGAAGCACGCCGCCGTCGACTACCGGCCTGAAAGCAACTATACGGCCATTGCAGCCGACCGGCTCGGCGTCGACAGCGTTCGGATCGCCTATTCCGCCGGCGGGGTGCTGCGCCCGGCGACCGGTGGCGTGCCCGTGGCCAGCGGTTTTTTGCCCCGAATCGACC
Organism: Limosilactobacillus sp.; assembly: GCF_022482365.1. Lineage (NCBI taxonomy): Bacteria > Bacillati > Bacillota > Bacilli > Lactobacillales > Lactobacillaceae > Limosilactobacillus > Limosilactobacillus sp. The sequence continues at coordinate 1,313,435 of NZ_JAKVPE010000001.1, forward strand.
TGGCCACCCCTTGGCAGCCCAACCGGCCCCAGCTCGTGGTGGTCAACCTCGGCGTAAATGACCGCCGCTTCAGCAGTGCGGACTTCGCCACCGCCTATGAAGCCTTTATCGTTCAGGTTCTGACAACCTTCCCCGCCATCCCCGTCGTCCTCCTGGTGCCGTTTAGCCAGAGCTTTCGGTCACTGATCACCACAATTGGCCACAGGCACCGCCTCCCGGTTATCAATACCGCCGGCTGGTGCCCGTCCTTTACCGACGGCCTCCATCCCGACCAGGCAGGATCTTGTGCGGCCGGCAAGAAGCTGGCAACGGCTTTGACCCCATTTTTGGGTAAAAATGGTATAAAATAGGAATTAACTAACTTAACGAAAGAAGGATCACAATGCCAGAACGTTTACTTGACATTACTAGTGGCCACAATTTCCGCGACCTTGGTGGCTACCAAACCACTGACGGCCACACGGTGAAGTGGCGGCGGCTCCTCCGCACCGGGTCGCTGGCGGAGCTTGATGACCAGGACCTGACCAAGCTTGCCCGCATCCCCGTTACCGTCGACATCGATCTGCGGGGCTTTGCGGAAATCAAAAAGGATCCCGACCGCGTTCCTGCCGGGGCGAACTACTACCATCTGCCCGTCTTTGCCGAGGATGAGACCGACGCCTCGCACAGCGATGAGGAAATCGCCAAGCAGATGAGCAAGCCCGGCAACGGTTACCGTCACATGCTGGTGGTCTACGAACGAATGGCCACCATGCAGAGCGCTAAGAAGGCCTACCAGGAAATGTTCGCTCGCCTGGCCGCCAATGACCAGGGTGCGGCCATCTTCCACTGCACCGCCGGCAAGGATCGGACCGGGATGGCGGCCTTCCTGCTCCTCAGTGCGCTGAATGTTCCCCGTGAAACAATTTTGCAGGACTACCTGCTGACCAATCGGGTAACGAAGGACTTCCGGGAGCATTGGCTGGCCCAGATGCGGCAAAACCTGCCTCAGGGTCCGACGACCGACGCCCTGATTAATAACCGCCGTGAGCTGGCCTCCGTCAATTCCGATTACCTGACTAAGGCAATCACGACGATCGAGGCTAATTACGGGGACGTCCATCACTACCTGACCGACTATCTCGCAATTAGCCCGACGGAACTAGCGCAGCTGCGGCACAATTATCTTGAATAGGAGATGGGTTTTATGAAGATTTCTGTACCTCTCGAAGATGGCTTATTGGCGGACGAATACGGTAAGTACGCCCCCACCTCTGCCATGCTGGCGGATCACCCGATCAAGTCCTTCCCAATTTCGATCAGTGGCGCTCCCGCCGGCACCAAGTCGTTTGCCATCGTTTTCGTGGACTTTGACTCCACCCCGGTCTGCGGTTTTACCTGGATTCACTGGCTAGCCGCCAACATTCCGGCAAGCATGACTGAATTACCGGCCGATGCCAGCCGCCAGCTCGCCGACCAGTTTGTCCAGGGCCGCAACAGCAACGCCGGCCGACTGGTCAATGGTGACCCGCGGATTGCCAACGGCTATGTCGGCCCACAGCCACCGGATAAGACCCACGACTATACCCTGACCGTTTACGCACTGGACACCGTGCTGCCGCTAGAAAATGGCTACTGGCTGAATGATTTTCGTCGTGCCGCTCGCGGTCACGTTCTCGATCGTGCTAAAATAGACTTACCAAGTCGCGCGTAAGAAAGGGGAGGATAGTATGGAAACACGGATCTTTTTCAATCCTGGCGATTCGATTGCCAACATCCATGACTACAACGAGGCCGTGCGCAAGGGCCAGATTTTCAAGCGGGAACGCCGCAACGACGATCTGGTGATTGCCAAGGGCCCCGGCGATGAAGAATACGCCATCTTCTACGCCAAGGATGCCGCTAAGGAACCCGGCAAGGGCCAGAAGCCTTACGACATTAAAAACACACTGTAAGATACGAGGGATGATGATCAAAAAATGATTATCATCCCTTTTGCAACTTGAAGTTAAATCCCATATACTTAAGGCAACGCCTGCAAGCGATTTCAAGGAGGGATTAGCATGCTATTTACCAAAGCAATTGTTCGGACACCAGCACCCAGCGTGGTGAACGGGATTGACGACTATGCTGACGAGGGCAAGCCCGATTACGAGCTGGCACTAAAGGAGCACCAGGACTACGTTGCCCTGCTGCAGAAGCTGGGCATCACCGTCACTACCTTGCCACCATTGGCCGACTTTCCGGACTCCTGTTTCGTTGAGGACCCGGCAGTGGTCTTTGATGACTTCGCCGTCATTACCAACCCCGCCAGGGACACCCGGCAAAAGGAGCGGGAGCTGATCAAGCCGGCGATTGAAAAGTTCTACGATGACAAGCAGATCTTTGAAATCACCGCCCCAGGAACGCTCGAAGGTGGTGACGTCATGCCGGTGGACAACGACCTGATCTACGTTGGCCTCTCCGCGCGGACCAACCAGGCCGGAATCGACCAGTTTAGTAAAATTGCCGCCAAGTTCGGCAAAACCGTCAAGGCCGTCCCGGTTAAGCAGGTTCTCCACCTCAAGACCGGCACCACCTACATGGGCAACAACAAGCTGCTGGTGTCCGGCGAGTACATTGACAGTCCCTACTTTAAGGACTACGACCAGCTGAAGGTTCCTGCCGGCGAGGACTACGCCGTCAACTGCATTAACACCGGCAACGGCGTCATCATGCCGGCCGGCTTCCCAGGGTCAAGCAACTGCTAGAAGAGAACGGCTTCACCACCCACGAGGCCAACATGTCGGAGTTCAGCAAGATTGACGGCGGTCTGACCTGCCTGTCGCTGCGTTTTAACTAAAATTTGCTAAAAACAAAAACTGGCTAGCAAGCGTAAATTCACGCCTGCTAGCCAGTTTTAATAAAGATAACGTGGAAAAAAGCGAGCCCTTAGTGTCTAAGCATGAACGAAGGCCGACGCTTGCAGCGCCAACCTCCGTCCACACTTAGCCATACAGGGCTCTTTAAAGCTTTTTCCCACTCACTTTTTTACCGTCCGCCCACAATCTTGGTGACAACCGTGGTGAAGTAGTCCATCAGGCCGTCGGGATTGGCGGTGAAGTCCTCAATAAAGGTCCCCCGCTGTGGCTGGGCCATTCCAACCTGCTTGCCCATGATGTCAAATACCAGGAGGTTTTGCTGCTGATCATCCCACTTGACGTCATCGTAGTGGCCTTCCAGGGCCTCATCCATCAGGGCCTGAAGGGTATCCTTGACGGCATTTTGGATGATCTCTTCCTTGGTGACCTGTTCGCCAGCCTTCTTGCGGTCGATCAGCTGAACCTCAACCTCGGTCATATTTTGTGGAATCTGAATACTCACCTGTTCTCACCTCTTTATTTGCGGTGGTGCTTCTTCCGAGCCTTCTTGCTAAACTTAATGCCCCGTGGTGCCCGGTGGTGGCGAACCGCCTTTTCGCCCGGTTGGCTGAGGCGGGCCCGCTGTTGCGCCGCGTTTTGCCGCTGAACAAGCTGCTGGTGCTCGTACTCACGCCACGGCCGCAGGAGGGTCCGCATAAAGCCGGCGACCTCTTCCCGGTGCCCGTCCATCCACTGGTCGGCGGCCTTCATGTCGTCAATGTTGACGCCGTTGCTGCGGATGAAGGACATGACCAGCTGGGTTTCCCGTTCCTTGCGCGAAAGGGAGGCCAGCATTGACTGGGACGGCTGCATGTTGGCAATCGCCTTGAGTGCGGTCTTGTACTGGTCCATGTCGATCTTGTCGGTCCGCTTGAGGTAGTCAAAGAGGGCCTGGGCAGTTGGCACGATGTTTTGGATCTGCTTTGCAGTAATGTCCGGATCCAGCGGCATCATCATCCCTAAGACCCGCTGCAGGTCGCTAAATTCCCATTCGCCCGGGTATTCGTTGAACTCCTGGTGAATCAGGGTCAAAAACTCCACCACGATGTACTGCTGCTGGGCGTGGTCCAGGAACTGGTGCTGGAATTCCGGCGCCGTCCCCACCGCCGCCTTGGCATCGCTGATGAACTGATCCAGTTTTGCCGGTGACCAGTCGGCCCGGTGCGCCTTCTTGGTTGGCGTAGCCTTCTTGGTTGTCTTTGGCTTAGCGACTTTCTTTTCGGCAGGTGCCGGCGTTGCTTCCCCGTGCAGCTGGGCCCAGGTCTGGTGGGCCTTCCGGCAAGCGTTCATGTTCGTCCGCTGCGAATCAATGGCAGCCTCAATCTCCTTGAGCTGGTCAACCTGCAAAAACTGCTGATAGGCCTTTAATACTGGTGCCACGGCAATGCCAAATTGATTGGTCAGAGTCGGGTCCGCAATAAAGTCACCAACCATCACTTCTTGAACCGCCTGGGGTGTCCACGCGGTGTCGGCCAAGTGCTGCTCGTCTAACATGTGCTGGTTAAAGCGGGTCAGGATGTCCTGGGCATGCTTCTGCTGGTTGGCAGAAAGCTGGTGATACGTGGACGAAGTGAGGAACTGATTCAGATGTTCTTCTTGCTCGTTCATTTTTACAATTATTCCTCCGTCTCAAATAATTAAATTACCATTCTATGATACCATAAATGGAAAATAGCGAAAAAAGAAAGGATCGATCTCGATGCAGCGCAAAAAATTGGTTGAGGAAATGAAGCACGTCTACTTTCAAAAGATGACGGCCAACGGCTATCACGAGATTGAGGAGCAAATCGCTACTCTCCAAAAGCAGCGGCCGGCCAAGATCGAACAGCTCAAGGCCGCCCGGGCCCTCGGCGACCTCTCGGAAAACACCGAATACAGCACGGCCAAACGGGAACTGCGCCACCTGGAGAGCCGACTGCGCTACCTCAACAAGCAGCTTCAGTATGCCCAAATCATCACTCCCGCCGACGACTCCCACGTTGATCTGGGAACCAGGGTCACCCTGCAGTTTGAAGACGACGATGCCCAGGCCACCTACCAAATCGTCGGCAAACAGGAAGCCGACCTGGCCAAGCAGAAAATTACCTTTGACTCTCCGCTTGGCGCCGCCCTCATGCACCATCAGGCAGGCGACACCGTGACGGTCCAGGCCCCGCAGTCCGCTTATCAGGTTAAGATCATCCGCGTCCAGCTCGGTGACTAAGCCTTCCCCTGTCCCGGTCGCTTCCTGGCCGCTCGCTACTTTCTAATTGACTTTTAATCTAAATCGGGTTAAAATGTTGCTAACAAATTACAAGCGTTAAGTAAAAAGGAGTGGTGATTATGATTAAAACATTAACCCTCAGCCAGTCCCAGCACATTACCTGCTGTTGTTAATCTTCCGTTCAATTCCCAGCATCGTTTGCATGGTGGGCTTTTTGGCGTAGTGCAATCCCGCACGCAGAAGATTAACGACAGCTTTTTTTGTACCAAATTTTCACGAAAATTGAGGTGATATCGTGACCACGACGCCCATTCACATCGGGATCCTAAATTTAATGCACGATAAGGTTGACACCCAACGGCGTTTCCGGCACGTGCTTACTCAATCGGCCTTCCCGGTGAAGCTGACCTTTTTGTATCCCCAGCAGCATTACCAGGGGCGGCCCGTTCCCGAGCTTGTCCAGCGCATCTCCCAACCGCTCGTTTTAGACGAACTCGACCAGTTCGACGCCTTCATCATCACCGGGGCGCCGATTGAACAGTTGCCCTTTGACAAGATCACCTACATTGATGAAATTCACCGACTGATCGACCGCCTCAACGAGCTGGACATTCCCCAGCTCTACGTCTGCTGGGGAGCAATGGCCGCCGCTAACTACCTGTACGGGGTTGACAAGCATCTGTTGCCGAGCAAGCTCTTTGGCATCTATTCCAATCGCCTCCTGCAGGCCAGCCCGCTTTTGGCCGGCCTGCCCGATGGCTTCCTTGCTCCCCACGCCCGTTACGCGGAGCTTGACCACCAGCAGATCTTTGACCATCCCGACTTAGTTTTAGAGGCTGTAACCCCGGGTGGAAACCTCTTCTCCTTCCGGGCACGTCACCATCCCCAGTACTTCCTCTTCTCTCACCTGGAATACGGGCGAGAGGCGCTGACCAAGGAGTACCGCCGGGAAAAGAACGCCTACCCGGACCGGGAGTATGCTAAGCCACAGAACTACTACCTCGATCCCATTCACATGCGGGGTCCTCAGTTCAAGTGGCAGCCGGCCCAGCACATTTTCTTTGACAACTGGCTCCACCTGGTTGCCAGCCGTATCCAAGCCCAAAATTTAGTAAAGGAGTAATTACTATGACTGAAATCGTTAATTCCATCACCGACCTGATCGGCAATACCCCCATCGTCAAGCTCAACCGGGTTGTCCCGGAAGGCGCCGCTGATGTCTACGTTAAGCTGGAATTCTTTAACCCCGCCGGCTCTATCAAGGACCGGATCGCTCTGGCCATGATTGAAAAGGCCGAAAAAGACGGGAAACTTACGGAAGGCGGCACGATCGTCGAACCAACCTCTGGTAACACCGGGGTTGGCCTCGCCATGGTCGCCGCGGCCAAGGGCTACCACCTGGTAATCACCATGCCGGAAACGATGAGTGTTGAGCGGCGCAAGCTCATGCAGGGCTACGGCGCCGAGCTGGTCCTCACCCCGGGTGCCGACGGGATGAAGGGCGCCATCGCCAAGGCCGAGGAACTGGTCAAGGAAAAGGGCTACTTCATGCCGATGCAGTTCGATAACCCAGCCAACCCGGCCATCCACGAAGAAGCCACCGGTCAGGAAATCATCGAGGCCTTTGGCAAGGACAACCTGCCCGATGCCTTCGTTGCCGGGGTTGGTACTGGCGGCACCCTGACCGGGATCGGTCACGCCCTGAAGAAGGCTAACCCAGCTACCAAGGTTTACGCCCTGGAGCCAGCCGAATCACCGGTACTGAAGGAAGGCCACGGTGGCAAGCACAAGATCCAGGGAATCTCCGCCGGCTTCGTTCCGGAGGTGCTGGATCAGAATGTTTACGACGGCATCCTCGAGATCAAGAGTGACGACGCCATCGCCATGGCCCGGGAAGTTGCCCACCAAGAGGGGATCCTGGTCGGTATCTCCGCCGGCGCCAACATCAAGGGTGCCATTGAACTGGCTAAGAAGCTGGGCAAGGGTAAGAAGGTCATCACCGTTTCACCGGATGGCGGCGACCGTTACCTGTCTACCGAAATGTTCAACTACTAATACCACCAATTAAAAACAACCTGGAAGAAGCACTCAAGTTTCTTCCAGGTTGTTTTTTTAGTCAAAGCTCTTCAGTGAGTCCATTATCAGTTGGATAAATCGTGGCCGGTCGATGTCTAGCAGCACCTCGGTATTTGCTGGCTTCCCGGTCAGCTGGTAGTAATCACAGACCGTTTCGCCCCGGGTAAGGTCGCCCTGCGTTTCGACGTCAACGTTCATCTTGTCGGTCTTGAACATCGTCGGATCAATCAGCCAGGCAATCGTGCACGGGTCGTGAAGCGGTGCCCCCTTGAAGCCCCACTTTGGATTCTCATGGTACTGTTCAAAGAAGCTCAGCAATCCATAGAATGCCTGGCCAACGGGGTTCTTAATCTCCTTAACCGCTTCGATCTCGTCCTTCATGATCTGGGCCTTATGGGTAACGTTCAGTGGTGCCATCACCAGTGGGATACCAAAGTTCAGGACAATTTTAGCCGCCTCGGGATCAACGAAGATATTGAATTCCACAGATGGCCGCCAGTTGCCCAGGCCCATCGCGCCACCCATGAAGACAATCTGGTCAATTTTCTCCCGTGCCAGGTCCGGGTAGACCCGCAGGAAAAGCGCCGCATTGGTCATTGGCCCAGTAACCACCAGGGTGACCTGATCGTCACTTTCGCGCAGCGTCTTGGCAATCAATTCGATTGCGGTCATTTTCTGAACCGCAAAGTCGGGATCCGGCAAATCGGCCCCGTCTAAGCCGGTTTCCCCGTGAACCTCAGAAGCCGTCTCCAGGGGCTTCACCAGGGGCGTCTGGTTCCCCGAAGCGACCGGGATGTCTTCGCGCTTCAGCAGCGTCAGCATCCGCAGGGCATTATTCAATGTTTTGTCCGGAGTCTGGTTTCCCGCGGAGGTGGTCACCGCTAAGAGGTCAATTGCCGGATTCGCCACCGCCAGCGTCATTGCTAGGGCATCATCATGGCCCGGGTCACAGTCTAAAATAATTTTCTTTGCCATTTCGATCATCCTTTCGAAAATTACCTTTTTCTTTGATCTTACCGAATCTTGGAAGCGCTTGCAATCTTTGGCTGGCAATTAATCCATTATTAAACCCGCTGCAGTCGCAAAATGCACCGCAGCGGGTTTTCGAATTCTATAAGATTGGCGAGAGGAGCCGTGAGAAGTACTGCTTGAACTTACGCCAGCGCGACTGCGAGGCGAAGTATTCCGGCGTCAGTAAGGTGCTGTCCTTGATGTCATCCTCAAAGATCTTTTTCAGCTGCGCCGTCAGCTTGGCGTTATAGGCAAAGGCGTTGGCCTCGAAGTTCAGCCGGTAGGAGCGGTAGTCCTGGTTGGCCGAACCGACCGAGGAGAGGTTGTTGCCGCTGACCATCGTCTTGGCGTGAATGAAGCCGTTGTTGTACTTGTAGACCTTGACCCCGTTGTTGACCAGGTACTTCGCGTAGTACTCGGTTGCCCGGTAGACAAAGGGGTAGTCGGGCATGGCCGGGATCATGATCCGCACGTCAATCCCACTCCGGGCTGCGATGATCAGCGACTCCAGGATTGGTTCCCCGGGGATCAGGTACGGCGTCTGGATGTAGACGTACTTGCGGGCCGAGCTGATGATCGACTCATACCCTCGCCGGATCGCGAAGTTTTCGTTGTCCGGGCCGGACGAGACGATCTGCATGGCGACCTCATCTTCATCCCCCGTCGGCTTCTTCACCTTAAAGCTGGTAAAGGTCTTGCTGATATCGATCCGGGTTTTGTTAGTCTTCCGGCAGGTGGTGTTCCAGTCCATCGCAAAGCGTGCCGTCAAAAGCATTGCGGCCTGGCCGATGACCCGCAGGTGGGTATCGCGCCAGTAGCCAAACTTCGGGTCAACGCCCAGGTACTGGTCACCGATGTTAAAGCCCCCGATGTAGCCCAGCTTGCCGTCGATCACCACGATTTTGCGGTGGAGGTGGTAGTTCAGCCGCGGGGTCGAAATCCGCTTGTCGGACCGGGAGTTAAATGGCTGGGCCTCCCCGCCGAGCTCCTCCAGGTGTGCAAAGAAACGGAAAGTGGTCCCCCGTGAGCCACTCAGGTCATAGAGAACCTTCACGGTGACGTGGCGCGCGGCGGCCCGCTCGAGTGCCTTCAGGATCCGCGTCCCCAGCTCGTCGGAATAAAAGGTGTAAAACTCAATGTAGACGTGATCCGTGGCATCATCGATGTCCTCAATCATTTTATCAAAGAGCTTGTGCCCATCGGCGAACACGTCCACGTGGTTGTTAAAGGTCACCAGGGCGTTATCCAGGCCCAGCGAAAGGCGGATCAACTGCCGCGCTCGGGCAAACTGCCCCTGGGGTGCGCCCGGCTGGCGACTATTGATCACCGCTTCCTGCTTACCAACCAGTTTCTTAGCAATTGCCCGTTGCTCGGCACGGATGTTGAAGATATCATCATTCGACAGTTTACGCCCGACGAAAAGATAGGCGATGAAGCCGACGATTGGAAACAGTGACAAAACTAATAGCCAGGCCCAGGTCGACGCAATGTCGCGCCGGGTCCGAAAGACCGTCCAAATCGCAAAGGCAATGTTAATCGCCCAGATTACCTCAATGATCCGGCGAATGACGTCCCAAGTCCAAACAATGTTCATCTTTCTTATTCCTCCCTATTCTTGTCGAGGTCTATTATAGTCCAGCTATCGCGCCGAATGGGCCCTAGCGAAGAATATCGATCAGGTTTTTATTAGCCGCCTGACGGGCTGGCAAGATCCCGAAGATCAGGCCAACCGCCGCCGAGGTTCCAAAGGCCAGCAGGAAGGCATTCAGCGTGATGTGGGCGTGGATATGAATGCCGCTGCCGATCGAATGCGACAGAAGCGGTGCGATCAGGTGGGCCAGCCCGGCACCGCCGAGAAATCCCAACAGACCCCCGGTGACCGTCAGCACGACCGCCTCAATCAAGAACTGCATCATGATGTTGGCCGGAGTCGCCCCGACGGCCAAACGAATCCCGATTTCCTGGGTCCGCTCAGACACCGAGATGTACATCATGTTCATAACGCCGATTCCGGCGATGAAGAGGGAAATAGCGGCGATTAGGCTGATGAAGCTGGTGATGATGCTCATCTGGGAGGAGAACTGCTTGAGGGCCTTCTCCATGTCCTCGTAGGTGTAGGTCCCCTGGCTGGCCGCGCTGCCGTTCTTCTTTAGGTATTTTTCGACCTTGCGGGAAAGACGGCCAGCATTCTCCCCCTGGTCAAAGGTTAGCTTGATCGTGTTCCCCTGACTGGCGGTATCGCCCTGGTAGTAGAGGCTCTTTGGCAACAAGAGGTCGACCCCGTACTTGTTTTCGTCGCCATCCGTGGAGTATTCCGCCTGACCACGGTAGACGCCAACCACCCGGTAGCTGGTGGAGCCGACCGTGGCCGTGGTGCCAATGGCGTTTTGCGCGGTTCCGTACTGCTTCTTGGCCAGGGACTCCTTCATCAGGGCGACCGACTCTCCGGTTGCCAATTGGCTTGCGGAAAGATTGTGCCCGGCAATCATTTTTACGTCGGTGGTCGGCTTTTTCAGCAGGCTAACTGTGGTGTGCTTCAGGGTATCGCCGATCTCCGCGTGGGTGTTGAGGTTGGCCGTTTCGTGCTCGATCCGGACCCGCCGTACCGTTCCGCCAAACTGGTTGTCGATGTTGGTCAAATCCTGCTGGTTAAAGCCGTTGACCGCCGAATTTTCGTTATCCGGGGTGTAGTAGATCTCCGTCGTCTGCTGGCCCCGCTTGGCATTATTGCCGAACTTGTCGTACATCGTCTGGGTGATGCCGTCCCCGATTCCCAGGATCGTAATCACGGCAGCGATCCCGATCATGATCCCGATGATGGTCAGGAAACTGCGCTTTTTGTTGGCCCGCAGCGAACGCAGCGCGGTCCGAATTAATTCACTTACCCGCATCGCGCACCTCCTGACTGTCGCTGACGACCCGACCGTCGATGATCTTTACTATCCGCTCACACTGGGCTGCTACCTTGGGGTCGTGGGTGACCATGATGATCGTCGTTCCCTCGTTTTGGTTGAGCTCTTTGAAGAGGTTCATGATCTCCTGACTGGTCTCGGTGTCCAGGGCTCCGGTCGGCTCATCGGCAATCAGAAAATGGGGATGGCTGACGATCGCCCGGGCAATTGAGACCCGCTGCTGCTGCCCGCCGGACATGTTTTGCGGCAGAGAGTCGCCGTAGCCGTGCAGACCGACCTGATCGAGGACCGCTTCGACCCGGCCCTTGATGGTGCTGCGCCGCTGTCCGGCATAGAGAAGCGGCAGGGCCACGTTTTCCGCCACCGAGGCCTCCCGGATCAGCTTAAAGTTCTGAAAGACGAAGCCAACGTTCTGGTTGCGGAGCTTGGAAAACTGCTTCCGCGTATAGTCATGGATCGGCTGGCCCTCGTAAAAGTAGGTTCCCTCAAAGTCATCGTCGAGGAAGCCGATGATGTTAATCAGGGTCGATTTCCCCGAACCGGACTCCCCGATGATTGCCACCAGCTCGCCCTGGTCAACGTTTAAGCTAATGTCGTGCAGAACATGGAAACGGTGATCGCCCTGGCGGTAATACTTGTTGATGTGCTCAAGCTTAATCATCTTGATCAACCTTTGTATTGTCCTTCAGGTGCTTCCCCGGGTTGGTCACGATCCGATCGCCCGCGTCAACCCCATCGGTAACCAGGTAGGAGCTGTTAACCGCGTGACCGCTGACGTGAACCGACTGGGCCCGGCCATCAATCACGACGAAGACCTTCCCGTGACGGACGGCAGACTTCGGGATCCGCACCCCGTCCTGGGCAATGAACGCCTTGGCGGTCTGGCCGGCCATGAACTTGTTGGCGTTCAGGTTGGCGGTTACCTTGTACTTGCTGTTATTGCCCGTGGCCTTGGTAGGCACTTTGGCCAAGTACGACACCGGCGTTTTTTCGGTCCGATTGGTTGCCAGCGCCTTGACCTGCAGAGTCGTCCCCTGGTGAAGCTTGCTGTAGTCGTATTCGGAAACCTGACCGGTAAATTGGAGGCTGTCGGAATAGAGGGTCACTACCGGCTGCCCTTGCTTGGATTGGTCGACCGTCACGTAGCCCGCGTACGGGGCCGTCAGCGTTTGATTGACCTTGCTGTTGGTCGTGTTGAGCCGGGACTGGGTCGAACTAACGCTGGCCTGGGCGTCATTGTAGGCGTTCTGGGCCTCCGTCAGCTGGCTTTGCAGGTCCGCCTGTTCGTCCTCATCCGCACTGCTGATTTGCTGGCGAAGGCTGTTGATCGTCTGCTGCTGCGACTTGACCTGCTGCTGGGCCTTAGTCAGGTCCCCCTGGAGCTCGGTCGCACTATCCTGGGTCTCGTCATTATGGGTCGTCAGGATCGGCGTCCCCTGGGCAACGTGATCACCATCCTTCACGTTTAGGCTCTGCAATTTACCGGATGGCAGCGCCAGTACCTGGGTTTGGGTTGCTTCAACCTTTCCCGTCAACGCAAAGTCGGACTGGCGACTGACCTTCATCGTCCGGTATTTTGGTTGAGCGGTTGCCTTTCGCTGATTTGTAGCGCGGACCGCCACCGCGATCACGATTACTACTACCAGCAGCCCGGCAAGCAGCAGCCAGCGCCGCCGTTTGCTCGCTAGCAGGCCCTTCCTCAATCCCCGCCGTGTTTTCTTTTCCTTTGCCACGATTTTCTCCTCCCAATAGAACAAATTCGTTTTCCTGTATCATACCAAATATTGCCGACTGAAGCGATGACAAAAAAATCACCCGGGAAATAATCCTGGGTGATTTCAAACTAAATTATTGATCTAAAATCTGACGAGTGGTTCGAGCTAGTTTTTCAACGTAGCTGACACCAGAATTAAAATTGCGATTGTTGCGTGTATAGATCGCAATCAGGTAGCTCTGGCGCGCATCCGGAATGCAACCGATGCTGTGGACCTCCCATTTCTTATTGTCACTAGCTTTTCGCCAGCCATCCTTCAGGAAAAAGCGCGGACTGCCTGCTGAAATTCCCCACTGCTGTTGCGGATTAGTATTCGCCATTAGGGATTGAATATACTTCCGGGAGCGATCATCTAAGTAATCGCTTTTCGTTGGTCCGTAAATCATCCGAAGCAGTTTTAGCTGATCATGTGGGACTGTCAGGGTCGTTCCCCACCAGTCAGAAGCCGTCGTATTGGTCATCCTCAAGTCGCGATAAATGGCCTTTAGTGCCAGAATGCCACCTAGATAGTTCTCTAAAATTGCCGTAGTAGCTTTGTTATTACTATTGCGAATCATCTTTTCCGCAAGTCTTTGTTGAGTTTGGTCAAGCTGCCCTTTGTTCGTATGAAGCAGGAGCGAAAGAACTGCAACTTTGACCGTACTGGCCGTCTCATAGCGAAGCTTCGGTTCATTCGTAAAACTGAATTCCCTGCGCTCCTTCTGGAGGAAAACAGCAATTGAGGAAGCATTGCCGTACTCATTCATAATCTTTCCCCAGTTAGTAATCAATTGGCTCTTCAGTGTTCGTGTCAAGATCGATCTGCTCCCTTCTATTTCACCCATCACAGCTACTCTGCTTGGTCCATCAGGCGATTAATCCGCTTTACAAAAAGAAGGAGGAAGAGCCCAAAGACAATGCTGACGGTTCCAACTGTAAGGAAGTACGGAACTTCAGTCGCAGATGAATAGAACTTGACAATTTGGGCGTTGACCGCCTGACCGGCTGCATCAGCCAGAAAGTACATACTCATCATCTGAGATTTAAAGGCCTTCGGTGCTAATCGACTAGTAACCGCAAGGCCGACTGGGGACAGCGAAACTTCCCCTAGCTCAACGATGAACCAAGAGCCGACCAGCCAAAATGGCGAAACTCGTCCGGCGGTCGTCCCATGAATCAAACCTGGTAAAGCCATAAATGCATATGAAAGACCGGCAAAAACCAGCGCCGCCACAAACATGACCGGTGCGCTCGGCTGCTTTTTGAGATGGTCCCAAAGCAGTGCGAAAAGCGGGGTTAGCATCATCATGAAAAGCGGGTTCAGCGTCTGAAAGTTAGCAGCAGTAAAGTGCCAGCTGCCCAGGTGCAGAATCGTCCGCTGTGCCGCAAAGAGGGCCAGGACAACCGATCCAGACTCATCGATAATCCAAAAGATCACAGCGGAGATAAATAGCGGAATGTAGGCCACCACACGCGTTCTTTCGACTTTGGTAACCTTCTTGGAATTCAGCATCCAGACAAAGTAGTATAGCGGCAGGGCAATCGCAATGATCGTCACTAATGTAATCAGATTGGTGATGTTTAATTGGCCAAACGCTGCCAGAATAACCAGTACAACCACCAAGGCCCCGACTGCCAGCAGCGTCTTGACAATAATTGAAGAACGCTGCTCTGAATCCAGCGGGTCGGTTGGCTGCAGACTGCTGGCCGGCAGATATTTCCGCCCGTCAATCAGGTACTGAACGAGGCCAAAGAACATTCCAAAGGCTGCCAATGAAAAGCCGGCATGGAAGTTGGTTTGATTACCGAAGAGGTGTAGGCCAAAGCCCTCAGCAGCCCACGGAACTGCCCAGGGCGCCACCGCAGCACCCAAGTTGATCCCAAAGAGGTAAATACTGAAGCCGGCATCTCGCCGCCGGTCTTCCTCACTATAAAGGCCACCAACCATATCTGAGATGTTTGGCTTCAAAAGTCCGGTTCCCATAACGATTAGAGCAATCGAGGCAAATAGCGCCCCCTTGGCAAGCGGCAGCGAAAGGGCGATATGCCCAAACATAATCAAAATCCCGCCATAGAAGACAGTTCGACGTGCTCCCCAGATCCGGTCTGCCAACCAGCCACCAATGACACTGGAGAGGTAGACCATCGACCCATAAATTGCCATGATGGACGCGGCCGTGGTTTTATTAATTCCCAGACCACCTTCGCTAACGGCGTAGTACATATAGAATAGCAGAATTGCCCGCATTCCGTAGTAGCTGAACCGTTCCCACGTTTCCGTGAAGAACAGCGTCGACAATCCCCGGGGGTGCCCAAAGAATGCCGTATCAATATTTCTCTTGCTCATCTCAACGCACCTCCAATAGTACCTGATTACAATTGACAAAGTTTGTGAGACATTATAGTCAGGTTCCACTAGACAGTCAATTTCTGCTTGCCGAATAGTGCGCGGCAATTAGTCGCTTTTGCATCAAAGCGATTAATAACCTTAATTTTTCAGCACTTGCTTCTTTCTTTTTCATACTTTACTGTGCTCAAGAGACTCGATTATTAGGAACTTCGGTTTTAGCAATTAAATTCTGCTTTTCTCTCCTTCAATTCCTTATAATAGATTTAATTATTTCACCAGAGGAAGTGCATAACGTGAGTACAGATTTAACTATTGTCAAAATTGAAACCCAGTTAGAAAAAATTCCACTTAAGCGACCATTCGTGACCCATCTACACACGGTCAACGATATTCAGGCCGTCAAGGTGACCATTACTCTGCAGAACGGGATCAGTGGCACCGGTGCAGCAACGCCGAATGAAGTTGTTACCGGCGATACGCTTGCCAGCTTGCAAATGATTATTGAAAATGTCATTCGCCCTAAGCTGATCGGTAAATCGCTCGCTGCTTTTGAACCGCTAATGGCAACTCTGCAGGGCAGCATCCGCAATAACCACCCCGCTAAAGCTGCTGTAGATATTGCACTTTACAACGCCCGGGCAAAAGCATTCCACTGCCCGCTGACCGATTTGCTTGGCGGGGCCAAGAAGTCAATGGCAACCGATTATACCATCAGCATTGGTGACCCCGATCAGATGGTGGCGGAAGCTAAGGATCTCGTCAAAGCTGGTTTCCATTCTCTCAAAGTCAAAATTGGCAACGGAAGTGTAGAACAAGACGTTGCAACCCTGTCTAAAATTAGCCAGGCAATCGATCCCACCGTTAGTTTCCGGGTCGATGTCAACCAAGGCTGGTCGTACCAGGAAGCACGGCGGGGTCTCGCCCTGTTAGAGGCCGCTAATCTTAACCTTGATTTTATCGAACAGCCGCTGCCTGCAAACCAGTTAACGAACCTTGCGAAGCTCCGGGAAAGAACCACCCTGCCGCTCATGCTTGACGAAAGCGTCTTTACCCCGGCAGATGCGCTAAGGGTAATTAAAGCCGGTGCCGCTGACATGATAAACATCAAACTGATGAAAAGTGGTGGTCTTTACCCAGCTTCGCAGATTAATGAGCTCTGCCAGGCGGCCGGAATTTGTTGCATGATTGGCTGCATGATCGAAGCACCAGAAAGCTTAGCTGCCGCCGTTGCTTTTGCTAATGCGCACCAAAACGTTCGCTTTATTGACCTTGATTCAGTTTATATGGCAAAGCATTTCCCAAGTACTAACCATTTGATCCACCAAAAAGACCAGCTTTGGCTGCAATGAGGATAATACAAAGGGATCACCACAATTAAGCAGGTGATCCCTTTGTAATTAGTCAAAATGATTAGACGAACATTTTAGTGCAAGGCAGTGAAGAAAGTAATGAAGCCAAAGAAGATTCCCGGGAAGTTGGCGACAAAGACCGCCCAGTCACGTTCACTCTTAAACCATGCGTAGATTGACCACAGCGTGCAGTTTAGGCCCGCCACAAATGGCTGGAGAGGTGCACAGTAGGCACCGTGAAGGTTGTTAATGATCTGTGGAATGTATGAAACGTACATGCAGACGGCGATCACACTGGCAACGACACTTAAGACCCGGATAAATTTAGTTTCCTTCATAGATTTTGTACCCCTTTTTTCTTTTCTCTCTCAATTTCTCAATTATTCAGTTGCGGCTTTCAGCGCCAGAGCAAAGTCGCCGATCGTGGCGGAACCATTATTCTGGGCCAGTGGCATCGTGATGTATTCATCCACGTTGTCGATCGGGATATAGTTGTTCAGAAGCTCCATGAACTTCGGCCGAACCTTCTTCAGGAACTCTTCGCTGACGACCCCGCCACCGAAGATCAGTTGGCCAGGCCGGAACATCAGGGTTGCGTCCAGGGCGGCCTGAGCAACATAGTAGGCCATGATGTCCCAGACATGATCAGTCAGTGGAACATCCTTCCCCTTCTTCCCGGTCCGAGCCTCAAAGGTTGGGCCGCTGACCAAGCCCTCCAGGCAGTCACCGTGGAATGGGCAGATGCCCTTGAAGTCCAAGTCGTCTGGGTGGCGCTTCAGGCGAATGTGACCCATCTCAGGGTGCCCCGTTTCACCGACGAACTTGCCGTCGATCACGGCACCGGCACCAACCCCGGTCCCAATCGTGTAGTAAACCAGGGAGTTGACCCGCTTGTTGAACAGCGTGGAGAGAACATATTCACCGTAAGCGGAGCCGTTGACGTCGGTCGTCCAGTAGATCGGAATGTTGAAGTGCTCCTTGAACGGGCCGACAAAGTTCGTATCCGCCCAGCCTGGCTTTGGCGTACTGGTGATGTAACCGTACTTTGGGGAGCTCTTGCGGATTTCGATTGGCCCAAATGAGGCAATCCCGATGGCTGACAGGTCGGCCTTGTACTGGTCGAACCAGTCGATGCACTTTTGCAGCGTTTCTTCCGGCGTGGTCGTTGGAATGTGAATTGAATCTTTGACTTGGTAGTTGGTGTCACCGACTGCGCAGACGAACTTGGTCCCGCCGGCTTCAATACTTCCTAATAACATCATTTTGGCTCCTCCTTAGTTGTTCTTTTCCATCTCTGCCCGCAGCTTGTCGCCGACCTCTTCGTAGCCCGGCTTGCCCAGCAGGCCAAACATGTTGACCTTGTAGGCTTCGACGCCCGGCTGGTTGAATGGGTTGATCCCGTTCAGGTAGCCGGAGATGCCCATGGCCACTTCAAAGAAGTAGATCAAATAGCCCAGGGTGTACTCGTTCTCTTCTGGAATGTGAACGGTCATGACCGGAACGCCACCGGCCGTGTGGGCGGCAACGACAGCTTCGTAGGCCTTGGTGTTGGCGAAGTCCATCGTCTTGCCTTCCAGGTACTTGAGACCGTCGAGGTTGTCCTCTTCGCTCGGGATGTCAACGTCGTAGTTTGGACGGTCGAGCTTGACCACGGTCTCCATCAGGAAGCGCCGGCCCTCCTGGATGTACTGACCCAGGGAGTGCAGGTCGGTCGTGAAGTTGGCACTGGATGGGTAGATGCCCTTTTGATCCTTCCCTTCGGATTCGCCGGCAAGTTGCTTCCACCATTCGGCGAACATCCGCATGTTTGGCTCGTAGTTTTCCAGCAGCTCAGTTTCGTAACCCTTCCGGTACAGGATGTTCCGGTAGGCAGCGTACTGGTAGGCTTCGTTCTTGGTCAGGTCAGGGTCAACGAAGTCCTTTTCGGTCTGGGCGGCACCGGCCATCAGCTGGTCGATGTCGGCACCAGAAGCGGCGATTGGCAGGAGACCAACGGCGGAGAGAACGGAGTAACGACCGCCGACCCCATCCGGAATGACGAAGCTTTCGTAACCGTGAGCGTCGGCCTCGGTCTTCAGGGCCCCCTTGGCCTTGTCGGTCGTGGCGTAGATCCGCTTGTTGGCCTCTTTCTCACCGTACTTGGCGATCAGCTTGTCCTTGAAGATCCGGAAGGCAATGGATGGTTCCGTGGTCGTCCCGGACTTGGAGACGATGTTGACGGAGAAGTCCTTGTCGCCGATCAGCTGAAGCAGGTCGTGAACGTAGGTTGAACTCAGGGAGTTCCCGGCAAAGATGACCAGTGGGTACTTGCGATCCTCAGCACTCTGGGCTTGGTAGAAGGTGTTGTGCAGGAAGTCGATGGCCATCTGGGCACCCAGGTAGGAGCCCCCGATCCCGATCACGACCAGGATGTCGGAGTCAGATTGGATCTTCTTGGCGGCCTGCTTGATGCGGGCGAATTCTTCCTTGTCGTATTCGGTCGGCAAATGGAGCCAGTCACGGAAGTCCGCGCCAGCACCGGTGCCCTTGCGAAGTTCTTCGTCGGCGGCGTTGACCATTGCCTGCATCTCACCGAGTTCGTTTGCGTGTACAAATTGCTTTAAGCCTTGCTTGTCTAATGAAACATGAGCCATGATAAAAGTCCCTCTTTTTACTAAAATTCCTCAGTTGTTAGTAAAGCGCTTCCTTGTTTCAACGATTCTTATGTTAGCGCTTTCTGTTTTCTCTGTCAACCGGTTGACATAAAAAGTTAAAATAAAAAAGAGCGGCACTAGGCCGTTCCCCCATCGATTAGCTTGACCGGCAGCATCACCGACTCCACTGACTCCCCGTCTAAACGGGCCTGGAGCAGCTTCACAGCGGTCTTTGCCATCCGATCAATCGGCTGCTGAACAGTGGTCAATTGTGGCAACAGAATCCGGGTGGAATTGGCACCGTCATAGCCAACCACCCGCAGGTCCTCTGGAATCAAGCGTTTATACTCCCGCGCCACGTTCATGATCAGACCGGCGTTGGTATCGTTATCGGCAAAGATCCCATCAACCTCCGGATGTTCTTCAAAAATCTGCCGAATCACCTGGCGCTTCTTTTCAACCGGATCATCAAAGCTGATGTGGTAGGTGATCGGCGTCCGCCCGTGCAGCCGCAGCAATTCTTCATAGGCTAAACGCCGTTCGTGGTTCGGCGTCGGAATGTTTTCCGGATAGTTGGTGTGGATAATGTGCCGGCAGCCATCATCAAGTAGCCGCTGTGTGGCGAGCCGTCCCCCGTTGTAGTTGTCGGACGACACCACCGGAACGTTTCTGCTGACAATCTGTTCAATCGAAACGATCGGCAGGGTCGTGCGCTGGTATTCATCGATGTCCTCATTGTGAGCCCCGACGATTAGGCCGTCGACCTGCCGGTTCAGGAGCTGCCGCAAAAAGCTGCGTTCCTTGTCTGGATCGTTCTGACTATTTCCCATCAGGACCTTATAGCCGCGGTGATAAAGCTCACTTTCCAGAGCTGCTTCCAATTGGCCGAAGAAGGGATCATCGGTGGTTGGAAAGATCAGGCCGACAATCTTTGTTTCCTGCTTATAAAGCTGGCGAGCAATCGCATTGGGCCGGTAATTTAGTTTCTCCATCGCGCGGTGGACCTTGGCAATGGTTGCGTCACTAAGGTAGCCACGCTGGTTCAAGACGCGGGAAACGGTCGTCTTGGACACCCCGGCCTCACGCGCAACATCGTCTAATTTGACTGGCTTTTGTGCCATTTCTTTCACCTGATTTTTTACATAATTGGTTTTATTATAACATTTCCGACTGGCGAAAATAAAAAAGCCCGCTTAAACGCGAGCAATTCATTATCATAATACCGCCCGATAAGCAGCGAGGGTTGCGGGATCAAAGCAGACCATCGTCACCTGCTCGACACTGGTAGATTGTGCCAGAAAGTCCCGGATGGTCTCCAGGGCGATTGGCGCCGCCTGGTCAAGCGGAAAGGCATAGACCCCAGTGCTGATCGATGGAAAGGCCACCGTTCGACAATTGTGTTCTTCCGCTAGGAGCAGGCTGTTGCGGTACGAATTGGCCAGCAGTTGGGCCTCATCCCCGGTGCCACCATGCCAGATCGGTCCCGGGGTATGAATGATGTAGCGGGCCGGCAAATTAAAGCCGCTGGTGATCCGGGCCTCTCCGGTGGGGCAACCGTTGAACTTGCGGCAGGCCGCATACAGGGCCGGACCGGCAGCCCGGTGGATGGCGCCGTCAACGCCACCCCCGCCCATCAGCGTGGTGTTGGCCGCGTTGACAATTGCATCGACCGCCAGCGTTGTGATGTCGCCTTGAATAACTTGAACTTGTTTCATTGATTATTCCTTCCTTGCTTAAATTGCGGGTAGAGCCAAATTAATTCAATTAATTTTCCGGGAAATACTTCTTGCTAAGACAATATCAAAGCCATTCGCAAATGTCACGCTAACTTTTCCAGACATAAAAAAACACTGGAAGCTTATCATCTA